>DASQWC010000036.1:0-18046 GCA_035640475.1 Actinomycetota bacterium | reverse complement strand
CAGATCGAGCGCATTACCAAGGAGTGCGAGGCGATCGGACGGCCGCGGCCGCGCATCCAGGTCGCCTTCCGGCCGATCCTGGCTCCCACGGAGGAGCAAGCGTGGGAGCGTGCGCGCGACATCGTGGCGCGTATCGAGTCCAGACGCGCACCCCGCAACCCGTGGGTCCGGCGAACCGGCGGCCGGACGCCCGAGAACACCGGATCGAAGCGGCTCGTGGAGATCGCCGATCGCGGTGAGCGATTCGACCGCGCCTTGTACACGAGGACGGCAAAGGCCACGGGCGGCGCGGGCAACTCGAACGCGCTCGTCGGCACGCCCGAAACCGTCGCGATGGCGCTGATGGACTACGTCCGTCTCGGCGCCGACATCCTCTCGGCCCGCGGCTACGACACGCTCCAGGACACGATCGATTTTGGCTCGCAGGTGATACCGATCGTGCGCGAGGAAGTCGCCAAGCTCGACCGCGAGCGGTCGGCCGTCCCGACGTGAGCTCCGTTCGTCTCGTTGCGGTCTGCGCGGCCGACGCTCCGACGTCCAAGACGCGAACGCTCGTCGAGACGATCGTCGCTGAGCGCGGCGGCGAGCTCATCGACCTGTCGTCGCTCCCGGCCGAGGGCCTTCTCGGCCGAACCGAAGACGAAGCCGTTGCGCGCGCGGTTGCGAAGGCCGGGGACGCGCAGGTCCTGGTCGTCGCGACGCCCGTGTACCGGGCGAGCTACACGGGTGCGCTGAAGGCGTTCTTCGACAGGTTCCAGTACGAGGCACTCAAAGGGACGGCCGTCGTTCTCGTCGCGACGGCGGCCGCCGCCGAGCATTATCTGGCGCTCGATACCGGGGGCCGGGCGCTCATCGCGAGCCTCGGGGGACTGACGGTGCCGACGGTCGTGTACGCCACCCACGACGACTTCGTGGACGGCCGTCCGACCGATGAGCTGCTCGTCAAGCTGCGCACGGCCGTCGACGAGGCCGAAGCGCTAGCCGCCAAGTCCCATTAGCTCGGTGATGCCGTGGTCGCGGCCGGCCGTGTAGCCGCCGTCGACGACGATCGCCTGGCCCGTCACGAAGGATGCGTCCGGCGACAGCAGGAATGCGGCCGTGGATGCGATCTCCACCGGACGCCCGCACCTGCGGAGCTTGTGCTCCCTCGTGAGGTCGGCGAGCGGACCCTCGAGGCCCGGCATACCGAACACGCTCTGCAGCAGCGGCGTGTCGATCATCCCCGGGCAGATGGCGTTCGCTCGGATCCCGCTCGGGCCGTAGTCGATCGCGATGTTCTTCGTCAGCAGCACGACGCCGCCCTTCGACGCGTTGTATGCGCTTCCCCCGGCCGTACCTTCGATCCCTTCGATGCTCGCGAGGAACACCAGCGATCCGCGTTCTCCATCGACGCGTTCCTGGCCGATCATGCGCAGCAGCGCGGCCCGCGCCACCAGGAACGTGCCGGTGAGATTGACGGCAATCACGCGGTCCCACTCCGTCTTGTCGAGGAGGTGGACGGGACCGCCGCCGGCGACGCCGGCCGCATGGACGATGCCGTCGAGCCGTCCGTCCACGGCCTCGAACATGCGCTGCACGGCATCGGCGTCGGTGACGTCGGCCCGGACGAAGTCGAAGCCTGCTCCGGCCGGCGGATCCTGGACGTCCGCACCGACGACCTCGGCGCCGTCGGAAAGCAGTCGCTCGGCGGTTGCCAGCCCGATACCCGACGCCGCCCCTGTGACAACAAATGTTCGGCCCACCGCGATCCCCCCCTTTGCCGACGTGCAGTGCCGCTTGATAGGCAACAGCGTGCGCTTCGCTCTGTTCTACGAGATTCCGGTCCCACGCCCGTGGGGACCGGACAGCGAACGCGACGCGTATCACAACACGATCGAGCAAGCCGTTGCCGCCGACCGCTTCGGATGGGACGCCGTGTGGACCGTCGAGCACCACTTCCTCGAGGAGTATTCCCACTGCTCGAATCCCGAGGTCCTCTACGGCGCGATCGCCGCGAAGACGGAGCGGATACGGCTGGGGTACGGCGTCCGGCTGATGCCCAAGCCGTACAACCATCCCGTCCGGACGGCCGAATCCGTCGCCGTCCTCGATCTGATCTCCAACGGACGCGTCGATTTCGGCACAGGACGATCGTCGACGCGCCCCGAGCTCGAAGGATTCGGCATCGATCCGCGCGAGACGCGGGAGATGTGGCAGGAAGCGATCGGCCACGTCGTCGGGTGCTGGACCAACGACGAGTACTCGTTCGAGGGCAAGTACTGGTCGATGCCGCCGCGCCGAGTGCTGCCGAAACCCGTGCAGAAGCCGCACCCGCCGCTGTTCGGCGCGACCTCGAGCGAGGACGGACATCGGCAGGTGGGCGAGCTCGGTCTCGGTCTCTGCTCGTTTGCGGTCGGCGTTCCTGCCGACCAGATCAAACCGAAGATCGACGTCTACCGCGACGCGCTCGCACGTTGCGAGAAGCCGATCGGCGCATTCGTGAACGCCCAGGCGGCGACGTTCACGATGACCGTCTGCGCTCCGACCCGCGAGGAAGCCTGGGAAACGGCCCGTGAGTCATTCGAGTGGTATCCCAAGCACGGCGCGCGCCTTATCGCGAGCGTCGCCGGGCTCATGGCCGAGCGGAACCAGGATCTTGGCAACTACTCCTACGTCGCCGACCTGAAGAACACCGACGATCAAGGCCTCCTCGACCTGCTCACGCTCGAATACCTTGCGGAAGCCGGCGCGTGCGTGCTCGGCACACCGGAGGACTGTGCCGATTTGTGCAAGCGGTACGAAGCCGCCGGCGTGGACCTCCTCCTGTGTCTGGTGAACCCGTACAACATCGGCCACGAGCAGGTCATGCAGACGATCGAGCTCATCGGGCGCGAGGTCATCCCGAGCTTCACCTAACCCCGACTGGGGACAACCCTCCCAAGAAAGTCTGGGGATACCCCCGATGTGCCGTCCGACCCGGGCGAACACACTGAGGCACTGCCCTCCAAAGGCTTTGGAGCCGGTTCGAACAATGCTTGCGACAATGGTGCGGCACACGAGGAACCTCTTGGCCAAAAGCACCCTGACGAAGACTGCAGCCGAGGTCCCCGCGCGGGGATTTCGCGACCTTCCCCTGTTCTGGAAGCTCCTGACTCCGTTCTTTGCGCTGATGCTCGTTCTCGGCGTGCTCGGTGCGTTCATCATCGTTCGCGACCTCACGGGACGCGCAAAGTCGTCGCTCGACCAGGATCTGATCGCCAGATCGCTCGATGCGGAATCGCTGATCCACGAACGCGAGCTCTATCTGCTCGAGTCGTCGAACTTCGCGGCGAACATCCAGAACATGCCGCAAGCCATCGCCCGGCACGATTCCGACGCGGTCGCGCGCCTCTTGCAGTCGGTACTGGCACTGAAGTCCGACCTCAACCTGCTCGCTGCAACGGACAACGACGGCGTCGGCGTCGCCGAGTTTGTTCGAGAGCGATCGCACGGACGACCGGCGAGGGTCCCCGGCTCGCGTTGGGCTTCAGCCGAGTTCGTCACCAAAGCCCTCAGCGACCCATCGGGAACGAAGACGTCCGGATTCTTGCAGGTGGGCAACGAGACGATGATGGCGATCGTTGCGCCCGTGTGCTCGGGAACCTCCCAGTGCGCCTCGACCGGCGTCGTCATCGCCGGCTTCAAGGCCGCCACACTCGCTTCCGAAGCTCTTGCCGCCGTCCGCCCGCCGGGCGATCCCGCCTTCGGTCTCGCACTCTTCGACATCGACGGCCGGCGCATTGCCGCTCGAGGACTGATGCCCGACACCGACTCGGTACCGGCGGACGCCTCGACGAATCCTGTGGCGCAAATTACGGAGGTCGGCGGCAACCAGGTCGAAACGCTCTACGCGGGACTCGATCTTCAGAACAGAAAGGTCGGCACGATTGCGGTCGCCGCGGAGACGGGTCCCGCCTTCGCATCCGTTCGCGGCACCGGCTTCAGGCTCGGGTTCATCTTGCTGGGCGCGATGATCGGGATCGTCGCGATCGGGGCCCTGCTCTCGCGCGCGATCCTCAGACAGCTGAAGCCGCTCGTCGAGACGAACCGGGCACTGGGTTCGGGGAACCTCTCGGCCCGCGTCGAGGTCATGGGCAACGACGAGCTCGGTGAGGTCGCCCGCGGCGTCAATCTCATGGCCGATCAGCTCCAAGCCAACATCGAGACGCTGGAGTCGCGAGTCGAGCAGCGCACGCAGGAGGTGCAGCGTCTTCTCCGCGAACGCACGGAGTTCTTCGCCGGTCTCAGTCACGAACTCCGCACGCCGCTGGCCGTGATCCTCAATCAGTCCCAGATGCTGCGAGACCCGACCTTCCGGAAGACACGTTCGGCACTCGAAGACCTCGGCTACACGATCGGCGACTCGGCCGAGCAACTCCTCATGGTCGTCAACGAGATCCTCGAGCTCGCGAGAGCCGAGCTCGGCGGCGTGGAGCTCGACATCGAGGAGCTCAACGTCGGCGAGATGCTGCGCCAAGTCCGCGGCACCGTCGCGGGGCTCGCGAGCTCGGCCGACCTCAGACTGAAGGTCGAATCCGCGGGCCGGATGCCCGCGGTGCGCGCGGACCGTGAGCGACTGCGCCAGATTCTGCTCAATCTCGTCGACAACGCGGTGAAGTACACGCCGCCGGGTGGAACGATCGAGCTCGGAGCGAGCCGGCGAAACGGCGAGGTCACGGTCTCGGTTCGCGACAGTGGTGTGGGCATTCCGGCCGACGTCGGAGCCCGGATCTTCGAGCCGTTCTTCCGCGTCCCGGGAACCAAAGCGCAGCGCGGGCAAGCGTCCACCGGTCTCGGCCTCGCGCTGACAAAGCGTCTCGTCGAAGCGCACGGTGGCGAGATCTGGTTCACGAGCGATCCCGACGCCGGCACAACGTTCAACGTCACCCTCCCGGCGGCGAAGAAACGCCAAAGAAAGACCGCGCGTGCTTAGGTTCACCGGAAGAACCGGCGCACTCATCGGTCTCGTGCTCGCAGCGGCGTTGCTATTCGTCTCGATCAGCATCGGCCTTCGCGTTCCCTCCGAGACTCGTTTGAATCCGTTCGGCTCCGACGCAGACCTCGACTACCGGGCGTTGCGCTTCGGACGGTTTGAACCGCTGCGCGGCGAATTCATCGAGCGCGAGCTCGGCAGCGTTATCGCGCCGGCCCCGCCCCGCACAAACCAACGATCAATCGGCGAGCCCCAAGCACTCGAGGGTGTCGCAGCGCCGGTGGTGGTGGCGCACCCTTTCACCAATGACGAATTCTCGGATGCGTACTCGATCTCGACCGTCCCGTTCACAGCACGGACGAACACGTCGAGCGCCACGAGGCAATCCGGCGAGCCGGGGAGCTGCGGCGGCCTAGGCGCGGGCGGCGGGACGGCCTGGTACCGCTATCACTCCAAGGCACGGATCGGGCTGATTGCCAATACCTTCGGATCCGACTTCGGCACGGCGCTGAGCGTCTTCTCGGGAACGGATCGATCCAATCTCCGGCGAATCGGCTGTGACTCGAACGATTCCGGCTTCTCGCAGCTCGCATTCCCGGCACGGCCCAACGTCACGTATTGGTTCCAGATCACCAACCGATCGGGAAGCGGGAATCTCGTTTTCAACCTTGCGCTGCAGGGAGTCACGACACTCGCGTCGCGGTCATCGGATGGCGCCCAGGGCAACGCCGACTCGCTCGTCCCGTCGATTTCGGCGGACGGCGGCTCGATTGCCTTCTACTCGGGTGCGACGACCTTCGGCGATGCGACTCCCGATCCGGTTTGCGTTCCGACTCCCAATCTCGACCTCTGCAGGCCTGCTCTTTACGTCCGCGACCGACGGTCGCATCAGGTACGCCGGGTCGACCGAGCTCCAACGACCGACCCGGTCAACGAGTACACGCCGCTTCCCCTCCGCGCCGAACGGATCACCGTCACGGGATCGATGTCCGGAGACGGCCGATACATCGCGTTCTGGTCGACAACCTCGACGTTCGTCGAGAACGACACCAACGACAGCTACGACGTGTTCGTTCGCGATCAGCGCACCGACGGAGTCGAGCTCGTCTCTGTCTCCACCGACGGCACATCGGGCAACATGAACAGCTACGAGGCGGCGCTTTCCGTCGACGGCAGGTACGCGGCCTTCGCCTCGATTGCAGACAATCTGGTCCCCGGCGACACGAACGGCGTCCCGGACGTCTTCGTACGTGACCGCCAAACGAAGCGAACCATCCGCGTCTCGGTCTCCTCCACGGGCGAGCAGGCAAATATGGGCCGTTCATCGTCGTTTCTCGCCGAGACGGGCAGCCGGCTCGTCTCCATGTCGGCCAACGGACGCTACGTGATGTTCAGATCGGTCGCGTCCAACCTCGTCCCCAACGACACGAACGATGCTGCCGACATGTTCGTCCACGACCTCCGGACCAGAAAGACGACACGGGTCAACGTGTCGAGCTCGGAGGAACAGGCAAACGCCGACTCGCGACATCCGGTGGGTCTGCCGCAGTGGAACGTCTCGGACAACGGCCGGTACGTGTTCTTCAATTCCGACGCGTCGAATCTCGTTCCAAACGATACGAACGGCGCGGAGGACATCTTCGTCAGGGACACGGTCCTCGGGTCGACGCAGCGCGTGTCCCTGTCATCGAGCGGCGGCGAGGCGGAGTTCGGTGTGGGAGACCGCGACGTGGGGTCGACGAGCGGCAACTACGTCGCGAACCTATCGGTCGTCCCGACGAACACGGCGGCCCTTTCCTACGCGGCCACCCCCAACGGTCGGTTCGTGGTCTTCAGCTCGGACTCCACCGATCTCGTGCCTCGCGACACCAACGAGACGACCGACATCTTCCTCAGGGATCTCGTCACGGGCACCACGACTCTCGTATCGCTCGCCTCCAACGGGGGCCAGGGCAACGGGCCGAGCAACGACCCGATCCTGTCGGCCGACGGCCGGTTCGTTGCGTTCGACTCGACGGCGGACAACCTGGTGCCCGGCGACTCGAACGGGTACGACGACGTCTTCGTCCTGGAGCTCCCGCGGCTGACGGCCTTATCGGGCTGGTACTAGCCGGTCAGGACGAGCGCAGATAGGTCACTACCGCGAGCACGCGGCGGTGGTCGTCCGGAGCTTCCTGGAGACCGAGCTTCATGAAGATGCTCGCGACGTGTGCCTCGACGGTCTTCGACGAGAGATTCAGGCGCTCGCCGATGGCCCGATTCGACCTGCCCTCGGCCATGAGCTTGAGCACCTCCCGCTCTCGAGCGGTGAGCGCGTCGAGCGGCTTGCCGCGCCGAGTCCCGCCTGAGGAGAGCCTGCGGAACTCGTCCAGAACGGCCTGGGCGAGCGATGGAGCGAACACGGCCTCCCCGCCGTTCACGCGCCGGACCGCGTTTGCTATCTCGTCGGGACTCGCGGTCTTGATCAGGTAACCGGACGCGCCGGCCTCGACGGCCTCGAGCACCTTGTCGCGTGTGTCGAGCGCCGACAGGAACAGAATCTTGGCATCCGGTTGATCGGCGAGGAGTGCCGTTGTGGCTTCGACGCCGTTCATGTTCGGCAGGTCCATGTCCATCACGATCACGTCGGGCCGGAGCTTGCGCGCGAGCTCGAGGGCCTCGGCCCCCGTGGACGCTTCTCCGACAACCGTCGCCGCCTTCTTGTGCTCGAGCACCTGACGAAGCGAGGCGCGCCACAGCGGATGGTCGTCCACGATCATCAGCGAGATGTCCTTGGTCTTCCTGGTCGCGGGCTTCGGAGCTTCGGCTTTCGGTGGCGCCGACTTGGTCGACGTCTTCAGCCGGAACACTCGCCACTTGCCCGGGACGCCCTTGAGTGAGTGCATGCCGCGCGTCACGAACGGAAGCTTCGATCCGGTCACGAGCTCCTTGACGGTCTGGGAGACGAGCACCTCGCCCGCATCGGCAAGCTCGGCGATGCGAGCGGCGATATGGACGGCGATGCCGCCGAGGTCCGACCCGCGAAATTCGCACTGACCCGTGTGCAGGCCGGCGCGCATCTCGAGGCCCAGCTCGGAGACGGCGTCGGCGATGGCGCTGGCGCACCGGACGGCGTCCTCCGGTCCTTCGAACATGGCGAGGAAGCCGTCACCGACCGTCTTCACCTCACGGCCGCCGAAGCGCTTGATCTCCTCCCTTGCGGCCGAGTCGTGGCTGTCGAGGAGCTCGCGCCACTTCGCGTCGCCGAGCTTGGATGCCGTCCGAGTCGACTCCACGATGTCGGTGAACAACACCGTGGCCAGCATCTGGCGGGCCGCCCGCTTCTCCGGAGCCATGGCTGCAAGTTTCCCATCTTTCGGTTCGCATCTTTTCGGTTCGCCCACGGCCGGCGCTCCCGGATGCATCATCCGGTGATGGAACGCGCGCCGAGGCCCATCCATTCGATCTTGTTCGCTGCGTTTCCGATCCTCTTTCTTGCTGCGCACAACCGGAACGTCGCCTCACCGAGCGCCGCGGTCGTCCCGCTCGTCCTCTCGGTCGTCGCAGTTGGTTGCGCGCAGTTGGCGCTCGGACGGCTGATCGGACACGGGCACAAGGTTGCGATCGTGCTCACGAGCGCCCTTCTCGGTTTCTTCACATACGGCCACGTATGGCAGCTCCTGGAAGGACGGCGCGTCGCACGCTTCGTCGTCGGGCGGGATCTCGTCCTTACGCCGTTGTTCGCGCTCGGACTCGTCGTCGTCATCCTGTTCCTCGCGCGTACAGGGCGCAAGCTGTTCGGCATCACACGAGCGCTCAACCTGATCGCACTCGGTCTGGTACTGACATCTGTCGCCTCGCTCGGGCTCGACGTCGCGCGATCGGCGGAGGCCGGGCCGGGCGGGAAGACACCCGTCCTGCGAAGCACCCGACGCGACGTCTATTACCTGATCTTCGACCGGTATCCGGACGCCCAGACGCTGCGCGAGCACTTCGGCTTCGACAACACACCGTTCCTGGGCTTCCTCGAGCGAAACGGATTCACGATCGTCCCCGGCGCCCGCGCGAACTACCAGAACACGCACCTATCACTCGCGTCGTCACTGAACATGCAGTACCTCGACGATCTCGGCTCCCAACGGCCGACGAGCGATCTGAGCCCGGCCTTCGGCGCGATCGCACGGAGCGCGGCAGCGCGATCGCTCAAGCAGGCCGGCTATCGCTACGTGCACGTCGGGTCGTGGTGGTCGCCGACCTCGGAGAGCCCGATCGCCGACGTGAACCTCCGCAATGCCCCGCTGCCCGAGTTCACGCGCACCTTGTATGAATCGACGGCGTTGCTTCCACTGCTGCGCCGGGGCTACATCGCGGAGGCCGACCGCGACGCCGTCCAGCACGCCACCGCCTTGCGCGAGTTCGCGTCGATGGAGGCAGCCGTCGACATCGACGGCCCGAAGTTCGTCTTCGCGCACTTCCTCATGCCGCACCCGCCCTACGTGTTCGACCGCAATGGGGGCCGGGTCGCGCCACAAGCACGCGCCGGCAATGCGAAGGCATTCCTCGAGCAGCTGCGATACACGAACCGGCGGATCCGGCGGCTCGTCGGTGACATCCTGGCCGGGCCCGGCGATCCGATCGTCATCATCCAGGCCGACGAGGGCCCATATCCGCGCCTGACGACCAAGATCCCCGGCAGATGGACGTCGCGGCCCGACGAGGAGCTGCGCGTGAAGTACGGGATCCTGAGCGCGATGCGTCTCCCGGGCTACCGGGACGCCGTCTCCCACACGGTTTCGCCGGTGAATACCTTCCGCATCGTCTTCAACCGCTACTTCGGGACGAACATGCGCATGCTGCCCGACGAGAGCTTCGCCTCGCCCTCGCCGGACGACGTATACGGCTTCGTGCCGCTCGGCGACCGAGTGCGCGGCCGTCCGCTCGGGCAGAATTGGTGACGTGAGTCAAGACGCCGTCTACGCCTACTACCCGGTCTTCCGGCGGACGCCCGTCGTCGGGCTGCACCCTGCGGGGTTCGCCGAGGAGCAAACCGACGAGGTCGCCGCACTCTTCGAGAAGTTCTCCGACCGGGTGACCGTGCGCGGCGTGTACTCCGCGACGGGGTTCCGTCCCGACGCCGATGTGCTCTTCTGGTGGCTGGCTCCATCGGCCGACGACGTCCAGGAGCTCCTCACGGAGTTTCGGCGAACTCCGCTCGGCCGCGGGCTCGAGCTCACGCACGCGTTTCTCGGCGTGACACGTCCGGCCGAGTTCAATCCGGATCACTTGCCGTCGTTCCTCAAGGGCGAAGCCCCGCGCAGATACCTGAGCGTGTATCCCTTCGTCCGGACCGAGGAGTGGTACCTCATGGATCCGGCCGAGCGCGGCAAGCTCCTCCGCGATCACGGCCAGATGGGGCGCGAGTTTCCCGAGGTCTTCCCCAACACGACGAGCGCGTTCGGTCTCGGGGACTGGGAGTGGATCCTCGCGTTCGAGTCCGACGACCTCACGAAGATCGTCGATTGCATCCGCCGGCTCCGTGAGGCGGAGGCGCGACGCTACACCAAGCTCGACATCCCATTCGTGCTCGGCATTCGCACCGAGCTCGCCGACGCGCTCGCGGCCTTGGTCTAAGCGGGCGCCGGGAGCAAGCCGGTGCCCTTGGTCGGGGGCGCTGCGCCCCCCGAGCCCCCAGCGCTACTCAAACGAGCTGCGCTCGTTGGAGGTGCTTCACGTCATTGATGCGCACCAGTTCCCACTCACCGTCGGTGTGCGACCACTCTGTGATCGACGTGTTGTCGACCTCGACCTGACTGTCGTCGTCGCCGACGAACAGGCGCCGCGACATCCAGACAATCCCGCCGTGACAAGCGGCGACGACGGTCTTGCCGTCGTGCGCGGCTGCCAGCCGTTCAAAGAGTGCTTGGACGCGGGCACGGAAGCCGTTGAGGCTGTCGCCGCCTGCCGACAGCGGGCGGTCGCGCTCGACGGCGGGATCAAACCGGTCCGCCCAGTCCTCCCAGCGCGTGCCGTCGAGGGATCCGGGGTCGAACTCGCGCAGATCTGCGTCCCGAAGGACCTGGAGCCCGAGCGTCTCGCCGAGCACCTCGGCCGTCTGGACGGCCCGCGGCAGCGTGCTCGCGAGCAGGACGTCGGCGGTCAAGCCTTCGCGCGCAAGACGGTCGCGCAGCGCCCGGGCCTGCGCGAACCCAAGCTCGCTCAGTCCCGTGCAACCGCGTGCGCCGCCGACGATCCCTTCGACGCTGCAGATCGATTCGCCGTGGCGAACAAGCAGTAACCGCACGCCGGCTCGAGGGAGGCGCTAACGCGCCATCCTGTTCATGGGAGGCGCTAACGCGCCATCCTGCCGCGCGCCGGGCGCTTCGCTTTTGCGCGTGCCGGCTGCTTCGCGGGGGCCTTCCGTCCCGGCCGCTTCGTCGCCTTGCGCCCGGCCTTGGGGCGCGCGCCGCTCGGCTGAGGACGCGGCACGGCTTCGGCCTCCACCATCGACTCGCCCTTGCGGAGCTTCGAGATCAACAGAGCGACGATGATGCCGGCGAGCGCGACGCCCGCCGCGAGCGCACGAACGACGTTGTTGTCCTCGTAGCGGACGACCTGCGCCGCAATGAGCAGCGCCACAAGGTTCATGACCTTGATCAGCGGGTTCAACGCGGGCCCGGCCGTGTCCTTGAAGGGGTCGCCGACCGTGTCGCCGATGACTCCGGCCTTGTGTGCCTCGGACCCCTTGCCCCCGTACAGGCCTTCCTCGATGAGCTTCTTTGCGTTGTCCCACGCGCCGCCCGCGTTGGAGAGCAGGACGGCGAGCAGCTGACCGGTCAGGATCACACCGGCGAGGTACGCACCGAGCGGCGCGATGCCGAGCGCGAAGCCAACCGCAACGGGCGTGAGGATGGCGAGCAGCCCCGGCGTGGTCAGCTCGCGGAGCGAGTCGGCAGTGACGATCGAGACGACGCGTCCGTATTCGGGCGTCTCGGTCCGCTTCATGATCCCCGGCCGCTCGCGGAACTGCCGCCGCACCTCTTGCACGACACGCGACGCGGCGCGCTCGACCGCGCGAATCGTCAACGACGAGAACATGAACGGCACGGCGCCCCCGATGAGCAAGCCGACGAGGACGAGCGGGTTCTCGATGGGGACGGTGAAGGCCTTCTCTGTGAGCTCGACGACGGTGTCGCGGAACGAGCCGAAGAGCGACGTGGCGGCGATGACGGCCGTCGCGATGGCCATTCCCTTCGTGATCGCCTTCGTCGTGTTGCCGACGGCGTCCAATGCCTCAATCGACTCGTCGGCCCGCCCTCCGAGGCCGCCGGACATCTGTGCGATCCCCTGCGCGTTGTCGGCGATGGGGCCGAACGTGTCCATCGACACGATGACGCCGACCGTCGTGAGCATCCCCATGCCGGTGAGCGCGATCGAGTAGAGCGCGAAGCTGATATCGCCCTCGCCGAGCAGGTACGCGCCGGCGATCGCAGCGCCGACGACGACGATCGCGTACACGGTCGACTCGAGGCCAACGGAGAACCCCGACAGGATCGTCGTTGCTGGACCGGTCCGAGTGGCCCCGGCGATCTCCTGGACGGGCTTTCGCCGTGTCGACGTGTAGTGCTCGGTGAGCAGCTGGATGGCGGAGGACAGGACGAGCCCGATGATCACCGCCCACGCCACGCGGAGGTCGTCCACGTAGGTCTGCGCCACGAGAAAGACCGCGACGGCCGATAGGAGGGCGGAGAGGAAGAACCCGCGGTTGATCGCCCGCATCCCGGGCTCGGTCTCCGAACGCGGGCGCACGGTCAAGATCCCGATGATCGAGGTGATCACCCCGACGCCACGGACGAACAACGGGAACATGACTCCGATCGCCGCCTTGCGCGGGTCGTCCCCGCCCCCGAAGGCGAAGAAGCCGAGGATCATCGCCGCGACGAGCGTGACCTCGTAGGACTCGAAGAGGTCGGCTGCCATACCCGCGCAGTCGCCGACGTTGTCGCCGACGTTGTCGGCGATCACCGCGGCGTTGCGCGGGTCGTCCTCCGGAATGCCGGCCTCGACCTTGCCGACGAGGTCGGCCCCCACATCCGCGGCTTTCGTGTAGATCCCGCCGCCGACTCGCATGAACATCGCGAGGAGCGCGCCCCCGAACCCGAACCCAACCAGCACTTGTGGTGCGCCGCCCTTGTACCCGAGGAAGATCGCGGTCGCTCCGAGCAGGCCGAGGCCGACGGTGAACATGCCGGCCACGCCGCCCGAGCGGAAGGCGATCGTGAACGCTTTGCGGTAGCTCTCGCGCGCCGCCGCGGCCATGCGGACGTTCGCGCGAACCGCGAGCGACATACCGACATAACCGGTGATCGCCGAGAACCCGGCTCCCACGACGAACGCGACGGAGCGTGCGATCCGGATTCCCCAGTCGGGCGCCGGGAGGGCGAGCAGGACGAGCGTCAACAGGACGACGAACAACCGCAATGTCGCGAACTGGCGGCCGAGGTAGGCGGCAGCGCCCTCCTGGATCGCTTTGGCGATCTCGCGCATGGCCGGCGTCCCCTCGTCCTGCCGCAGGACATTGCGGACGATGTAGACGGCGAAGCCCAACGCGACGATCGAGATCCCAAGGATGACCCACAGCGACGTGATGTCGAAGTTGCTGAGGTCGATATCGAGACGGCGTGCTTCAGGCATTTCCGAAGATTCCCCCCATGGGTGTTGGACGAACGGGCGGTCCGGATTCTACCGTCGCGGCCGCTACGAGTCCCAGCCCAGCCACCGCGTGTGCTCGGCGGCCGGCGCGCGGGGGGTGAGAGAGCGATCTCCGGCGGGAAAGCCCAGATAGACGAAGCCGACGACCAGTTCGGACGCCTGGAGTTCGAGGTGGTCCCGTATCGTTTCGTGGTAGGCGGCCGGCCCCGTTCGCAGCATCGCGCCGAACCCCTTGGCGTGCGCCGCGAGCAGGAAGTTCTGAATGGCCATGGCGACCGACGCGACCTCCTCCTGCTCGACGATGTCGGGACCTTCCCCGGGGAGTGCCGTGAATACGACGATGACGGGGGCCCGCGAGACCTTCTTCGCGGCGTCGGCCTCAGCCTGCTCCTTCGGCACACCGCGCGCGATCGCCTCGTCTGTGATTGCGCGGGCGAGGCGATCGCGCTCCGCCCCGGCGAGCACGTAGAAGCGCCAGGGCTCGGTCAGGTGGTGATTGGGCGCCCGGACGGCGGCGTCCAACAGCTCGGCGATCTGCTCCTTGGTCGGACGGTCCTCGCCGACTTTGGGCAGCATCCGGCGCGAATGGATTGCTTCGAGCGCGTCCACGGACGGCTATCCGGACTGGCGCTGGGCTTCTTCGACGGCCTGGCGTCCGGCTTCATTCTCGCGCTGGTAGGTCGCGAGATCGCCGTCGCGCAGCGCCTCCTCGGCGTTGCGGAAGTGCTCGACCGCTTGCCGGAGGAGATCGGAGACGCCTCCGGACGGCTCCTCGGGCTGCCCCCCGTCCTGCTCCTCGATCGTCACATCCTCCCCGCCGAGCGCCGACTCGAGTGCCGCTTCGAGCGTCGGTTCGAAACCGATGCGATCACCAATGACGACAATGACGCGCCGCAGCTCCGGGAGCGCTCGTTCCTCGTCTTGGGCGCGCAGGTAGATCGGCTGCACGTAGACCAGCGTCCGCTCGATCGGGATGACGAAGATCGGGCCGTGGATCACGCGCGATCCAGCGCCTTCCCACAGAGTGAACTGCTGGGAGATCTTGTCGTTCTGGTTGATCTTCGCGGAGACGTTCTGCGGGCTGTCGATGCTCACGCCGCGCGGGAACGACAGCTCGACCATCTCCCCGTAGTGCTCGCCGTCCATACGTGCGGCGATCCAGCCGTTCAGGGTCGGGCGCTCGCGTGGCGTGAACGGGAGCATGAGAAGGAACTCCTCTTTGTCCTCCCACGGGAGCTTCATGACGACGTAGTACGGCTTCATGACGACCTTCGCCTGGCCGCTGGACTGAACCGGGTCGACCGGGACGTCCCAGGCGTCCTCTCGCGCGTAGAACTGCGAGGCCTCCTTGATGTGGTAGAGGCGGTACTGCCACGCCTGCATCATGAACAGGTCCTCCGGGTACCGCATGTGCTCCCGGATGGACTTCGGCATCTTGTCGCCCGGCGTGAACAGGCTCGGGAACGCGGCCTGGTACGTCGAGATCAACGCGTCGGACGGATCGACGACGTAGAACTTCGTCGTCCCGTCGAACGCATCCACGACGACCTTCACTGAGTTGCGGATGTAGTTGACGTCGCCGCCCAAGTTGCCCTGGGTGCCGAACAGCTCGGTGGTGTCGAGACGGTCCGCGTACGGGAACCGATCGCTCACGGTGTAAGCGTCGATGATCCAATGAAGCTTTCCGTCGGCGACGACGACATAGGGATCGGCGTCATAGCGCAGGAACGGCGCAGCCATCTGGACTCGCTCGAGAATGTTCCGCCGCATGATCACGCGCGACTCGGGAGTGATGAATCTCGACAGGAGAAGGTCGGTGTCGCCGAAGCGCATCGCGAAGGCCAGGCGCCGTGTCAGGTTGGAGAGCGCGATCCCGCCCTTGCCTTCGTACGTCGTCGTTTGGACCTCTTGGTCGCCCTTCGGATAGTCGATCTCCCGCTGCTTGGTTCTCACGACCGAGTACCCGGTCATCCGCTCGCCGAAGTACACCCCTGCCTCCTCTGGGATGAGCTCCTTCAGGCCCTTCGGCGGCAAGTCGCGGACGAGGAAACTCGGCAAACCCTGAGACGTCACAGCGTTCGACGCATTGGCAACGATCCCATAGCCGTGCGTGTACGTCAGGTGCGTGTTCACCCAGTTCTGCGCACGGCCTTCGAGCTTCGATGGATCGACCTCCCGTGGGGAAAGCATGATCTGCCGCAAGCGGCCGTCGATCACGTAACGATCGATATCGACGTCGTCGAACTCGTAGTACGTACGGATCGCCTGGAGCCGCTGATACGTGGGGTGCAGGGCGCTCGGGTCCCATACGCGCACGTTGTCGATCGTGCCGCGGTTGGCCCGAACGGTCTCCGTCTCGAGCGACTGCCTGGGCCGGAAGTCGCGCACATTGATGCCGTCCATATCGAAGGCTCTTCGCGTCGCCTCGATATTTCGCTGGATGAACGGGCGCTCCCGCACCGATTCGTTCGGGACGACCTGGAAACGCTGGACGGCGGCCGGGATGATCGCGCCGAGCAACACCGACGCGAAGATCCACAGCGCCAGGGCCGCCCCGGGCAGCAGCCATCCCTGGAACCGGAAGACGTTGACGAAGAGGATCACCGCGACGACGACCGCGATCACCATGAGCACCCGCAGAGCCGGGCGCTGTGCGTGGACGTCCGTATAGGACGCCCCGGTAACCGTGCCGCGGTCGGAGAAGACAAGCTCGAACTCGTCCAGCCGGTACGCCCACGCCTTCAGAAGGGCGATGAGCCCAAGCAGGGCCGAGACGTGAATCTTGACGATCGTGGCGATGCGGATGCGATTCGTCTCCGGCTGGATTGACCCGTTCAGAAGGTGCGCGACGCCCGCAAGCAGGAGCGACACGATGAGGACGCCGAACAGCCAAGACAGGACCGTTCGCTGCACGGGAATCGAAAAGACGTAGAACGACACGTCGTGGCCGAACGGCGCCGGCGCGCGAACACCGAAGGGCCGGGCGTTGCGCCAGAGAAGGATCCGGTCCCACGACCCGGACGTCGACAAGCCCGTAAAGAACGCCACAACGGCGGCTACCGCGATGTTCGCGAGGCGCGCGTACGGGCGGAAGGCGGTTCGATACTGCTCGGCGATGTCGGCGCCGGTCGCGACGAATCGGTGACGCGGGGCAGCTCGACGCGCCACCTCCAGGTTCACGAGGACGATGAGGCCCGCCCCCACGCCGCCGACGAGACCAACGCCGAACCGTGTCCACAGGATCTTCCAGAAGACGTCCGTAAACCCGAGCTCAGCGAACCAGAGCACATCCGTGTAGAAGCGCACGATCGAGCTGATCGAGATGAACAGGATGAGGACGATGCCGCCGATGACGATCCAGCGCCGCTGAATCCTCGGGCGCGGCTGCTGGCGCCTGATCATGTGTCGCGGCCCTCTTGGGCCGCGCGGGCAGGCATGGCCGTAACCATACTCGTTGTCGGCAGGACGAACGAGAACGTGGCGCCGCGCCCCGGCTCGCTGCGCACGGTGAGCGTCCCGTCGTGTGCGCCGAGCACGCCCGACACAAACGCAAGACCCAGGCCGAGCCCACCGTACCGCCGCCGGTCACCGGAGTCGGCCTGCGCAAACGCGCGCGTGAGCTCACTTGCCTGCTCCGGTGAGAGACCGATGCCGGAGTCGGCGACCGAAATCTCGATGCCTTCCTTCGTCTTGCGCGCGCGAAGCTGAATCTCGCCGCCGTCCGGCGAGAACTTGATGGCGTTGTCGATGAGCTCGTCGAGCACGCGTCCGATGGCGCTGGGGTCGGCGTGCATGCGCGGCAGCGATCGTCCCGCCGACACGACGACCGGATGTTTGCGGCCGCGATGCTTCCAGCGCGCGGCGGCCTCCTCGAGAACGTCCTCGGGCTTGGTGTCCTGCGCCTCGACGTGGAACCGTCCGGCTTCCTGTGCAGCGACGTCCAGCAAGAGCATCACGATGCGCTCGAGCCGTCCGGCGGCGTCGCCGATCTCGTCCAAGTAGTCGGCGGCCCGACGCGGCGGCACGCGGCCTTTTCGCAACAGCTCCGTGTAGCCGCGAATCGGCGTCAGTGGCGTCCGAAGCTCGTGAGAAAGGCTCGATAGGAAATCGGTCTTCGCCTGCTCGGCTCCCTCGGCGAGGTCGAGGATCGGTCGCGTCACGCGTGCGCTCAGCCACAGCGCACTCGCGGCGGCAAACACCGCCGCGGCGAGGATCGCGACGAGCAGCGCGCGCAGCAGCCCGGTCGACGCCTCGACCACACCCTCATCGGATCCCGTGACGAGGAGCCGCACTCCGTCGACGGCGGTCGCTGCCGCGGGTACATGGCCGCGGCCGGGCACTTCGGCGCGGCCGATGACGATTCCCCCCCTTTCAAGCGGGGGCCCGGCGGTATCGACGCTCGAGATG
>DASQWC010000035.1:0-7607 GCA_035640475.1 Actinomycetota bacterium | reverse complement strand
CGGGATGCCGTGGTTGTCCGGGTCGAGGCCGAGACGGTATGTCGCGATCGCGACGTAATACCCCAGGATCACCAGCACGAGTGTGGCCACCACACCCGCCACGACCCCGACGCCGATCATCGAGCCGAGTCCGGGAGACGCGAGACCAAGGGCAAGCGCGGCGAAATGCGCCGTGACGGCCACGAGCACGAACACCCAGAGGCCGAAGAGCAAGAAGATCGACGTGTCGAGCAAGGCCAGCCCCTGCGGCAGTCCTTTCGGCTCCAGGGCGCCGAGGTGGAGCTTGGACGCGAGGCGCGACGACAGCGACGCCGCGAGCGCCCCGGTGTCGGAAAGCAACGGCGGGATCAGGATCAGAAGCGCCGGGAACGCGATGAATCGCTCGATCCGGTGCTCGACGACGACTCCGGCGAGGAGGGAGAGCGTTCCCGTGGCAGCCAGCACGGGCAGGCTCTCTCGCACGGCGCGGCGCGCTTCCGGGAGCCGGGACGTGAGGCCCCTGATCGTCATGGCAAGAGTCAGGACGGCGATCGCGCCGGCAACGATTGCCGTTACCCACGGCGTCCCGACGGCGTACGTGGCCGCGAACAGCGCCGGAATCGTCACCAGGTCGCCGATGGCGGTGATGGCCGGTGTAGCCACGCTGTCGAGGTCCCAACCGTACGAATGCGCGGCCAGCGCCAGGACCACCGACATCGCTCCGACGATCGCGCTCGACACGACGCCGCCGAGGACCGAGATCACGACGAGATCGAGAACCGACACGCTCGGCAGCCCCAGACCGGCGGCCACGCCCTTGGCCAGGAGGCCGAGCGCGAACGACACCGACAGCGTGAGCACCGTCGCCGAGTAGATGTTCTGGTAGAGCATGCTCTCGCGATTGCGAGAGGGCTCGAACGTGCCGGTGTGAATGCTCGTTCCCAGACGCGACGACAACGCGCCGAAGATGCTTCCGCGGATCGAGTTCGCCGCCGGGAGCAGGACGAGGAGCCCGGGAACGCGCTCCAGGGTGCCGGTAATGGCGCCGAGTGCGACGCCGGCCGCTACTTCAGCAGCAGTCGCACCGACAAGCGAGATGAGCCCATGTCGAATCGTGCGTCTCTCGGCTCGCCAGTAACCGATGACGCGTCCGACGGCGGGCAGGCCCTTCGGCAAGCGCATCCATCTCGCTCCATTTCTCTGCGGAGAATCGTATCTGCTCCGGGCCCCGAAGCCCCTGTTAACCTCCGTGGATGCTCCCGGCAAAAGATGCGCAAGATCGCATCCTGCAGCGCATCTCCGTGCTCGATCCGCTCGAGCTTTCCGTGACCGAAGCGCACGGTTCGGTGCTCGCCGAGACGGTCACGGCGCCCGAAGACCTGCCGTCGTCGGCGACGGCGGGCGCCGACGGATTTGCCGTTCGGTCGGACGACACCGCGGGTGCCGACGCGACGGCGGTGAGCCTCACGCTCATCGGCGAAGCCAATGCCGGACGGCCGTTCGCCGGCCGGGTCGCGTTCGGCGAAGCGGTGCGTGTCTCCGCCGGAGCGGCGCTGCCCGACGGATCGGATGCCGTTGTTCGAAAAGAGGACGTTGCGGTCGTCGGCTCGTCGATGGCGATCGGGCGCGCGGTGCGGGCCGGCGCCGAGGTCCGGCCGGCCGGTCAGGACGTGGCCCGCGGCGACCCGGTGATGCAGGAGGGTCAGCGCATTCGCGGCATGGACGTCGGTGTGTTGGCTGCGCTCGGCCGAACCCGCGTGCGAGTCCGTCCTCGCCCGAGGGTCGTGACGTTCTCGACGGCGGCGTCCGGCGCCCCGGTCGGCGACGCAGGGCGCGACCCCAGCTCGTACGCCATCGCCGGCATGGCGCGAGAGGCCGGCTCCGAGGTCACGCGCGGAGGCTCGGTGCCGGGTGACGTCGAAGTGCTTCGGGAGAAGTTCCGCTCGTACCTGCCGCAAGCGGACGTGTTCATTACGACCGGCGGGCTGGGCGACGGACACGACTCGCCCGTGCGCTCAGCCGTGGACAAGATCGGTTCCTTGGACATCTGGCCGGTCGCGTCGCGGCCTGAGACCACGATCGCGTTCGGCAACGTCGAGGGCCGCCTCGTGTTCGGGCTTCCGTCCGGACCGGTCGGCGTGATCCTCCCGTTCGAGCTGTTCGTTCGGCCGGCTTTGTTGAAGCTGGCGGGACGCCAAACACTTCGCCGTCCGGAGCTCGAGGCGTTCCTGGAGGAGGGCTACGAGCACCAGGTCGGACGCGAGTCGTATTTGCGTGTGCGGGCGTGGCGTGACCGCGACGGCTGGCGGGCGCGATTGTCCGGACGTCAGGGGCCGAGCGTGATCTCGACGGTGGCGGGAGCAAATGCGTTTGCGGTCATTCCGTCCGACAAGGCCGAGATCAAGCCGGGGGAGCCCGTCCGATTGCTGCTGCTCGAGCCGCTCGAAGGTTGGTAGCTTTGTAATTACATCCTTGTTTTTATCCCTACCGACTGTTACGTTTCGCCCGTCGGAGTCCCACCTAGTTGTTGTGGGGGCGGCACGTGGGGATACTGGTACTACTCCTTGTAGCGGCTTGGGGGCTGGTGCTGGGGCCGCCTCTCCTGCAAACCCTCGGCAACTCGCCCCTTGATACTGAGCGAATGTTCAAGAAATCGATGCGAGGACTCGGGAAACGGGCGCGGTATGGGGCCCTCGGCGGCCGCGCGATCCTCGTGCCCGCCAAAGCCCCGTATCCCATGCAGCCCGTGCTCGGTCCGAGCGGCCGTCTGGTCACATCCTCCTCGCGCACGGCGGCCGAGCGCCGTCGACGCAACCTCGCCAATCTCGCCATCTTCGTGATCGCGAGCTTCGTCCTCGCCTGGGTCCCGGGGCTCCGATTCCTGCTCGTGGTCAACCTGATCGCCGACGTCCTCCTCGTGCTCTACCTCGCCGCAGCCGTCTTCCTGGTCGTGTGGCCGCGGGCCTCCGAGCGGGAGGCGCTGCCGGTTCTGGAGGACCCCGCCCACCAACGGGCGGCGGAGGGCGTCTAGGCCGGGACGAGCCGGGACACCAGGTCCCGGTGGTGTGCGGGATCCCCGAGCAGCACCTCGTTGGCCTTCGCGCGCTTGAAATACAGGTGCATGTCGTGCTCCCACGTGAACCCGATGCCGCCGTGCACGTGGATGCCGTTGGTTGCCACGCGCAGGTACGCATCGCTGCAAAACGACTTGGCCATCGACGACGCGAGCGGGAGCTCCGATTCCTCGTCTGAGGCCGCCCAGGCCGCGTAGTACATCGCCGACCGGGCCATTTCCACGTCGACGAGCATGTCGGCGCACTTGTGCTTGACCGCCTGGAACGATCCGATCGGCCGTCCGAACTGAATCCTGTTGCGCGCGTACTCAACGGACATGTCGAGCACCTGGTTCGCGCCGCCGACGCACTCGGCGCTCAGGAGCGCCACCGAGCGCTGGAGCGCACGTTCGAGCCGCGGCCATCCCTTGTCGACCTCGCCGAGGACGGCGTCCGCCCCGGCCTTGACGCCGTCGAACGCAACCTCGCACAGCCTCCGTGTCGAGTCCATCGCCTTGAGCTGCTTGATGGAGACGCCGCCGGCCTTCGGGTCGACGACGAAGAGGCTGACCCCGTCGGTTGGGTCGTCTCCCTCCGACGTGCGCGCAGCGACGATCAGCGTGTCGGCGACGTGCGCGTCGAGGACGAAGCTCTTGGTTCCGGAAAGCGCAAAGGTTCCGTTCTCCGAGCGCGCGGAGAGCTCGATTCCCGCCGCGTCCACGCGCGCGTTGGGTTCGGTGTAGGCGAGCGTTGCCGTCTTCTCGCCGGTCGCGATCGCGGGAAGCAATGCGCTGCGCTGGGCGTCCGGACCGGCTTCGAGAACGACGGGAGCCGCGAGACAGACGGTCGCGAAGTACGGACCCGGGAGCACCGCTCGTCCCATCTCCTCGAGCAGGACGGCCAAGTCGACGTACGACATGCCTTGGCCCCCGAACGACTCGGGAATTGCGATGCCCATCCAGCCGAGCTCGGCCATCTTCTTGTAGAAGGCCGGATCGTGGGCAGTTTCGTCGTCCATCATCTTTCGCACGAAGCTCGGCGGGCACTCATTCGTCAGAAAGTCGCGCGCGTAACGCGCGAGCGTCTCCTGGTCTTCGTTGAGTCCGAAATCCATCGGGACGGCATCCTACATAAGAAGCGCCGCCGCTCGCGATGACCCGACTAGGATTGCGGGCAATGGATCTCAAGAAGGTTCAGGAGTACTGCAGCGACCGTCTCGATCGTAAGAGCGCGGGACGTGATGCTGCTCTCTCCGGATCCCGCACGACGATTCGCTATTGCGCCAATGCGATCCGCGCCGTCCACCGAAGCGAGTGGAAGGAAGCAAAACGGCTCATTCGTGAGGCCGAGAAGACCTTGCGTGAAGCAGAGAAGGCGCTGAAGCCGTTCCCCGAGATCTTCTACGTCGGGTTCCTGATGGACGCACAGAAGGAGTACGTCGAAGCTCGCGCTACCTACGCGATCATCCGCGGCGAGGAAGTTCCCTCACCAGAGGAGCTCAACGTCGGAGAGGCGCCGTATCTCAACGGCCTCGGCGAGACCGTCGGAGAGCTGAGACGCTTCATCCTGGACCTGATGCGTCACGGCTCCCTCGAGCGCTGCGAAGAGCTGCTCGATGCGATGGACAACATCTATTACGTCCTGACGTCGATGGACTATCCCGATGCGATCACGGGCGGTCTGCGCCGGACGACCGACGTCGCCCGAGGCCTGATCGAGCGCACGCGCGGAGAGTTCTCCATCTCGCTCATCCAGGAGAATCTCGAGTCCGCCCTCAAGGAGCACTCGAAGAAGCTCGAGTCCGGCTAGCTCCTACAGGAACGACGTCCCCATCTGACCGGCCATCGGCGAGTCGATCGTGTACTCGGGGTCGAGCGCCGGAATCTCCTCGTGCTTCCGAGCGAGCGCCTTCTCGTTGAGCTCCTCGGCCCGTTCGCGCTTGCGCCGCTCTTGCTCCGCGTCGCGCTCGGCGAACTCGGGCATGATCTCCTTGGCAAACAGCTCGTAGGACGCGCAGATGTCTTCGTGCTTCGTGTGGCCGGCCTGTGAGAAGAACACGACCTGATCGACGCCGGCATCCTCGTACTTGCGAAGAACATCGCGGATTTGATCGGGCGTGCCGATGCATCCGCGAATCGCATCGGGGGCCTGGTTCATCTGCTGCATTCGGAACACCGAGAACTGGTCGCCGTTCTGCTCGTAGGACTCCCAGATCGACGTTCGGCCCGGATAGTGCTTGCCGAACACGTAGAACCACGCGAGCGCGTAGCCGAAGAACATCAGGCCCTTCTCGCCCTTGGCCGTCGCCTCTTCCTCGGTCGGCGCGCACATGAGCGGTGACACGCAGGCGATGTTTGCGTTGACGAACTTGCCGATCGGGACGCACTCGTTCTCGAGGGTGTTGTAGTAGTCGTTCACCCAGTGGACGGCCTCGTCTGCGGAGATGAACGAAAAGGTCAAGGCGCCCATCCCGTTTTGCGCGGCCAGGTGGATGGTCGGGCGCTGCGAACACGCGACCCACAGCGGCGGGTGCGGCTTCTGCACGGGCTTCGGTACGCAGTTACGCGGGGGCCCGGATACGTACTTGCCCTCGTAACCCGTGAAGGGCTCCTCGGTCATGTAGCGGATCGCGACTTCGGTTCCCTCGCGCCACATCTCACGCTTCTGCGTGCCGTCGAGGTTGAAGCCGCCGAGCTCCGACAGGGAGGACGACTCGCCGGTGCCGAATTCGACGCGTCCGTTGGAGACGAGATCGAGAGTGGCGATTCGCTCGGCGATGCGGGCCGGGTGGTTGTAGCCGGGCGGCGTCTGGACGATGCCGTGACCGAGACGGATGTTCTTCGTCCGCTGGGAATACGCAGAGAGGAGCACCTCGGGGGCCGATGAGTGCGCGTACTCCTCGAGGAAGTGGTGCTCGACCTGCCAGACGCAGTGGAAGCCGAGCTTGTCGGCGAGCTCGACCTGCTCGAGCACTTCCTGGAAGAGCTTGAGCTCGTCTCCTTCGTTCCACGGACGCGGAAGGTTGTGCTCGTAGAAGAGTCCGAACTTCATGTACCCAGCCTCCTCAGCGTTTCCTCGACGACTTCACATGCACTCTCAAAGCTCAATCCCTGGTGGTGTCGCAGGGAGCGCCACATGAGCGAGTCGGTAGCCGCAACGGCAGCGGCCTGAGCCGCTCGTCCGCAGATCTCGGGAAACGCTCGCTTGATTTCGGCTCTGTGCCTGCGACGGAGTTCGGCTTCTTCAGGTTGGAGCTCGGGGTGCTCGTCCTCGGCAACAAGCGCACGCCAGCGAATCGGGGCCAGCTGCTGTTGGATGCGGGCCCAGATGCGAACCCACTGCGCCACGCGCTCCTCGAACGGGACGTCGATCGTCGGTAGTTTCGCGAGCAAGGGCTGCACCTGTTCGGCTCCTCGCTCGTAGATGCCGGCGACGAGCTCACGAGAGGTGGGGAAGTGGTTGTAGACGCTGCGCGCGGAGACCTCGGCCCGCTCGGCGATGGTCTCGGCGTTGACCTCGGCTCCCTCGGCAAGGAGGTCGAGGGCCGCGTCGAGCATCCGGTTGCGGTTGGCGAGCCGGCGAACGGTGCGGCCGTCGAGCCGAGAAGTTGCAGTAGTCATGCAAGTAGTCTGACCGGCTCGGAGCCGGCCGCGCAAGTACTAGCTGCGCGGTCCTTCCAGGACGGCCGCCGACGCGGCTCTCGCCTCGTCCGTCGCCCAGCCGGAGAGCGACTCTTCGCGTCGCCGGTCCTCGCTGCGTCGCAAGGCCTCGCGTCGCAGCGTCCGTTTGATGATCTCGTAGGTCGCCGGCGGCAGCTCGGCGAGCTCGTGCGCGACGGCGAGTGCTCGCTGCAGGACCTGATCGTCGGCAACGACTTCGTCGAAGACGCCGAGCTCGAGCATGGCCGCCGAGTACAGGAGCTCGCCGCGGAGAACGAGTCGTCGTGCGACGGCCGGCGTGAGCTCGGCCTGGACCACGGCCATCGCCGCCGGCGGATACGGGATGCCGACCTTGACCTCTGTGAGTCCGAAGCGTCCCGACGTCGATGCGACCCGGTAGTCGCCGCACATGGCGAGCACCAGTCCCCCGGCCACCGCTGGCCGTTGACCGCGCAGACCACCGGACGGGGAAATCGGTACCAGCCGGCGAACAGCTCGTTGACGTCGCGAGCCATCCTCGACTGTTCGTCGGGTTCCAGCGTCGGGACGACCTTGAGATCGGCTCCACCCGAGAAGAACGCGCCGGAGCCGGTGATCACAACGGCGCCCGGACGCATCCCGCGCAGCGTCGCGAGGTTTTCCAATCCGGCTGCGGCAAGCGTCGGATCGAGTGCCTGCGCAGGCGGGCGGTTTAACGTCACGACGACGACCGGACCGTCGTTCTCGACGTGGATCAGTTCCACGGCACGATGCTATTCGGGAGCCCGGGTAGAATTCCGTGGACTCGGGGGCGTAGCTCAGTTGGTAGAGCGCTGCGTTCGCAACGCAGAGGTCGGCGGTTCGAATCCGCTCGCCTCCACGCACAGCGTGGCCGGTCAGTCCTGGACCCGGCCCCCGTCAGGCGACGAGATCACGG
>DASQWC010000034.1:0-14349 GCA_035640475.1 Actinomycetota bacterium | reverse complement strand
GTAGGCGAAGAACCGGCCGACGAAGGGGAAATCGGTTTGCGCCTGGAGCCACGTTCCGAGCGGCTCGGCGCGGACGAGCCAGTCGAAGTTCATCTTTGCCACGCCCGCGAAGAAGTACGGAACTCCCACTTGGAGCCGCAGGAGCCACACGGACCATGCCGGCACCACCGGCGACCGGACCCAGGGCTTCCGCACGGCGTCCACCGAGTAGGCCGCGTTGGCCGGCATGAACACGAGCAAGAGCGCGATCAGCCCGGTCAAGTAGCGGTGGTTCAGATACGTCGCCTTGTCCATCAGGAACCAGTACGCGACCCCCAGGAAATGGACGACGGCGGCGGTCCGGTACAAGAGCCCGGCGGCGACGAACAAGGCGGCGACGCCGGTGACGGCGAACGCAACGAACAGCCATGCCCCGGGCGCCGGCCCGACCCACTCGAACGCCCACCACTTGAACAGAAATTCGGGTGTCGCGTAGTCGACGCGAATCAGGTTCCCGTCATACGTGCGCCAGATCTCCCACGCGCTGATCAGCCCAAAGGCGATACGGAACACACCGAGGCTTGCCGCATCGACGGGAGCAGTCAGCTGTGCGCGGAGTCCGGCGACGCGCGCGCTCATCCGCGCACGCCGAGACGCCGCCGGGACACGTCGAAGAACAGCGGCTCCTCCGCGTAGATCGCGTCCCACCACGGCCGGGCCTCGGCGCGCCGGCCGTCCGCCTCGAGCGCATCGGCCAGGGCATACCAGAGCCGGAGGTGATGAGGCTGCACGACCTTCGGCTGCAAGGGCCCGCTCTGCAGCACATCCAGCGCGTCGTCGAGACGGCCGACATCTCGCAACGCGCCGGCCCGGACGACCAGCGCCTCCGCGTACACCTCTTCCGGAACCTCCGAAGGATCGAGCGCCTCGAGCACCTCGATCGCCCTTTCCGGACGGCCGAGCGCACGCAGCGCGTCGGCATACACCGGGTCTTGGTCGAACTTTCCGGAAAGGCGCCGGTACGTCGCCAGCTCTCGCGTCGTCTGCTGCCACTCCTCGCGGTGGTACCGGACGAGGCCGGCCAGCGCCCGAATCGTCGGCGAGCGCGGCGCATGGTGCTTCGCGCGCTCCAGCAGCTCGACGGCGTCGTCGAGACGTCCCTCGTCGAACGCAGCCGCGGCATCGGTGACGTCCTGTCTGACACCGCCGGCCCGCCCGAAACGCGCGACCCGACGGATCTCCTCCGCGACGTCGCGCGGCAGGTCGGTCATCACGTCAACCGGACGAACTTACGCTTTCCAATTGCGATGACTCGGCCCTGAAGCTCACCAAGCTTGACCTGCTCCGCGCTCAAACGCTTTCCGTCGATGTACACACCACCCTGCGAGATGACTCGCCTGGCGGCAGTGCTCGAGTCGGCAAGTCCAACGTCGGCAAGGAGTCGCGGTATGTGGACAAGGTCTCCTTCCAAGCTCGTTGGAGGAATGGCAACTTCCGGAACGTCGTCAGGAATCTTGCCGGCGACGAACACCTCGTCGAACCGCTCCGCGGCGCGAAGGGCCGCGTCGTCGCCGTGGTACAGACGCACGATCTCGGCCGCCAGAGCCCGCTTCCGTGCCTCCGGCCGCGGATGCTCGGCGATCATCGCGTCGATCTCGGCGGCGCTCAGGTCGGTCGTCACCTTGAAGTACTTCTCCATGAGCTCGTCCGGGATGCTCATCACCTTGCCGAACATCTCGTCGGGCGGCTCAGTGATCGCGATGTAGTTCCCGAGGCTCTGCGACATCTTCTTCACGCCGTCCGTACCCTCGATGAGCGGCATCGTCAGGATTACCTGCGGATCCTGTCCGAAGGCCCGCTGCATGTCCCGGCCGACGAGCAGGTTGAAGTGCTGGTCGGTTCCTCCGATCTCAACATCTGCGTTCACGGCAACCGAGTCGTATCCCTGCAGCATCGGATAGCTGAGCTCGAGCAACGAGATCGGCGCATTGGCCTTGAACCGCTCGGCAAAGTCCTCCCGCTGGAGCGTTTGCGCGACGGTTTGATGCGAAGCGAGCTTGAGGAATCCTTC
Organism: Actinomycetota bacterium; assembly: GCA_035640475.1. Classification (GTDB taxonomy): domain Bacteria; phylum Actinomycetota; class JAICYB01; order JAICYB01; family JAICYB01; genus DASQWC01. The sequence continues at coordinate 12,299 of DASQWC010000034.1, read as the reverse complement.
GACCCCGAGCGTCTCCAGCCATTCGGAATTCCGGCGTATCTCCGTCTTCTCCCGGTCGAGAATCAGGAAGAACTGCTCGAGGACGTTTGCCGCGTGGTCGTCCACCTGCTCCTTCGTGAGCATCGGACGCGTCTTGTTCTGCTCGGACGGATCGCCGATCCGTGCCGTGAAGTCACCGACGATCAGGACGGCCTGATGGCCCAGATCTTGAAACGCCTTCAGCTTTCGCAACACGACCGACCAGCCCAGCGTGACGTGCTCGGCCGTCGGGTCGAGCCCGAGCTTCACGCGCAACGGACGGCCGGCCTTGAGCTTTTCGCCCAGGCCGTCGTCCGGAACGACTTCGACGGCGTTCCAGGTGAGCGTGCGCAGCTGATCGTCGAGGGATGGCGCCACGAATCTCCTTCGCCCGTGGGACGGCTGTAGTAGAAGTGTACGGGACGGCCATCGGCCAAAACGATGAAGACCCGCCGGATCTCACTCCTCACGATCGCCCTCGTTCTGGCGTTTACAACCGCGTGCGGTCAGCTCGAACCGCTGTCCACGCGCGAGGCGCTGGAGCGGCTTTCCGTTGCGACCTCGAAGGTCTACGACGCGCGCGGCAACGTCATCGCGAACCTGCACGGCGAGATCAACCGCGACATTGCATCGATCGAGGAGATCCCTCGGCACGTCCGGGATGCGGTCGTCGCGATCGAGGACGTCCGATTCTGGCAGCACCAGGGGCTCGATCTGCGCTCGATCACCCGCGCCGCATTCGCCAACGTCCGCACTGGCCCGGACGCGCCTCGGCTCCAGGGGGGATCAACGCTCACGCAACAGCTCGCGAAGAACCTGTACTTCCCGCGGCCCGAGCGAACGATCGCACGGAAGGTCGCGGAGGCGCAGGTCACCTGGCAGCTCGAGCGCCAGTACACGAAGCAGCAGATTCTCGAGATGTATCTGAACACGATCTACCTCGGCCGGGGCCTGTATGGGTTCGAGACAGCCGCGCGCTCGTACTTCGGGAAGGCGGCATCCGAGCTGACGCTCCCGGAGGCGGCTTTCCTCGCCGGACTGATCCACGAGCCCGGACGATACACGTGGGCCGCCGACGATCCGCCCGAGCGCATTCGAGAGCGCCGGGAGGCGGCGACGGCGCGGCGAAACACCGTGATCGCGCGCATGCGCCGGCTGGACATGATCGGCGACGGGCAGATGCGAGATGCAACCGCGTCCTCGCTCGATGTCCGTCCCGTCGGCGAACGGCAATGGAAGCATCCCTACTTCGTCGACCTTGTTCTGCGCCAGCTCGGCGTCCTGCGCAGCCAATCGGCCGGCTTGGACCCAAGGTTCGACTTCCTCGGAGGCACCTTCGACGAACGCTCGCGCAACGTCTACCGCGGCGGGCTGCGCATCTACACCGCACTCGACCCCCGTGCGCAAGCGGGCGCCGAGAAGGCCGTGGCGACGGTCCTGCCGAAGGACCTCGACCGCCTGTCGGCCGCGCTCGTTGCGATCGAGCCGCGCACCGGCTACATCCGAGCGCTCGTCGGTGGTCGCGACTACTACCCCGACTGTCCGCCCTCGACGAACGGAAGCGCGCAGACGGCGTCACCGGCATGCAGTCTCGGCAAGGTCAACCTCGCGCTCGGAAGTTATGGGGGTGGGTCGGGCCGCCAGCCCGGCTCGTCGTTCAAGCCGTTCGTCCTCGCCGCCGCGCTGGAGCGAGGCATCTCGCTGCACCAGCCCTACGCCAGCGATCCGTTCTCGTACGAGTACACCGGCGGCGTCTGGAAGGTCAGCAACTACGACGGTGCCGGCGGTGGCGCCATGACCGTCGTCGACGGAACGGCGCGGTCGGTGAATGCGGTGTTCGCCCGGCTCGAGATCGACGGCGTCGGTGAGGGAGACGGCATCAAAGGAGCGTCCTACGTCGCCGGTGTCGCACGACGACTCGGGGTCGAGTTCCCCACCCGGCGAGAGCTACAGGTTCGCTGTGGAGACGGCTATCTGAAGACGAACGCGTGCCTCGCCGCAGACGACACGCCGGCCATCGCCCTCGGCGCAAAGGAAGTCGCGCCGATCAACATCGCGTCGGCGTACGCCGCATTCGCGAACGACGGTATCCGCGTCGAGCCGACTGCGATCGTCAGGATCACCGACGCCAAAGGACGCGTCCTGTACCGCGCCGACCCGAGAGAGCTTCGTGCGATTCCCTCGGGAGTCGCGCGCGGCATCACACACGCACTACGTCAGGTCGTCCAGCGCGGCACGGGAACGCGCGCGTCGCTCGACCGCCCGGTCGCCGGCAAGACGGGTACATCCCAGCAGTGGCGCGACGCATGGTTCGACGGCTACGTGCCGCAGCTCGCCGCGGCCGTCTGGGTCGGCAACCCGTGCCCTCCGCCGTGCGCCGAGATCGAGTCGATGACCCCGGCCAACGGGTATCCCTACCGCATCGTCGGCGGCACGCTCCCCGCCATGATCTGGCGCACGTTCATGACCGAGGCGCTGAAGGGTGTTCCCGTCCGCGACTTTGCCCCGCCGCCGTCCGTGCTCTTCACAGGTAGCGCCGTCGCGGCGCCGTCCCCCTCACCCGATGTCGGAGATGCCGGCGAGTTCGACGGCTTCGTGCCCGACGTGATCGGCGACAAGAACACGCGGGCTGAAACCGAGCTGCGGCGCGCCGGTTACGGCTCGCGATCGGTTCAAGGCTGTGACCGCTCCGGCAATTACGACGCGCGCGAGGTCTTCGCACAGGACCCGGCCCCCGGATCGGCCGCCGAGCCGGGGACGATCGTCACGATCGTCTACCAGAGCCGGGAGTGCGAAGAGCAGCCGTAGCGCTCACCGAGGGACTGTTCAGCCAGAACCGCCATTCCCGCCCATCGTCGTCCGACAGCCCGACACGCACTCCCGAGTGCACCTCCACGGCCGAGCGCTTGCGCCGGTGGACGGTGATCGGTCCGCGAGCGACCTCCGCGCCGTTCAGGTCGCGATCCACGCGCAACGCGCGGCACATCCGGCCGGGCCCCGATGCCAGCAGGTGATCCTTGAGCGCCGGCGGCGCGCCCCGGCGCATGACCGAGATGCCCCAGACGGGCTCGATCGCCCGCAACAGCACGGCGCCGGCCTTGCCGTCGTGTTCGGCGACGAGGTTCATGCAGTGGTGCATGCCGTAGGTGAAGTACACGTATACGACGCCGGCCGGGCCGAACATGATGCGCGCACGTCCGCTGGGCGCCCGGTGCGCATGGGAGCCCGGATCGCCCGGGCCGCCGTACGCCTCCGTCTCCACGATGCGTCCCCCGACCACGACGTCGTCCATTGTGTGGACGATGTAACAGCCGAGCAGCGCCGTCGCAACATCGACGACGCCGCGCGCGAAGAACCTGCGGCCCACGGCAGGCGGGACGGGGTCGTGGCGAAGAGCTTCCACGGCCGGTCATGATAGCTCCACGGTGTGTCCAAGCCCGTCGGTGACATGACCACGCGCGCGCAGCCGCGGCCGCCCAAGCACGAGACGAACCCGTTTGCCGCCGTCACGTACTTCTTCGAGCGCGCCGCCGACCACGTCGGCCTCCAAGAGGACATGCGCGAGATCCTGCGCAGCTCGTATCGCGAGATCAGCGTCCAGGTCCCGGTTCGGATGGACGACGGCAACATCGTCGTCTTCATGGGCTATCGGGTGCAGCACAACGGTGCGCGCGGTCCGTACAAGGGCGGCATCCGCTACCACAGCACCGCCGACCTCGACGAAGTCCGGGCGCTCGCCGCTCTGATGACGTGGAAGACCGCGCTCGTGGATCTCCCGTTCGGCGGCGCCAAGGGCGGCATCCAATGCGAACCGCACCTCATGTCGCAGAGCGAGATCCAGCGCATGACACGCCGATTCATGCTCGCGATCTCCTACGTCCTCGGCGTCAATCGCGACATCCCGGCTCCCGACCTCAACACGAACGCGCAGACGATGGCGTGGATGATGGACGCCTACGGCCAGCGGTACGGGTACACGCCGGGTATCGTCACCGGGAAGCCGGTCGAGCTCGGCGGCTCGCTCGGACGCGACGCCGCCACCGGCCGCGGTGTGGTCATCGTCGCCGAGCAGGCCGCGCGCTATCTCGACAAGCCGCTGGAAGGCGCATCCGTCGCGATCCAGGGCTTCGGCAATGTTGGGTCGTGGACGGCCAGGCTGATCCTCGAGCACGCGTGCAAGGTCGTTGCGGTGTCCGACGTCCGCGGCGGAATCTACGCGCCCGCCGGTTTGGACATCGACCGCGTGCGCACCCACGTGCAAGAGACGGGATCCGTCGTCGAATGCCCGGGAACCGAACCCGTCAGCAACGACGACCTCTTGCTGCTCGACGTGGACTGGCTCATCCCCGCCGCGCTCGGCGGCGTGATCACGGCGCGGAACGCAGACCAGATCAAGGCGCGCGTCATCGTCGAGGCCGCAAACCATCCGGTGACGCCGGAAGCCGACGCGATCCTCGCCGATCGCGGCGTCATCGTCCTCCCGGACATCATGGCGAACTCCGGCGGCGTGACCGTCTCCTACTTCGAGTGGACGCAGAACATCCAGCAGTACCGCTGGGAAGAAGACCGCGTGAATACCGAGCTTCGCCGCATCATGACCAAGATGTTCGACGACGTCGCGGCGTTCATGGAGCACCACGACAAGGCGGGATGGCGCGAAGCGGCCTTCGCTCTGGGAGTCGAGCGCGTCGCGCAAGCCGTTCAGCTGCGCGGCTACGTCTAGACCAGCGCTCTCCGCAGCCGCCGGATCTGCCCACGGACGCTCATCGGACTCGGCCCACCGGCCGTCCGTCGCCGGGTGACCGACCCGCGAGGGTTGAAGAGCGCGGCCGCCTCACGCGGCGACAACGGCGAGACGAGCTCGGGATGCTGGGCGATCCCTTCTTTCAGCGGACGCCCAGCATCGACGGAGCTCCGGACGATCGTCGCAACGCGCTCGTGCGCTTCGCGGAACGGAACGCCGCGGCGTACCAGGGCCTCCGCAAGGTCTGTTGCGAGATTCGCTTCGTCGGAGGCGGCAGCTGCCAGCTTGTCGACGTCGAACTGCATCTCCGCCACAAGACCGGCAACCGCGCGGAAGGCGGCGGCGGTCGTGACGAACACGTCGGCGACGTGCTCTTTGTCGGTCTGCAGGTCTCGGTCGTAGGCCAGCGGCAACGACTTCAGCGTGACGAGGAGCCCGGTGAGTGCGCCGACGGCGACCCCGGCCTTCCCGCGCGCAAGCTCCGCGACGTCGGGGTTGCGCTTCTGAGGCATCATGCTCGAGCCCGTCGCGTAGGCCGCCGGCAGCGTCACGAAGCCGAATTCGGAGCCCGACCACATGACGATCTCCTCGCAGAGGCGCGACAGGTGCGTCAGGGCGACGGCGCAAGCGTAGGCGCCGTCCACGAGGAAGTCACGGTCCGAGACGGCATCCAGCGAGTTCGCAAACGTCCGCGTGAAGCCGAGCTCATTCGCTGCGACGCGGGGATCGATGCCGATCGTGCTTCCGGCCAGCGCGCCCGCCCCGAGCGGCGAGACGTCTGCGGACGAGCGCGCAGCTTTGAGCCGTTCCAAATCACGCACGAACGCAGAGGCGTGCGCACACAGCCAGTGTCCGAGGGTGACCGGCTGCGCTCGCTGCAGGTGCGTGTAGCCGGGTGCGAGCACACCGATGTTCTCTTCGGCCCGGGTCAGCAGCGTCGCGACCGCACCGCTCACCGCACTTGTGCATGTGCCGAGTGCGTCACGCGCCCACAGCCGCAGCGCCGTCGCCACTTGGTCGTTGCGGGAGCGCCCGGCGTGCACTTTCGCGCCGAGGGGGCCGAGTCGCTCGGTGAGCACGCGCTCGATGGCCGAATGGACGTCCTCGTCTGCGTCTTCGATGAGGTCGGGGCGGTCGCGCATCGACTTGAGCTCTCGCAGCAGCCGGGACGCCTCGCGCTTTGTGAGCACACCCGCGTTCTCCAGCGCTCGCACGTGCGCGCCCGTGCCCTCGACGTCGTAGGGCCAGAGAAAACGGTCGTGCGGCAGCGAATGGAGGAACTCCCACGCGGCCGGCGCCATGCCCCCGGGCAGACGCGCCGCCCAGGTCGGCTTACCGCCCGTCGTCACGGCCCTGCCTGGAGGCCCATACGCGCAACGGCAGCGACCACAGCCGGATGAAACCGGCGGCGTCGTCGTGTCGGAAGGCGTCGTCGGCGGATCCGTACGTCGCGAGCGACGTGTCGTACAGCCCGTACGGCGATCGCCGGCCGACCGGCTGTGCGCTCCCGTTCCAGAGCCGAAGCGCAACCTCGCCCGTCACGAACCTCTGCGTCTCGTCGACGAACGCATCCAACGCGTCGCGCAACGGCGCGAACCACAGGCCGTTGTAGACAAGCTCGGCGTAGCGGTCGGCGATCGACCGTTTGAAGCGCGCGACGTCGCGTTCGAGCGTCAGTCCCTCGAGATCGATGTGCGCAGCTACAAGTGCCGCCGCGGCCGGCACCTCGTAGACCTCACGCGACTTGATGCCGACGAGACGGTTCTCGACCATGTCGATCCGTCCGACGCCGTGCCTCCCGGCCAGGACCTGCATGCGTGCGACCAGCTCGACCGGGTCGAGCGCCTGGCCGTCGAGCGAGACCGGCACACCACGCTCGAAGCCGACGACCACGTCGTCCGGATGCTCGGGAAACTCGCCGTCTCCGCCGGTCGTCTCGAAGACGTCCTTGGCCGGGGGCTCGGTCCACGGGTCCTCGAGGATGCCCGACTCGATCGCGCGTCCCCAGAGGTTCTCGTCGATCGAGTACGGCTTCTCCGCAGTCACCGTAACCGGGATCCCGTGCGCCTGCGCGTACGCGATTGCTTGGTCGCGCTGCATGCCCATCTCGCGGATCGGTGCGTGGATCTCGAGGTCGGGCGCCAAAGCCGCGATCGACGTCTCGAAGCGGACCTGGTCGTTGCCCTTGCCCGTGCACCCATGGGCGATCGCCGTCGCGCCGTTGGAGCGAGCGATGCGAACGAGGTGCTTCGCGATGAGCGGACGCGACAGCGCCGATACGAGTGGATACCGACCCTCGTAGAGCGCGTTGGCTTTCAACGCCGGCCAGCAGAAGTCGGTGACGAACTCATCACGGGCGTCGAGCACGACGAGCTCGGAAACGCCGGCAGCGTCGGCTCGCACCTGCACGCCGTCGAGCTCGCGGCCCTGCCCGACGTCCACAGTCAGGGCGACGACGTCGAAACCGCGTTCGGCGCGCAGCCATGCGGCGCACACCGACGTATCGAGACCGCCCGAGAAGGCCAGGACGCACTTTTCCGTCACGATTCGGCGCTCAGTTCGGTGATGCGCTTGGCGAGGGCCTTGCCGTCGGTCGTCTCATCGCCGACGGCAAACACCGTGTCGTCTCCGGCGATCGTCCCCAGCAATCCGGTCAGGCCCGACTGGTCCAGGACGGCCGCCACCGTCGAGGCCATCCCCGGGAACGTCCGGATGACGACGAGGTTTCCCGACGGGACGGCGCTGCGCACGAGCTCAGCAAATACGCGCTTGCCGAAGCCTGTGGGTGGACCGTTGCTGTCCGGAAGGGAATAGACGATGCGCCCGGCGTCGTGGCGGCGGACGGCGCCGAGGTTCTCGAGGTCGCGGGAGATCGTCGCCTGCGTCGCGCTGAATCCGTCGGCGGCGAGGCGCTCGCCGATCTCGTCCTGCGTCGCCTCGAGACCCTCGCGCAGGAGCTCCATCAGCCGCTGCCGCCGGTGCGCGCGGTCGTTGGCCGTCGTCCGGGGCATCAGCCGCCCCCTTTGAACAGCTCCACGAACACCGCGAGGGTCGTATGGAGCCGATTCTCGGCCTGGTCGAAAACCTTGGAGGCCGGTCCGTCGATCACGTCGGCGTCGACCTCCTCGCCGCGGTGGGCGGGCAGGCAGTGCAGGAAGATCGCATTCGCTTTTGCGCGGCCCATCAGCTCGCCGGTGATGCGAAAGCCTTCAAAACGGGCGCGTCTCTGGGCCGCCTCATCCTCCTGCCCCATCGACGCCCACACGTCTGTGTAGACGACGTCCGCGCCCGCGACCGCGGCTGCGGGATCGTTCGTCACGCCGGTCGATCCCCCGTGCACATTGCTCCACGCCACGATCTCGGAGGACGGCTCGTGGCCCGCCGGACACGCGAGCGCGATCTCCATCCCGGTCAGCGCGCATGCCTCGATCAGTGAGTGCGCCACGTTGTTGCCGTCGCCGACGTAGGCGAGCTTCAGCGCCTTCAGTCCGCGGGGATCGGCATCGGCGCAGGCTTCCGCCACCGTCATGAGGTCGGCCAGGGCCTGCAACGGGTGGTGCCCGTCGGAGAGCGCGTTCACGACGGGTGCGGACGAATGCTCGGCGAGCGTCTCGACGCGCGAATGCTCGAACGTCCGAACGACGATCGCGTCCGTGTACCGTTCGAGCACGCGCGCAGCGTCCTCGAGCGACTCGCGCTTGCCGAGACCCACCTCCCGGTCGTACGCGCCGATCGGATGGGCGCCGAGCCGTGCGAGCGCGGCCTCGACGGAGAAGCGCGTGCGGAGCGACGGCTTCTCGAACAGCACGGCGACGACGCGCCCGTCGGCCGACCCGCGCACCGAGGCCGGATCGCGCTTGGCCGCGACGGCCGCATCGAGCAAGCCGACAAGCTCGGCGCCGTCGAGGTCGGCGATCCGAAGCAGGTCGTTCACTTCCGAGGCTCCCTTGACCGGGGGCGCTGCGCCCCCCGAACCCCCAGCGGCTTTGCGTCCGAGCTTCGCCCGGCCGCAACCGCCAGCGCGTCCTTCAATCTCCGGACGGCGACGTCGGCTTCTCCGTCGGTCACGATCAGAGGCGGCGCAAGCCGGATCGTCGTCGGCGTGACGTCGTTGACGATCAACCGGCGCTCGAGCGCCGCCTTCACGACGGCGGCTGCGCGCGGAGCGCCCAGCTCGATGCCGAGCAACAGTCCCTTCCCGCGGATCTCGAACCCGAGGGGCTCCAGCTCGGAGACGAGCCATTTGCCGATCTCCTCGGCCCGCTGGACGAGCCCCTCGCTGGAGATCGTGCGCAGCGTGGCAACGACGGCGGCGCATGCGAGCGGGCCGCCGCCCTGCGTCGTCGAGTGATCGCCGGGCTGCAACGAATCGGCGAACGCTTCGGCCGTCCACATTGCGCCGACCGGGAAGCCGGAGCCGAGCGCTTTTGCGAGCGTGACGAAGTCGGGAGTGATCCCGAGGTGCTCGAATCCCCACCACCGGCCGGTCCGCCCCACCCCGGTCTGGATCTCGTCGACCACGAGCGCAGCGCCGCGCTCGGATGCGAGGCGCCTGGCCATCTGCGCATACGCGGGGGTCAGCGGCCGGATGCCGCTCTCGCCCTGGATGGGCTCGATGATGATCGCCGCGGTCTTGTTCGTCACGGCTTTGTCGAGAGCTACGCGGTCGTTCAGGGGAACCGAGACGAAGCCGTCGGGCACCGGGCCGAACCCGAGCTTCTTGGCCGGCTGCATCGTCGCCGCCAGGGCGCCGAGCGTCCGGCCGTGGAACGAGCCTTCGACGGCGACGATCTCGTACCGCTGGTCTTCCCCCCGTCGCCATACATGCTTCCGGACGGCCTTGATGGCCGCTTCGTTCGCCTCGGTTCCCGAATTGCAGAAGTAGACGCGGCCCATGCCGAGCCGTGCGTTGATCGCTTCGGCCGCTTCGACGATCGCCGGCGTGTAAAAGAGATTGCTGACGTGCAGGAGCTTCGCCGCCTGCTCCTGGATCGCCTGCGTGATCGCCGGGTGTGCATGTCCGAGGGAACAGACGGCGACGCCGCCGAGAAAATCGAGGTAACGCTCGCCCGAGGAATCGTAGAGCCAGGCGCCGTCGCCGTGGGTGAACGACACGTCGTAACGTTTGACGTTGCCGAGTATCGCGTTCACCACGCCACCATCGTTCCGACGCCCGAGTCCGTGAAGATCTCGAGCAGCAGCGCATGCTCGACGCGACCGTCCAGGATGTGCGCTCGCTCCACCCCGGACCGCAGCGCTTCCACGCACCCCCGGATCTTCGGGATCATTCCTTCGGACAAGCTTCCGCCTTCGAGCATCTTTTCCAACGCGGGAACGGTGACCCTCGGCAGCAGCGAACCCTCGTCACCGAAGTCCTGGTACAGCCCCTCTACGTCGGTGAGGAAGACGAGCTTTGATGCGCGCAGCGCTCCCGCGACGGCCGCGGCGGCGTGATCGGCGTTGATGTTGTACGCCTGACCGTCGCTCCCGACGCCGATGGGCGCGATCACCGGGATGAAGCCCGACGTGAGCAGTCCCTCGACGACTTTCGGATCGACACGGTCGACGGTGCCCACAAAGCCGAGGTCGGCTCCCCCGGCTCCCGTCATCCGCAAGGCGCGAATGAGGTTGGCGTCCTCACCGGACACACCGACGGCAAGGTCACCGTGCGCGTTGAGCATGGCCACGAGCTCCTTGTTGGTCTTCTGGAGCACCATGCGGACGATGTCGAGCTCCGCGGCGCCCGTGACGCGGTAGCCGTCGACGAACGTGGGCTCCTGGTCGAGCCTGCGCATGAGGTCCGAGATCTGCGGGCCACCACCGTGGACGATCACCGGCCGCATCCCGACGTAGTGCATGAGGACGACGTCACGCGCGAGCGATCGTGCGAGGTTCGGATCGGTCATGGCGTTCCCGCCGTACTTCACGACGACGACTTTGCCCGAAAAGCGCGTGATGTACGGCAGCGCCTCGACGAGCGTGCGCGCCTTGTCGATGAGGACGGCCGTGTCGGCTCTCGTGCTCACGTCGTGTACTCCGCGTTGAACCGGACGTAGTCGGGTGTGAGATCGCACGTGAGGTATTCGAACGAGCTCGAGCCGAGTCCGAGGTCGATGTCGATGATCACGTCGCCGTCGCCGGCGATCGCTTTCGCGGCTTCCTCGACGCGGCCCGTCGGCTCTCCGCCGACGGAGAGCTCGACGCCCCCGACGCCGATCCGCAGCTTGTCCGGATCGAGCGCGCAGCCGGCCTGTCCGAGCGCTTGGACGGCGCGACCGTAGTTCGGATCCCCGCCGAAGATCGCGCAGCGCACCAGCACGGAGCCGGCAACTTCGCGAGCGGCAGCGTACGCATCCGCGTCCCCGGCGGCGCCCGTCACACGCACGCGGATCACCCGGCTCGCGCCCTCGCCGTCGGCAACGACGGCGTACGCGAGCTCGGCCATCACATCCGTGACGGCGTCCGCAAACGCCTTCGAGCCATGCGCATTCACGCCCGCCGCGCCGTTGGCGAACAACAGAACGGTGTCACTCGTCGACATGCACCCGTCGACGGTGATCGCGTTGAACGAGCGCGGCAGCGCGCCCGTGACGACGTCACGGAGCAACTCCGCGGATGCCGATGCATCGGTCGTCAGGAATACGAGCAGTGTCGCTTGCGGCACCATGCGCGGCGCGATCATGCCGGCGCCCTTGGCCATGCCGCCGATCGTGACGGTAGTGCCGTCGATCTCGATCGTGCGGATGGCCGTCTTCGCGTACGCGTCGGTCGTCCTGATCGCATCTGCCGCCGCCGCTCCGCCGTCCACGGACAATGACGCAGCGGCTTCGCTCACACCGGCGAGAACGAGATCCATCGGGAGCCGCTCCCCGATCGTTCCCGTCGCGGCGACGAGCATGTCATTCTCCTCGACACCCACTGCGGCCGCTGCGGCCGACGCCATCACCTCCGCGTCGCGCACACCCGGCTCGCCCGTGAACGCGTTGGCAATGCCGGCGCTCACACAGAAGCCGCGGCTGTGGCCTGCGGCTACGCGAGGACGGCACAGCTGCACGTGGGCCGAGGGAACCTTGCTCGTCGTGAACGCGCCGGCCACCGTCGCCGGTCGATCGGAGACGACAAGCGCCAGATCGAGCTCGCCGGACGGCTTCGTGCCCGCACGCACGCCGGCCGCCTTCCAGCCCTCGGCCGCCGTGACGCTCACGGGTACACGCCCATCGCACTCAAGCCCGCGGTCTCGTCGACACCGAGCATGAGATTTGCGTTTTGAATTGCTTGACCGGCTGCTCCCTTGCCGAGATTGTCGATCGCGCATGTGATGATCGCCGTCCCCGTCCGGTCGTCTGCTTCCACACCGATCAGCGCGTGGTTCGAACCCGACACCTGCTTCGTGGTCGGCTGCACCCCCCCAGCCAGCACGTGCACGAAGGGCTCACCCCTGTAAGCGACTTCGAGCGCATCGCGTACAGACGTGCCGTCCGAGGCCAGCTTCGCGTAGCAGGTCGCGAGAAGTCCGCGGGTCATCGGAGCCAGATGC
>DASQWC010000033.1:0-10994 GCA_035640475.1 Actinomycetota bacterium | reverse complement strand
GGTTAACAGGCGTCTCGTTACACAAGTGAACCAGCGGTGTTAAACGAAACGCCAGGTCGTAACGTTCCAAAGTGGCCCCGGAAGGGCGCCGAGTGCCTGTGGTCCAGCCAGGCCGTCCCGCCCCACGATCCATGACCGGACCCGCGCGAGCGGCGCGGCCGTGCCCGCGCCCTCGATGCCGTCTTGCGCCTGCCGCCACGGCGCCGGCGCAACCCCGACGCGTCTGGCTGCGCCGGCCCCTGCCGTCTGGGCCCCCACGATGAAGTCGTCGACGGGCGCCGACCCGGGCTCGTTGGAGGACGACGCGTACGCGGCGACGTCCGGGGCGTCGGCGCCGCGGCGGAGCCGGATCACCGCCGGCGCTGCGCTGCCGTTGTCGAGCGATCGCTCGAAGGCGTCCTCCTCCAGACCGACGAGCTCGACGGTGATGCCGAGCTCACGCAGGCGGAAGTGAAGAAAGGCTGCGATCGAGCTCGCCGACGAGCGCGGGAACGAGAGGTCGAAAGCCCTTCTCCCGCCACGGGCCGCCTGCGCGCGAGCCTCGTCGAGGTTCCCGCGGCCCGACCACGTCCCGGCAATCGAGCCGCTGGGCACGGGGAACGAGGCCGGGATGCCGTCCATCGGCGCCGCCGAGTCCTCGAGGATCTCGGCGACGAGCGAGGGGTCGGCGGCCTCGATCGCCGCCTGCGTCACGCCGGCGCCGAGATCTCGCCTCAGGTTGAGCTCCCACCACGTGGGTCCCCAGGCACCGCTCGCCGCCTTTTCGCCGGTGAGCGCTCCACCGGTGCGCAGGTATCCACGGGCACGCGAACGCCGTCCCATGTTCACGTCGCCTTCCGAGAAGAACGCGTCGAGCTCTCCGCGCTCGAGCAGCTGGAACCTCGTCTCATCGTTTGGGACGAACAGGACGTCGATGCCGGCGAGCACGGCTTTCGGCCCCCAATACGAGTTGTTGCGAACGAGGCGAACGCGCAGACCCTCGGTCCACTCGGCGACCTCGAACGGTCCACCCGAGACGGTCGGGCGCTGCGCCCACGCGGGCGAGTACGCGTGTGCCGGCAGCACCATGTCGTCCAGCGAGAACAGTGCCCACCATCTGCGCACGGGGCGGTCGAAGTGCAGCGTCAGCGTCCGGGGCCCGCGGACTTCGACATCACGCAGCGACCGGTACCGATACCCGGTCGGCCCGCCTTTGAGCTTGTCGAAGCTGAAGCGGACGTCCTCCGCGGTGATGGGAGCCCCGTCGCTCCAGGCTGCGACCCGCAAGCGGAGCGTGACCGAGAAGGGGTCGAGCCGGATATCGGCGGCACGCGGCCATCGGACGGCGAGCTCGGGTTCGGGGCGCAGCGCCGCGTTCAGCCGAAAGAGTGCGGGAAGCACGGGGCGCAGGATGTCGCGCGTCGCGAACGATCCGCCGCCGGCGGCCAGCGGATCGAGCGTCGGCGGCTCGGCCGGATACGCGAAACGGAGAACGTCTCCCGAGACGGTTGGAGCCGGTGTCGGTTGTGCGGGTTTCTCGCGCCCGCATCCAACCGTGACGGCAACCAGAAGCGCGCAGAGTGCGGGGGCCCGGCGCCGACGAAGCTGGATCAGCTGAGACGGAGGCCGAGAAGGATCGTCGTAAATGCGAACACGATGGCCGCAGCGATCGTGATGCGGTCGAGATTTCTCTCGACGGCGCCCGTCGCGCCCATCATTCCGCCGCCGCCGCCGAACACGTCGGACAAGCCGGTGCCGCGTCCCGAGTGAAGCAGGATGAACAGCACGAGCAGCAAGGACGCGACGACGTGTATCGATACGAGGACGATGTTGATCACGGCGGAAAGGCTATCAATAGTTCTCTAGTTTCGGGCCATCTCGACGAGCATCGGCAGCACGTCGGTCCCCTTCAATCGCCCCAGCGATCCTCCGGCCGCCTCGGACTCGGAGTACGCACGCGAGCCGTCCGATGTGACCATGCTGCCGGCAACGACCAGCGGCACGGGGTCGGCGGTGTGTGCTTTGCGAACGCACGACGTCGAGTGGTCGGCCGTCACTGCGACGACGACGGCGTTCCCGAGCTCGGGAAGGATCGTGCCGAAGTAGCCCTCGTCGATCATCGCGACAACATCGCGCTTGTCATTGGCTCGTCCGTCGTGAGCCGGAACGTCGGGGCCCTTGAGGTGCACATACAGCGCGTCGTATCCATCGAGAGCCTCGAGCGCGCGTTCGGCAAGCTTCGAGTAGCCTTCTGCGTCGTCCGGTGACGTCACGAGGATCGGCTCCATGCCGGTGACCCTCGAGATCCCGATCTCGACCGGCATCTCCGCGAAGCACGCGAACGACATCCCAAATCGATCCGAAAGCTTCTCGACGACTGGGACGTGATCGCCGGCGTCGCGTACGAGAACGATGTTCCCGGGCGGGCGTCCTCTCGCTTCACGAGCGCGGTTCACGTCGTGTCTTGCGAGGATCGGCTGCGAAGCTGCGACCCACGCGTTTGTAAGCTCAGCTCCCAGTCGCGCGCCTTCGGAGTCGTTCAGCGGCGCACAGAGCTTCGGATGCGGCTCGAACGTCTCGAGGGCGACACCGAGTGATCCGCGGCGTTCGTACGCGGGATCCGAATTCGAGATCTCGGCGACGATCGGATCGCCGGCGCGGATGTGCAGGACGGCACGGTGTTCGGACGTCGCGAGAAACGACGCCTCGGCACCTTCGAGCTGCACGCCGGCGTTGACGGCGTCGGCTAGTGCCTTCGCCTCCTCGGTCGACAAGTCACGGCCGGCGCGGCGATCGACGATCGTGTCGCCGTCGTCGATCGTCGCAAAGTTCGCCCGCCAAGCCAGATCGCCGTCGCGCATCTCCAGTCCGACACCGAGCGCTTCCAGGGGGCCGCGGCCGGCATGCTGCGTGTGCGGGTCGTAGCCGAGGATCGCGAACACGGCGATGTCGGATTCCGGTGCGATTCCCTCGCCGACGGTGACGACCGAGCCCAGCCTTCCACGCTTCGCGATCGAGTCGAGGTTCGGCGTCTTCGCAGCTTCGAGAGGCGTCTTGCCGCCGAGGTCGGGGTGCGGCTCGTCGCCGAGGCCGTCGAGGATGACGTAGAGAATCTTCTTCACCAGTCACCTTGGGAGGGGGGCCTCTTCCGAGGCCCCCTCCCAACCCCTCCCCCGGGAATCCAGAGCCGCTGACGCACGCTCTTTAGTACTTGACGATCATCGCGAACGACTTCGGGTCGAGCGATGCACCCCCGACCAGTGCTCCGTCGATATCGGGCTGCGCCATGAGCTGCGCGATGTTGCCCGGACTGACGCTTCCTCCGTACTGGATCCGAACGGCCTCAGCGACGTCGTCGCCGGCCAGGGAGCCGAGCGTCTTGCGAACGAACGCGATCGTCGCGTTTGCGTCCTCCGGCGTTGCTGCCTTCCCCGTGCCGATCGCCCACACCGGTTCGTAGGCAACGACGAGCGACCGAACTTGTTCGGGCGTGAATCCGGCCAAGCCTTCGGTGATCTGCCGACCGACGACTTCCTCCGTCCGGCCCGCCTCCCGTTCCTCGTCGGTCTCGCCGACGCAAACGATCGGAGTCAGCTCGTTGCGGAAAGCGGCCTGCGTCCGCTTGTTCACCGTTTCGTCCGTCTCGCCGAAGAACTTGCGGCGCTCGGAGTGTCCGACGATCACGTAGGTGCAATTGAGCGCCTTCAGGAACGCGCCTGAGACTTCACCCGTGTACGCGCCGTCGTCCTCCCAGTACAGGTTCTGGGCGCCCAGCCCGATGGGAAGGTTCTCTCCTTCGATCACGAGCTGGACGGAACGGATCGCCGTGAACGGCGGACACACCACGATTTCGACGCGATCGTAGTCCTGCTCGTTCAGCTCGTAGGAGAACGTCTGCACGAGCGAGATTGCTTCGGTGTGGGTTTGGTTCAGCTTCCAATTGCCGGCGATGATCGGCTTGCGGTCGGTCACCAGTTCTCCTTGTTCGATCGGGGGGATCCGTTCGCGTCGCACCGATAGATCGCTAGCAAATTGTTCAATGTGCTCTGCTCCCTCCTCCCCCCGAACCCCCCTTCGTCAGCGCAGCAATACCAGGCAACGACTTGCCCTCGAGAAACTCGAGCGAGGCTCCCCCGCCGGTCGAGGCGAAGTCAACCGAGCCTTCGAGACCGAACGTCGAGAGCGCCGCCGCCGTATCTCCTCCACCCGTGACCGTGTAGCCTTCGCAATCGGCGACGGCCTGCGCAATCACCTTCGTCCCGTTCGCAAAGGCGTCGTTTTCGAACACGCCCATCGGACCGTTCCAGAAGACGGTCTTCGCGCCCGAGATCTCCTTCGCAAATGCTGCGGCCGATGCGGGCCCGATGTCGAGCCCCATCATCTCGTCGGAAACGCTATCGGCCTCCTTCCCGCCGGCCGCGTCCGGCGAGTTGCCGACGACGAAGTCGGACGGCACCAGCAGCTTGTCGCTCGACGCGATCTTCTTCACCTCGTCGAAGCGCTCGTCGTCGACCAGCGATTTCCCGACGCCGACACCGAGCGCTTTGAGGAACGTGAAGCACATGCCCCCGCCGATCAGGATCCGATCGGCTTTCGACAACAGATTCCGGACGACGCCGATCTTGTCCGACACCTTGGAGCCGCCGAGCACGACCACGTACGGACGATCCGGCTCCCCGAGGAGCTTGCCGAGATTCGCCACTTCTCGCTCGAGCAGCAGCCCGGCCGAGGACGGCAGCGTCGCGGGTGGGCCGACGATCGAGGCATGCGCGCGGTGGCACGATCCGAACGCGTCGTTGACGTACGCGTCTGCGATCGAGACGAGCGTGTCCACAAACGCGGGATCGTTGCGCGTTTCTCCCTCGTTGAAGCGAAGGTTCTCCAGGAGCGCGACACGGACTTGCGGCGGCTTTGCGTAGTCAAATACGAGCGGGACGTCGCCCGCGAGCGCCTCGGAGAGCGCCGACGCGACCGGTGCGAGCGTGTACTTCGCGTCGGGTCCGGACGGCCGTCCGAGATGCGAACACACGACGGCCGTCCCTCCTCGCTCGAGAATCCGTTCGAGCGTGGGCAGGAAGGCGTTGATTCGGAAGTCGTCGGTGATGACACCGCCGTCGAGCGGAACGTTCAGATCGGCGCGGACGAGCACGCGCTTGCCCGCGACGTCCAGATTGTCGAGCTTCGGGAGCTCTGCGATTACAGTCCGGCCCGGTCGAGGAACCTGCACAGGTCGACGAGCCGGTTGGAGTAGCCCCACTCGTTGTCGTACCAGCCGAGGATCTTCACCGCGTTGCCGTTGACCATCGTCTCGAGAGAGCTGAACACGCACGAGTGTGGGTTCCCAACGATGTCCTGCGAAACCAGCGGCTTGTCCGTGAACTCGAGGATGCGCTGGTAGCGAGCCGAGCCGGCGGCGTCGCGGAAGGCGGCGTTGACGTCGTCCTTCGACACGTCTTTGGACACAACGGCCGTCAGGTCGGTGATCGAGCCATCCGGAACCGGCACGCGCAGGGCCATGCCGTCGAGCTTGCCGTCGAGCTCCGGTATCACCGCGCCGATGGCCTTCGCGGCCCCCGTGGTGTTCGGGATCACATTGAGCGCCGCGGCGCGCATGCGCCGCAGGTCGGGCTTGCCCGAGCGCGTCACTTGGGCGACGTCGACCAGCGCCTGATCGCTCGTGTATGCGTGCACGGTCAGCATGAATCCGCGCTCGATGCCGAACGCATCGTGGAGCACACGGGCCATCGGCGCGAGACAGTTCGTCGTGCACGACGCGTTCGAGACGACGTGGTGGGAGGCCGGGTCGTATGAATCCTGATTGACGCCGAGCACGAGCATGGCGTCGGCGTCGCCCGAGGGAGCCGAAATGACGACCTTCTTCGCGCCGCCCTGAAGGTGCGCCGACGCCTTCTCGCGCGCCGTGAACAATCCGGTCGACTCGAGCACGATCTGAACTCCGAGATCGCCCCACGGCGTCTGGGCGGGCTCGCGGTTTTCGAGCTTGCGTACCGACTGACCGTCGACGGCGAAGCCGTCGTCGGTCGTCTTCACGTCGTGGGGCAACACTCCGCCGACCGAGTCGTATTTCAAAAGATGGGCCATCACCTCGGGGTCGCCGAACGGATCGTTCACGGCCACGAGTTCGACGTCGCCCTCACCTTGCGCGAGGATCGCTCGGAAGAAGCTCCGGCCGATTCGTCCGAAACCATTGATGCCGACGCGAACGGTCATGAAAGGCCTCCTTCGAAACCGGTCTTCGAAGGAATTCTATTCGCGCTCGAGATCGCGGTGGTGCACGCCGACCGGATAGCCGAGGTCCTGCATGAAGCGTGCGATCTGCTCGCCGAAGACGACAGATCGGTGCCGACCGCCGGTGCAGCCGATGGCAACCGTGAGGTAGTGCTTGCCTTCCCTGACGAAGCCGGGGAGCAGGAACTCGAGCATGTCCTCGATGCGGCTGAGGTAGCCCTTTGCCTCTTCGTGCCCGAGGACGTAGTCGCGGACTCGTTCGTCCGTTCCGGGGAGGCTGCGCAGCTCGTCCACCCAATGCGGGTTGGGAAGGAACCGTGTGTCGAACACGACGTCGGCGTCGATCGGGAGCCCGTATTTGTAGCCGAACGTCATGACTGAGACTTGGAGCTCGGCCCCCATGAGATGGTCGGCGGGAAACGCGCGCAGGATCCGGCTGCGCAGCTCGTGCGGCGTCATGCTCGACGTGTCGAGGACGATGTCGGCGTCGTCCTTCAGCACTTCCATCATCAGACGCTCGCGCGCGATGCCGTCGGCGACGCGCTCGGTCGGAGCGAGAGGGTGCGGACGCCGCTTCTCCTCGTACCGGCGCACGAGCGCTTCGTCGGATGCCTCGAGAAACATGATGCGGAAGTCGATGCCTTTTTCGCGGAGGCCCAGGAAGGCGGTCCCGAGCTCACCGAAGAACTCCTGGAAGAACTCGCGGCCGCTCGGCCGGACGACGACCGCGACCCGGCGCATACCGCTGGTTCTGCACAGATCGGCGACTTGCTCGATGACCGACGGCGGCAGGTTGTCCATCACGAGGTAGCCCATGTCCTCGAACGACTTCGTGGCTTCGGTCATTCCCGAGCCCGAGAGCCCGGTGATGACGATGAGCTCGAAGGGATGCTCCACCGTCATGCGCTTTCTTTCTGCAGCTTGCGGTGGATCTCGGCGGCCAGATGACGAGGTATGCCGGGCACCGCTCGGATCTCGTCGACGGTCGCACGACGCATCGCATCGATCGAGCCGAACCACTTCATCAGCGCGGTCTTTCGCGTGCGGCCGACGCCGGGAACCTCGTCGAGAACCGAGCGGCGCAGCGATGCCTCACGCCGCTGGCGGTGATAGCCGATCGCGAAGCGGTGCGCTTCATCACGCACATGCTGCAGCACATACAGCGCCTCGGACGAGCGCGGGATCTGGATAGGTTCCGGCGAGCCGGGAACGTAGACCTCTTCGAGACGCTTCGCCAGCGCCGCCACTGGGATTCCGGAGACACCCGCGTCTTCCATGGCGCGCTGCGCGGCGCCGAGTTGGCCGCGCCCGCCGTCGATGAGGACCAATTGCGGCCGGTAGGCGAACTTTCGCGGCCGTCGTCCCGGTTCCGGCTCGCGTTCTTGCTCCTGCACGTATCTGCGAAAACGCCGGTGGACGATCTCGTGCATCGCCTTGAAATCATCCATGCCTTCGACGCGCTTCACACGGAACTTTCTGTAATCGCTCGGACGAGGTGATCCGTCCTCAAAGACGACCATGGAACCGACCGTCTCGTCACCGTGCAGTGTCGAGACGTCGAAGCACTCGATGCGCAACGGAGCTTCCGGGAGGCCGAGCTCGGCCTGGAGATCCGACAATGCACGCGAGCGCGCTGCGAAGTCGGTGCGCCGCTTGGCCGAGAGCTCGCGCAGCGCGTGCTCCGCATTCTCCCGGACGATGCCGAGCACGCCGGCGCGCTCACCGGTGCGTGGGATCTTGATCCGGACGCGCTCGCCCCTGCGCTGCCCCAGCCACGCCTCGAGCACGTCCTGCTGGTCGGGCTCGGCCGGGACGAGGATCTCGCCGGGAATCTCATCGCGATCGGAATACAGCGACTGCAGGAACATCCGCAGGCGTTCCGCGGCCGGCTGCTCCTCGGTCACCTCGGCGTGGAAGCCCTTGCGGCCGACGACTCGTCCGTTGCGCACGAAGAAGACCTGTGCGGTCGCGTCGAGATCGTTCTCAGCTACCGCGATCACGTCGGCCTGAAGGGTCGTCTTTGCGATGACTTCCTGGCGCTCGAGCGCCTTGCGGGCGGCGGCAAGCTGATCGCGCCGCCGCGCCGCGTTCTCGTACTCCTGCTTGTCGGCGGCTTCGTGCATCTCGCGATCGAGGCGCTCCAGCGTCCCTGCCGATTCGCCGTCGAGGAAGTTGCAGAACGCATCCACGTGCTCGCGGTATTGCTCTTCGGTGACCTCACCAACGCATGGGCCGGGACACCGTCCGATGTGGAAGTACAAGCACGGCCGGTCGAGCCGTTGTGACTCGTTGAACAACGACTCGGAGCACGATCGCATCGGGAACACGCGAGTCAGGAGGTCTACGGTTTCCCGGATTGCGTAGGCGTTCGCGTAAGGCCCGTAGTAGCGGATTCCGCGGCGCTTGCGCCCGCGCATGACCGTCGCCTTTGGCCACTTGTCTTTCAGCGTGACGGCGAGATACGGATACGACTTGTCGTCCCGGTAGCGCACGTTGTAACGCGGCTTGTGCTCCTGGATCAGCGAGAACTCGAGCATCAATGCCTGCACCTCGCCGGAGCTGACGACCCACTCCACGCGGCGCGCCGTCGTCATAAGCGCCTGCGTCCGCGCCGCGAGCCCCGAGGGAGCGCCGAAGTAGTTGGCAATTCGCTTCCGGATGCTCCTTGCCTTTCCGACGTACAGCACGCGGCCGTCGCCATCCCGAAAGAGGTACACGCCGGGGCGATCGGGGATGCCGCTCAGCTGCGGCTTCTCACCGCGAGCGAAGTCGAGCGACTGCATCTGGAGGTCTTGGGTGCTCACAACCTCAAGGCTACCTGCGGGTTTACCGCTTGATTGCGACCTCCGCAGTCATCGCGAAGTGATCGGACGGGAAGCGGCCGTCGCGGCCCGTCCCAACGATGTCCGCCTTTCGCACGGCCCAGCGGCCGTCGCACAGGACGTAGTCGATCTTGCCCAAGCGCTTGATGCCGCGGCCCCGGAAGCCGTGGTACGTGTTGGCCTCAGTTCGCGGATGCAGCACGCGGAACGTGTCGCGAAACCCCGCATCCGCGAAGATCTTCGCTGCTTCGGTCTTCTCGTCGGCATTGAGATCCGCGGTGCACAGCCTGGGCAGGTGCCGGAGGGACTCGAGGCGCGCGATCAGCAGACGCGAGCTCTCGACCCGGGCGGTTGCACCTGCTTGGTCGAAATGCGTGTTGAAGACGGCGAAACGACGTCCCCTCGTCTTGCGGTCCCGGAACACCGCCCACGTGCACAAGCGCGGGACGACGGCGTCCCAGCCGCGCACGCGATCGCCGTCCGGATCGGCCGAGAGCCAGAAGTCCCCGCTCTGCGCCGGCTCGAGCCGTCCCGCGTGGAAGAAGATCGGCGCGTACGTGCCCGTCCGCCGTCCGCCGTAGTGGCGGTCCGAGATCACGCCGTAGTCGGGGAATGCACGGGCCAGCTCGTCGAGTTGAAACGGGGAGACCTCTTGGAGCCCCATGACGTCCGCGGCCGAACCGTGCAGAACCTCGACGACGAGGTCGCGGCGTCTGTACCAGCGGTTTTCCTTGTCCTGAGCCAGCCCGAGCCGGATATTGAACGAGATCACGCTGAGCGCCGTCACGGCATCACCATGAGGAATGCGACATCGGGTTGACGGGTATGCATGGACACACTCGGATGCTAGGTTGCCAAAGCACATCCCCATGACCGATCCGCTCCGCCACGAAACCGATCAATGCGTCGGATGGATGGCCATCCGGCTCGTGAACTCCTAATTCATGCCGTCGCCGACGCGCACTCTCACAGCACGAACGGCACGCAGCCTGATCGACGATTCATCCTGGGCCCCATCCAGCGGCCGGCGCGTCGGCGTCGAGATCGAGTGGTTCACCACGCCGTCGGCCTCCCCGCCCGACGTCGCTACGCTCCGCGAGCTCCTGGAGCCGTCGCTTCCCTTGCCCGGCGGCTCGTCGTTGACCTTCGAGCCCGGCGGACAGGTCGAGCTCAGCTCGCTCCCCTTCGACTGGTGCGGTGAAGCATGCGTTGCCGTCGGCGCGGACCGCACC
This sequence comes from Actinomycetota bacterium, assembly GCA_035640475.1. GTDB lineage: Bacteria > Actinomycetota > JAICYB01 > JAICYB01 > JAICYB01 > DASQWC01. The sequence continues at coordinate 712 of DASQWC010000033.1, read as the reverse complement.
GCCGTCGAGGATGTTCTTCGCCCCCACGGCATCGGATTGAGAGCGGCGGGCATCGACCCCGACCGCCCGGAAGCCCTCGTCACGACTCAGGACCGCTACGTCGCGATGAAGACGTACTTCGACGGTCACGGATCGGCCGGCCGGCGAATGATGTGCACATCGGCCGCCATCCACACCAACATCGACGCCGGGCGGGACGACGTCGGCCGCAGGCGCTGGGACTTGGCCCATCGCCTCGGCCCGGTGCTCGTCGCGGCATTCGCGAACTCCCCCATTGCGGCCGGGCGGCCCACCGGTTGGAAGTCATCACGGATGGCGGCGTGGATGGCGATCGATCCGACCAGAACCAGAGCAGTTCCCGACGGCGCCGATCCCGTCGAGGCGTGGGCCTCGTACGCGTTGCACGCAAACGTCATGTTCATTCGGACGCCCGACTCGTACGTTCCGTTGTCGTATTCATTCCCGTTCGCGCGATGGATCGCGGAGGGCCACGAGCTGGGGTATCCAACGCCGGACGACCTCACCTACCACCTCACGACGCTCTTCCCGCCGGTGCGTCCGCACGGCTGGCTCGAGCTGCGAATGATGGACATGCAGCCGGACCCATGGTGGCGCGTCGCAGCGGCCGTCACGATGGCGCTCCTGTACGACGACGACGCCGCCGATGCGGCGAGCGTCGCGACGGAGACTTCTGCGGGTATGTGGCGGGAAG
>DASQWC010000032.1:0-22508 GCA_035640475.1 Actinomycetota bacterium | reverse complement strand
TGGTCAGCGGAAACATGGCACCCTCCTTGACTAGATACTAGCAGTAAGTTACTCTAGGTTTATGACTTTGGCAAGTCGTCGTCGGCGCCCGCGCGTCGGTCGTCCCCCGGGCCCGGCGCCCGATCGCGACCGCCGCCGGGCCGAGCTCCTCGAGGCCACCGTCCGCGCCGTCCGCGCTGTGGGTCCGGACGCCTCGATGGATGAGATCGCCCGCGAGGCGGGGCTCACAAAGCCGATGCTGTACGCGACCTTCGGGGACAAGGCCGGGCTGGCCGGAGCGCTTGCGGAGAACTATTTGAGCCGACTCATGCCCGAGGTGCTCGCCGCCTTCGAGGGCGATCGCCATCCCCGCGAGATGGTGCGATCGGCCATCGATACCTTCGTAGAGTTCGTCGAGCGGGACCCTCAGGTCTATCGGTTCTTGGTTCGAGGTGTGGGCGGCGCCGCATCGAGCTTCATCGAGCAGCGCCTGATCGCGCAGTTCGGCCTCCAGCTCGCGCTCGTGTTGCGCACGGCGCTACGCGCGGCCGGAACCGACACTGGGCCATCCGAGGTCTGGGCGTTTTCGATCCTGGGGACGGTCATCTGCGGCGCGGAGTGGTGGTTGGCGCGTCCGACGATGTCGCGCCGGGACCTCGTCGACTACCTGACGGCCTTCGTGTGGGGAGGCCTGAGCGCGGGCGGGATCAACGCGCTCGGGCCCGGTCTGCGGGAACCTACCGAAAGTAAGAGCCCAAGTTCGAACGAGGAGTAGTTTCTTGCCGCTGCCGGCCCCTCCGCTGCCCGACCTGTCCGAGGCTCTTCGTTTCTCGCCGTGGGCCGAGGCGCGTACGGGCCTGAAGGAGCACGCCGAGGTGTGGTTCGCGAAGGCCCGCCCGCATCGCGAGGAGCTGTCCGGGAAAGCCCGGCACTTGGCGGAGCCGTCGTTGGGATGGAAAACCCTCGGTGCGATCGCGCGCACGGGCGGGCGCCTGCTGACTGCAGCCGGTCCGGGCGCCCTGGCCGAGGTGCTTGCCACGGCCAACGAGGCTCGGCGTGTCCGGGCCGGAGACAAGCCGAGCGGACGGCGCCCGTCAACATCCATCGTCGAGCGCGCACAGGAATTCGTCGCCGCCGGCGGCCCGGCCTACGTCAAGCTCGGGCAGTTCATCGCCACGGCACGCGGCATCCTCCCGAACGAGTGGGTCGAAGCGTTCGAGTGGTGCCGCGATGAGGTTGCGCCACTCGATCCCGGCGTCGCCGAGCGCGTGATCGAACGATCCTTCGGCGAGCACCCACTGGAGCTCTTCGCGTCGTTCCACACAGCACCCATGGCTGCTGCTTCCATCGCGCAGGTTCATGAGGCCACGCTGCTCGACGGAACGGAAGTCGTTGTGAAGGTTCGGCGCCCGGGCCTTCGGCGCCAGTTCTACTCCGACATCCGCGTGATGGCGCTGATGTCGGCGGTAGCCGAGCGCGCGCTTCCGGAAGCTCGTATGGCCAACCTGTCGGGATTCGTCGAGCTGTTCGCGCAGATCGTTCTGGAAGAGCTCGACTTCCGTCTCGAAGCCGTGAACATCGTCGAGCTTGCGCTCGCATCTGAGAGCTCAGGGCACGACTATGTGAATTACCCCCGCCCGATCCCGGATCTCGTCGCGTCGAATGTCCTCGTCATGGAGCGAGTGCCCGGCGTCCGCTACACGGACGCGGTGCAGACCTACCCAGGCAAGGTCGACGGACAGAAGCTCTTGCGCCTCGCCATACAAAGCGTTCTCGAACAAACGCTGATCTACGGGGTGTACCACGGAGACCTGCACGCCGGGAATGTGTTCATCGACCCGAACGGCGACTTCTCCCTCGTCGATTTCGGCATCGTCGGACGCTTGAATGCCGAACAACGGGCGTCGCTCGTACGGTTCATGCTCGCGTTCGCGCAAAGCGACGTCCGCGGGCAGATCGAAGCCATGCGCGAGTTCGGCGCCGTTCCCCCGGACGCGGATGTCGATCGCCTCGTGAAGGATCTGGAGGTCCACGCCGTGCGCGCGATGGAGATCGAGGTCCGCGCTGGCGGCGGTTCCGCCGATCTCAACGAGCTCACCGAAGCTCTCGGCCAGATCATCCGGCTGCTGTCCCGATCGGGCTTTGTCGCGCCGAAAGAGCTCGTTCTCTTCTTCAAGAATCTGCTGTACCTGAACGGCTTCGCCGCCGCGCTGGCTCCGGATGTGAATCTCCTCGACGAGATCCAGCCGATCTTCGGCTACTTCATGGGTAAGTACGGGGAAGCCATGAATGCGATGACCACCGAGCTCGGCACCGAAGAGACTGCGTGAGCTGAGATTGTCCTCGCCGGTCACTCGCTTGTTCGATCGAGTCGCGAACGTCTACGACTCTGCGCCGCTTCAGCGGCTCGTCTATCGTCCGGCGCAGGATCTCGCGATCAAGGAGCTGCGTGCGTACGGTGCGACGCGTGTCCTGGATGTCGGATGCGGGACCGGGCTCTTCGCCGCCCGGATGCGAGCAGAACTCGATGCGGAGCTCGTCTGCGGCTGTGACCTGTCGCCGGGCATGCTCGCGCATGCGACTGCGCGGTCGGCGCGTGTCGAGTGGATCCTCGGCGACTCGGGCTGCTTGCCGCTCGCGGACGGTGTCGTCGATGCCGTGGTCTGCACCGAAGCCTTTCACTGGTTCGATCAGCCGCGGGCCGTGGCCGAGTTCCACCGCGTGCTATCGGACGGCGGGGTGCTGCTCGTCGCGATGATCAATCCGCGCACGGAGGTCGGCAGCCGTCTGCTCCGTGCGCAAGCACGGAAGACAGCACGTTGGCCCACGCGATCCGACATGCGGCGCTTGACCGAGAACGCCGGATTCACCGTCCGGCGACAGCACCGCGTGAACAGAATCCTTGGACGTACGCTTCCGACGGTGCTCACCGTGGCCGAACGAACCGACTGAGCCGGGCGGCGACGCGTCGTCGGTTCAGTCTTCGACGACCTCCGCGAAGATCTCGTTCCACACACGCTCTTCGTCTTCACCGAGCGCCCGATAGCGATGGATGCGCTTGCGCATGGCTGCGGTCGGGAAGACGAGCGGGCTCGAGGCGACCATCTCGAGAGATGCTTTGTCTTGACCGGTTGCCTCGGCTGCCCGTTTTCGGAGCACGTCTCTGGCTGCCGGAACCGGCGTGATGTATTGCATCTGCGCAGTGATCTGCGCCGCGATCTTCGGTTCGTAGACGAAGTTCATCCATTTGTGCGCGTCGCCCGGGTGTTTTGCTCCCGCGAGGACGGCCATCTCGTCGACGAAGATCATTCCGCCTTCCCGTGGGACGACGAACTTCAAATCGGGGTTGTCGATCTGCAGTTGGAAGACGTCGCCCGAGTAGGCGAGACCGAGCGCGATGTCACCCTTCGCCAGCGCGTCGACGTAGTCGTCCTCGTAGTAGCTCCGGACGAGGCCGTCCTTGCGCTGTTTGACGAGCGCATCCTTGGCCTCTTCGACGTCCTCGAGCTCGGCATCCTCCGGATCGACGTCCTTCCAAAGCAGCGTGAGGTGGATCATGTCGCGCATGTCCGAAAACATCCCGACCTTGCCCTCGAAGAGCGGGTCGAAGAGGTCGCCGAAGCTCGTGATCGGTTGCTTGGTCAACTTCCGGTTGTAGCCGATGCCGACGATGCCGGCCTGCCACGGAACGCTGTAGAGCGGAGCGTCGGGGCTGCGTTCGAACAGTGGGCCGACCTGCTTCGTGACGGTGGACAGCTCGTCACGATGCAGCTCTTCCAAGTAGCCGAGGCGGCGCATGCGGCCAACGAGCCAGTCGGTGACGACGACGATGTCCCAGTCGGTTGGTTCGTCTCGTGACAGCGGCCCGCGAATCGTGCTGAAGAATGATTCGTTGTCTTCGATGACTTCCTTGTACGTGACGTCGATGCCGCTCTTGCGTTCGAACCGATCGACCGTCGGACGACGGCCTGCGGCGTCGACGTCGATGTAGTGCGGCCACGTCGCGATTGAGAGCTTTCCCGACGGTGAGGGCAGAGGTGAGCGTCGCGCAACACGCCGTTGCTGCGTACCTCGGATCCCGCACGCCGTCAGCGCGAACGCACCGGCTGCTCCGAGGCCTCCACGGAGAACTTCCCGCCTGGTGATCGTCATGGGAGCGTGCCGGCCGGCAGCTTCGCACCGGCGACGAGCCGGTCGAGGAGCGGAGCGGCCCGGCCGAGCGCGTCCGTGTGGAACTCGGCTCCCTCGCGTGCGAGGCAACCGTCGTCGTTCAGCGAATTCGCGGTGAAGACGACGACACGATCCGGCTCGAGCGCGAAATACGTGAGGGTGCGCTCCACTTCCTTCCCCTCGCGGTCGAGCACCGACCAGTCGGTTCTGACTCCTTCGGCGCCCGCCACGGTCAGCTTTGTTCGTGGATTGATCTCGAAGCGGAAGCCGAGCGGACAGCCGTCGGTGCGGTCGGTCCGGAACGACTGCTCGAGATCGGCGGCGATCGCGTCGAGGCTGCGCGCGTTGTCGCCGAAGCGTTTGCGGTCGAGGAGCTTCAACTCGACGAGTCCGGCCGGGTCGCCGGACTCCTCGACGCAGAGCAGCGGTGCGTCGCCCTCACAATCGACGAACCGGAAGCCGTCCGACTCGATCGGCTCGAGCTCGTTCAGGTGAGACCAGTCGGCGGCGATCGGCGGGGCGGCCGGAGAGGCGGTCGGGCTCGCACCCTCGTCGTCCGAGCACGCGATGCACGCCGTGAGGCTGAAGACGAGAAGGATCCGCAACACGTAACGAACATAGACGGTTGCGTGCCCGAAGCCTCGGAGCTACGCTGCAATTCTTCGAGCGCGAGAGGAGTGGTGACTCTGCAGACCGTCCGTGTGATCTCTCGCGCTCTCGCGCTGCTCCGGTAGCCGTCTCTCAGACGGAATTTCAGCGGAACCCCGCGAGGCGCATTCACGTGCCTTTTTCACGTTCCGTTGAACGAAAGGTCCAGCGTTGACGAGAGATCAGCGACAGCAAGGCCGCCGTCGCGCGCCCGAATCGTTTCGGTGCCGGCAGTGCGGCCTCGACGTAGGAATGCAGGCGATCGGGACGGCGCATCGCAACCACTGCCCGAATTGCCTGTGGAGCCGGCACTTGGACGACGACGTCCCCGGCGACCGCGATGCTCGATGCGGATCGTCGATGGAGCCGATCGCCATCTCGGTGCGCGGTGACGGCGAGTGGGTGATCGTGCATCGATGCCGCGGGTGCGATGAGCTGCACCTCAATCGCATCGCCGGCGACGACAACCCGCTGCTGCTCTTGCGGCTGGCCGTGAAGCCGCTCGCCCAGCCGCCGTTTCCGCTCGAACGGGTGACGAAGCTGTGAATGCGTTGCGGAGCCGATCGCCGCCTACGCGGCCTCGAGCACGACGGCGAGGCCCTGGCCGACGCCGATGCAGATCGCGGCGAGCCCCCAGCGGCCGCCGCGACGGCGCAGCTCACGCGCGAGAGAGCCGAGGATGCGCACGCCCGAGGCGCCGAGGGGATGGCCGATCGCGATCGCGCCGCCGTTGACGTTGACGATCGCGGGATCAAGGTCCGGCCACTCGCGCAGACAGGCCAGCGACTGGACGGCGAACGCTTCATTCAGCTCGACGACAGACAGATCGCCCCAACCGATCCCGGCGCGTCCGAGGGCGTTGTTCGCAGCTTCGACCGGACCGATCCCGAAGACGTCCGGATCGACGCCGGCGGCGGCGCGGCCGGCGATGCGGGCAAGCGGCTGGATGCCGAGGGCATCGGCCGATGACTCGTCACCGAGCAGCAGCATGGCGGCGCCGTCGTTGAGCGGGGACGAGTTTCCGGCCGTCACGGTGCCGTCCTTCCGGAACACAGGCTTCAACGATCCGAGCGCTTCCAGACTCGTATCGGCGCGAATGCACTCGTCGCGCTCGAGATCGGCGCCGGCGATTTTCACGATCTCCTCGGTCATCGCACCGCTCTCCCATGCCGCGGCTGCGTTTTGATGACTCGCCAGTGCGAACGCATCTTGTTCGTCGCGCGAGATCCCGTAATTCTCGCCGAGCAGATCGCAGCTCTCGCCGAGCGAGAGCGTCCAATGCTCGGGCATGAGTGGATTGACCATGCGCCAGCCGAGCGTCGTCGAGTGCAGGGTCTGGTGCTCGCGCGGCAGTCCTCGTTCGGGCTTGAGGAGCACCCAGGGGGCCCGGCTCATCGACTCGACGCCGCCGGCCACTGCAACCTTCGCATCGCCGGTCTCGATCGCGCGGCTGGCGTCCATCGCGGCTTGCAGCCCGGATCCGCACAGCCGGTTCACGGTTGCGCCGGTCACCGACGTCGGCATCTGGGCGAGAAGCGCGGCCATGCGCGCGACGTTGCGGTTGTCTTCACCCGCGCCGTTAGCGTCGCCGAGGACGACGTCGTCCACGGTCGCCGGATCGAGCGACGGGTGCCGGTCGAGAAGCGCGCGCAGCGTCGCGGCGGCGAGATCGTCGGGTCTGATGTGGGAGAGCGCGCCGCCGTACTTACCGAACGGCGTGCGGACGGCGTCGAGAACCAACGCTGCGTTCACGCGATGACCCTAACGCGTCGCGGACGACCCCGACCGCGAGGTCATACGCTAGAGCGATCTATCTCGTCGAGGAGGCCGCTCGTATGACACCGACCGACCGGAAGACGCCGCTGACCGTGCTGCAGGTTCTGTTGGGTGTCGCGATCGCCGAGTCCTTCGTGCACTACCTCGACAACACACTTCGGTTCTCCGACTACACCGGGCCGAACCCGCCGGCCGTCTCCTCGTGGATCGATAGGTGGATGATTCCGGCCTCCTGGGTCCTGTTCACTGCGGCGGGCATCATCGGCTATCTGCGTTTCCGACAGGGACGCCGGCCGGAAGCGGCGCCGTGGCTCGCCTTCTATTCCGTCAGCGGATTGATCAGCATCCTGCATTACGTCGGGATCTCGATCTCCGACCTGTCGGTGTTCCAGAACACATTCGTGTTCCTCGACATCGCCCTGGGAACAGCGATCTTGGGCTTCGCGTTCTGGTCCGCGCTCAGCGCGCGTCGAATGAGAATCGTCGGCTCAGTCGCGCCCACGTAGCAGCGACACGACAAAGGGACGCAGCTCGCCGCGGGCATAGCCCCCGGCGATCACCGGATCCTCGTTCATGATCATGCGAGCCGTTTCTTCGTCCGTGCCTCGAAGATTGCGATTCCCGTGTTCACGTTGCCGAGCGTTGGGCCCGCGAGGATCATCACGCCGTCTGCGACGAGCTTCTTCAGTCGCTCGAAGTGGACGCCCCACACGTTCTTTTCTTCGTCGGTCATGGTCTCGGCAAAGTTCTCGCGCGGCGGGTGGATGAAGTAGATCCACTCACTCATCTCGAGCTGCTCTCCACGCTTGGTAGCCGCCGTCCAGATCGGTCGCGCGCTCGATGCCGAGCTCGCGCAAGGTCGCCGCGACGAGACTCGACTGATAGCCCTCATTGCACACGACGATGATCCGCTTGTCGTAGCCGGTCTCCGGGATCCTGTGCTCGCTCGCCGGATCCAGGCGCCACTCGAGCACGTTGCGGGATATCACAACCGCGCCGGGAAGCTCGCCGTCCTCCGAACGCTGCTCGATGGGACGGATGTCGACGACGAGCGCTCCTGCGTTCTGCTCGGCCCCCAGGTCCTCGGGCCGGACTCGATCCAGGTTCTTGCGAGCCTCTGCGAGGAGCTGATCGATCGTGCGCGGCACGTTCTCCAGTCTGCCGAATACGATGCAGCGCGATGCGGGTGGGGCTGGCTGTGGCGACGAGCAATCCGTGGGCAACGCCGGACTTCCTCGCTTCCGTTGCCGCGGCGGCCGAAGAGCGCGGATTCGACTCGCTTTGGGTACCGGAGCACGTCGTCCTCTTCGACGAGTACGCCTCGCAGTATCCGTACTCGGCCGACGGCCGCGTTCCGGCCGGCGGCGAAGTCGGTGTTCTCGAGCCGCTCAACACGCTCGCTTTTCTGGCTGCGAGGACGACCACCATCCGTCTTGGAACCGGGATCTGCCTCGTCCCGCAGCGCAATCCCGTGTACACCGCGAAAGAAGCGGCGACAGTCGATTGGCTGTCCGGGGGCCGCCTCGACCTCGGTATCGGCATCGGATGGCTGGCCGAGGAGTTTGCCGCTGTCGATGTGCCGTTCGCTCGCCGCGCCGACCGTTGCCGCGAGTACGTCGAGGTCATGCGCCGCTTGTGGTGCGATCCGGTCTCCGAGTTCGAAGGTGAGTTCTATTCGCTTCCGGCGTGCCGCCAGTACCCGAAGCCGGTCCAGCAGCCGCATCCGCCCGTGCACTTCGGCGGCGAGAGCGACGCGGCACTTCGTCGCGTCGCCGACATCGGTCAAGGCTGGTACGGATTCAACGTCTCGCCCGACGACCTTCCCGAACGGCTGAAGACGCTCGGAGGGTTCCTCGCCGATCGCGGGCGCTCGCTCGACGAGATCACGGTCAGCATCTGCCCGTATCTACTCGGCCTCGACGCCGAAAAGGCGAAACGCTACGAGGACATCGGCGTCGACCGGCTGATCGTCGTGGCCATCGGCCGCGATGCCGACCGCGTCATCGGACGCCTCGACGAACTATCCGGAGTTGTGCTGTGAAGACGGTTGGTGCCGATGAAGCCGCGGCACAGGTGCAAGCGAGCGATGCGGGTCGGCGACCGGTGGCCGATCGGCAGTGTTGCCTCTCTAGGTAACATCTAATTCGCTGGAGGGGCAGGGGAGGGAGCGTGTCGAAGCGCGTCCGCTACCGCTGGGATCACTTCCGCTTCTCGTGGATGATCTACTACGCCATCTTCCTCCACGGCATATGGGCGCTCATGATCCTCGCCTCCAGCGACCCGTTCGGCTCGACGCCCGTACACGTCCTCGAGATCCATCCGCGCATCGTGACGTCCCTCTTGCTCGGCGGTACGGCGGCGATGGCTGTGCTCGGAATCAGAAAGCGCGGCACGACGGCCGGGTGGCTGCTGCTCCTGCCGCAGCAGATCTTGCTGATGATCAGTGCCGTCGGCGGCATCGCCGCCGCCGTATTAGGTCACTACGCCGACGGGGTCGCCAGGCCGAATCTGTTCATCGCGGCAGATCAGCTCCCGGGGATCGTGGCAGCCGTGTGTCACACGTTCGCGATCGTCGACCTCCATCGCATGCACCGAATCGTCACGGTGCGCAGCCGGCCGACGACGTCGAGGTTGAAGACGAAGACGAAGACGCGCTAGGTCACGACGCCCTTGGGCGCCTGCTGCTTCATGAAGCCGAACATGTAACCGGCGATCCGGCGCATCTGGATCTCCTCGCTGCCTTCGGTGATCCGGTATCGCCGGTGATGGCGGTAGATGTGCTCGAACGGCATCTTGCGCGTGTAGCCGAGCCCGCCGTGCACCTGGATCGCCCGGTCGGCTGCCTCACAGCACAGCCGGTTCGACCAGTAGTTGCACATCGATACTTCCTTGGACACCGAGAACGCCCCGTACTCGTCCATCGACCACGCGGTCTTGTGGATCAGCGCCCGCAGCATGTCGCATTGCGTTTGGAGCTCTACGAGCGGGAACTGAATGCCCTGGTTCTGCGCCAAGGGCTTCCCGAATGGCGCCCGAACCTTCGCGTAATCGACGGCTCGATCGATGCAGTACTGCGCAGCGCCGAGCGACGAGGCTGCTTGGCGAATTCGGTTCTCGTTGAAGAATTCCTGGACGACCTGCAGCCCGCGTCCCTCGCCGCCGAAGATCGCGCTGTCGGGGACGTGGACGTCGGTTAACCGGATGTGTGCATGGTCCGTTGGCATGTTGAAGGTCCACAGGAACTCGAGGATCTCGAAGCCCGGCGAGTTCGTGGGAACGAGGAATGCGGTGATCCCGAGACCGTCGCCCGGATTGCCGCTCGTCCGCGCCATGATCATGTCGTACTGCGCGCGGTGCATGCCCGTGTTGAACGTCTTCTCGCCGTTGATGATCCACTCTTCGCCGCTGCGGACGGCCGTCGTCTCCATCCACGTCGCGTCGGATCCGTGATTCGGCTCGGTGATCCCGAAGGCGAAGCCGCGCCGTCCTTCGGCGAGGTCGTCGATCCAGTCCTTCTTCTGTTCTTCACTGCCGTACTTGATCATCAGAAGGAGCCCGACGTTGTTGCCGACGATCGCGTGCTCGTTCTGCAAGTCGCAGTGGAGGCCGAGCCCTTTGCGCGCGAGGTGCTCGCGAATGATGGCCATCCCGAGGTTTGTGCCGTCCTGGCCTCCGTACTCCTTCGGGAACGGATACCGGTAGTGGCCGGCGGCGTCGGCGCGCCGCCGCGCTTCGTAGAGCAGGGCCTCCCACTCCGGGTTCGGCAGTCCGCCGCGCTCCCAGTCGGTGCGCGCGTCCTCGCGGCGATGGTCGAAGAAACGGATGTTGTCGTCCTGCTCTTCGAGGGGCTTGATCTCGCGCTCGATGAACTCGTCGAGCTCTTGCAAATACTCTTGGAGGTCTTTCGGAATCTCGAAGTCCATGCCTACCTCCCTACGTACTTGGGTTCGCGTTTCTCGATGAGCGACAGGACGCCTTCTTTGTGGTCCTCCGTACCGAAGAGCTCGGCGAGGCTCGCGCTCACCCAACGGCCGAGGTCTTGCCAATCCGGGTCGAGGGCCTTGCGCAGGCCTTCTTTCAGCTTCCGGACGGCCAGCGGGGGATTCGAGGCGATTTTCTGCGCGATGTCGATCGCCTCGGGCATCAGCTCGTCGTGCGGGACTACGCGTGAGACGAGACGAAGCTCTTTGGCTTCGTTTGCGTCGATGATCCGACCTGTGAACAGGAGCTCGGCCGCGTGCTCGCGCCCGACGAGCTGCGCGAGACGGCCGATGCCCGGGACGTCGCAGCACAGGCCCCGCTTCACGAAGAGCTCACCGAACTTCGCACGGTCCGACGCAACGCGAACGTCGGCCATGATCGCGAGCTCCATGCCCCAGCCAACGGCGGCGCCGTTGACGGCTGCGACGACGGGCACGTCGGAGTTGAGGAGTGCGTCGGCGGCCGGCGTCAGTCGCGGCTCGGCCTGCAGATTCGAAGACACCTGATCGCCCGCGCCGAGCATGATCTGCTTCACGTCGTCGCCGGAGCAAAAGGCGGGATCGGCTCCCGTGATCACCAGGCATCGTGCATCCGTTGTCCGGACGGCGTCCTCGAGCTCGAAGTAGGTCGTATACGTGAGGGCGTTTCGTGCGTCGGGACGGTTGAGCGTTATGACGCCGACGTTGCCCTGCTGCTCGTAAATGATCTCGGAGTAGGCCACCTCAGTCGCTCGCCGCCGCAACGATACCGAGTCCTTCTTCGACCCACTTCCAATGCTGGATTTGGTGGTAGGCGTTTGTGATCAATACGCCGCCGACCGTACCGTCGTTCCACGGCGCACCGGGGACGGGAAGCGCGAGCTGTTCGTCTGTCAGGCAGCCGAGGAGCTCAAGCGTTTCGGCCCGGGCCGCATCGAGGTCGGCCAGGAGTGCGTCGAGGTCGTCGTCGCGATGCTCCTCGATGTTGTCCTGATTGTTCTTGTGCACGCGAGCGATGGCCGCCTCGCGTCCCTTGGAAAGATCCAAGCCGACCGGGTTGGAGTTGCCGTCGACCGTTCGCCTGATCATCGAGTTGAACGCGCGTTCGATCATCGCGAGGTGCGCAAGGTGGTCTTTAGCGCACCACGACGTTGCCCCGTCGACCTCGCTCTCGGTGCAGTGCCGCGTCAGATCGTCGGGACTGAGCGACCGATAACGCTCGACGAGCCGTCCGGCTTCCCTCTCGAGCTTCGCGACGATCTCGGCACGCTCGGGCATGGCCCCTCCCTGTAGCGGGGGCCAATTATCAGCTACGCGACGGGTGCCTCGTCACGGCCTCGAGCGTCGGCCAGGCGTAGCGGTGGATCTCGCGAGGCTCGCCGCCGACGCCGGGCGGCCGGAGCTCCGAACCGGTATCGGTTGCGCCGAGACGTTCGTAGAAGCGTCGCGCTCGTCGGTTGAGCGCGAACACGTAGAGATAGAGTCCGCAGTCGCTGGCAACCGACCGGCACCAGTCGACGACCTCGCCCATGAGCGCGGTCCCAATTCCACGGCCTCGCCGAGAAGGATGGGCATGGATGTTGTCCAGAAAATTTCCCCACGTTGCGTCCTCGCGCGCATAGACGCACGCGAAGCCGTCTAGTTCCGAGTCACATTCGGCGACGACGACGAACTGGTTGTCTCGCGGCTGGGTGAGCCGCTCGGTCCACACCACGTGTCTGTCCTGGAAGACCGGACCGTCGAGGTACGAGTCGTCGAGCATGCCGCGATATGCCGAACGCCAGCTTTCGGCGTGGAGAGCGGCGATCCGCCCGATGTCTCCTGCGTCCGCCGGACGAAGAGTGGTCTTAGTCACGTGACAAATACTGTGTCACCGCATCGAGTGTGCGGCGCGGCGTCGATTCGCGGGGCGCCGGTCCGGTGTAGGCGAGTCGCGGACGGTACGGCGTCGGACGATTGGTCTCCTCGAGGGCATGAGCGAGCCATCCGGCGGCCTGTGCGATGAGCGCGATCGCACCGGCTGCTCCGGGCACCATTCCGGCCGCCCATGTCGTAGCGGCAAGCGCGTACCAGACATTCGGCTCGACGCCCCGTTTGCGCAGGGCATCCGTCAGGGTCGAGACGAGCTCGGCTTCGGCGGGCGCCGACTCGCCGAGGATCGACAGGAGAACCGGCGTACGCGGATCCGCCGTCCGGAAGGGATGACGAACGCCGACGATCTCCGGGTCGAGTGATGCGGCGGCCTCCGATGCTCCGCCGTCGACGGCTTTTGCAAACGCCTGCTCGATTGCGACCAGCGCGCGCGCATTGGGCAGCGGCGGCTGGATCGCCGCCGCCACAGCGGCAGCGATGCCCCCACCCGTCGCAATCGTGAGCCGTGCGGCGAGCGCTCCATGCGTCAATCCCCGCTCGCAGGTCAGCGAGAGAGCCGCATCGAAGACGTCGACGAGGGACCGTCCGCCGAAATGTGCCGTGAGCTTTTGCGCGATCGTCGTGCCGTCGCTCCGGCCCGGCAGGCAATCCACCAAGCACGCCATGACATCGGACGCGGTTTCAATCGCCGACAGGTCGGTGCGCGCCGCGTGCGCCGCGGCTACGCCCGCGGCGATCAACGGGAGCCGGTCGGCCGGAGGCGCGCCGCGCTTCAGCGCCGACATCGCTTGCGCCCCCGCGCGCAGCGAGCGCTGATCGGCGTTCCATGGATCGAGCCGGTCGATGCTCCCCGTCCAGAGCAGAGAAGCGACCTCCTCGAATTGGAGCTCGCGACAGGCGCGCAGCACGTCGACGCCCCGGTACCAGATCCCGCCGGCGTCCACGAGCGTGAGCTCGGAGCCGACCGTGACGTCGGATGGTGCCGTTCGCTCCGCGCCACCGCGACGGGCCAGCCGCGCGACGTCGGCGGCGTCGAACAGGCTGGTCCGGCCGTCGTCCGAGCGGTGGCGGGGGATCAGGCCGCGGCTGACGTACGCGTACAGAGTCGCGGTCTTGACGCCCAGGCGGGCGGCCGCCTGGGCGGATGTGAGGAACGCTGTTGACTCAGTCAATATTGATTCATCAAGGTTGACACCTCGGCCGTTCCGACGCAAGCTCAGTCAAACGATCCAGGAGTGCGAGTGATGCGAGGAGTCGCGTTGGATGCGGAGGTTCCCCGCGGGCTGGACGGCGTTCCGGTCGCAAAGACCCAGGTATCCGACGTCGACGGACTCGCCGGCTTCTACCACTACCGCGGCATCGATCCGACCACGTTTGCCCGCACGGGGACATTCGAGGACGCGTGGCACCTCCTGCTGACCGGCAACCTTCCGAGCGAAGCAGAGCGGGCCGCCTTCACGGCACGCCTCCGGGCGGCGATGCACCTGCCTCCGGTTTTGCGCGAGGCGCTCCCATCGCTGGCCGCCCTCGGCCCCCCGGGTTCGATGGACGTGCTCCGGACGGGCGTCTCGGCTGCCGGCGTTGCGATCGGCTGCCGTCCGTGGACGGAGCAGGACCGCGCGACGACCGATGAGCAGGTGTTGAAGATCGCCGCACTCACTCCGGTGCTCGCTGCCGCCCTCTACAGGCTCGGCCGCGGCGAGGAACCGATCCCTCCGTCCCCGGACCTGAGCTTGGCGGCGAACTACCTCTTGATGATCCACGGCAACGTCCCGGATCCCGTCCGAGCGTCCGCGCTCGATACCTATCTCGTGCTCGCCGCCGATCACGGGTTCTGCAACTCGACGTTCGCCGAGCGCGTGATCGTGTCGTCCGGGGCCGACGTGGGAGCCGCGTTGTCCGGTGCGGTCGGCTCGCTCTCCGGGCCGCTGCACGGAGGAGCAATCGATCGCGTACCGACGATGCTTGCCGCAATCGGCGATGCCTCACGCGTCGAGTCGTGGCTGCGCGACCGGCTCGACAGGGGCGAACGGCTGATGGGCTTCGGTCACGCCGTCTACCAGGCGCCCGATCCGCGGACGACCGTGCTTCGTGCGGTGGCCAAGGAGGTCGACGGGGAACGCGCGGCACTGGCCGAGATCGTCGAGCGGACGGGCGTCCGGCTTCTCAACGAGCGAAAGTCCGACAAGCACCGCGAGGCGAACATCGAGCTGTACGCCGGCATGGTTGTGGAGTTCTCGGGAGTTCCGGAGGAGCTGTTCGGCTGTACGTTCGCGATTGCGCGTATGGCCGGATGGACGGCCAGCTTGCTGGAACAGATCGCCGACAACCGGATCTTTCGTCCCGCCGCTCTGTACGTGGGGCGCCCCCCGAGCTAGCGGCGAGTGGCGGCGCGTACCGTGCGTCGTCACAATCTCGCCGTGATCGGAGTCGTCGGTGCCGGTGCGATGGGTGCCGCGTTGGCAATCGTGCATGCGCGGGCCGGTCTGCGCACGGCGCTGCTCGGGACCCGCTTCGACGACGCGACCATCGAGGAGTGCCGGGCGGGACGTGCCCATCCCGCGCTCGGCATCTCTCTTGATCCCACCATCGACTGCCGCCCCCATGGGAAGTGGGGAGCCGTGCTCCGAAACACAGAGAGAGTCGTCATCGGCGTCTCGAGCGACGGACTGGCCGACGTCGTTGCCGAGTGCGCGCCGCTGTCCAAGACGAACGCCGTCTGGGCCATCGCGACGAAGGGATGGGACGGGGACTCGCTGCGGCTCCCATCAGACGTCGCGGCGTCGGTTCTCGGGAGCCGGGCGCGTGTTGCCGTTTTCGGAGGCCCGGCGCTCGCGCCGGAGCTTGTGGCCGGCGCACCCACGGCGATGGTCGTTGCCGCCGATGAGCTCGAGGTCGCGGAGGGCGTCGCGGCGACGCTGCGCGCGGCCGGCGTTCGCGCCGCGCCGACCGACGATGTCGTCGGCGTCGAGATCGGAGCTGCGTACAAGAACGTGACGGCTATTGCCGTCGGCATGTGCGAGGGACTCAGCGAGCGGCTTCCGGAGAGTGTGTACATCCACAGGTTCGCGAACGCGCGCGCCGCGACCTTCGCGCAGGGGCTGCAGGACATGTGTGCGCTGGTCGAGGCCCTCGGCGGCCGCACCGGCACGATCATCGGGCTGGCCGGCGCGGGGGACCTGTACGTCACGTGCCTCGGCGGACGCAACGGCAACTTCGGCAGGCTTCTCGGTTCCGGCCAGACGCCCGCTCAGGCCCAAGCGACCATCGGCAGCACGGTCGAAGGGATCGCGAATACGAGTGCGGCCATCGCCGTCGCCGATCGCGTCGGCGTCGGTGTGCCGGCGGCGCTCGCCGTCGCCTCGGTCCTGTCCGGTGAACGGTCTCCCGAAGCCGCGATTGCCGGCCTTCTGGCTCCCTAGCGCCGGACCGGGTCCTGGGCGTCCGAGCGCTCAAACGTGCATTGCTCGACCGGCAGCTTCTCGCTTCGCGTAGAGTCCGAGCGAGGAACGACGACGTGGCCGACAAGACCGAGCTCCTGCAACAGATCGACTTCTTCAAGGGCTGCACGGCGCGCCAGCTCGACGACATCGCAAAGCTCGTCGACGACAAGCATCTGTCCCCGGGCGAGGTCCTGTGCGAGCAGGGCGCGTTCGAGCACGACGTGTTCGTGCTCGTCGACGGCGAAGCGTCGGTAACGGTCGACGGACTGCAGGTCGCCACGGTCGGCTCGGGTGAGGTCGTCGGCGAGCTTGCGATGGTCAACGGCGGTCATCGCACGGCGACCTTGGAGGCGGTCACGCCGCTGCATGTGCTGGTGCTCGATCCTCGCGAGGTGGATTCCGTGCTCTCGTCGGATCCGAGCGCAGCCAAGCGTCTCGGCCCTCGAAACCTTCAGCAGTAAGCCGGTTACGACTCGGTGCGCGGGGCTCCGCCGATCTGCTCGGTCCACTGCGGGCTCGTCTGCTCGTAGACACGGTCGTAGAGAAACGCACCCGCTTCGTCGTCGTAGTCGACGAGCTTGGGGAAGGGGAGGGTCCGATCCATCGGACACTTCTTCGAGACGTGCGCCGCGAACTCCTCCGCGAATCCCTGAATCAGGCTGAGAACGAGCAGCTTTGTTCCCGTCGGGAGCGCACACTTCTGTCCGTCGGTGACGCGGTCGGCTCGCGAGACGATCTCCTCGACGTCTCCGAGCGACCCGGAGCCCGCGTGCAGCGCCGTCACGATCTCGTTGATCGATCCCGAGTTCAACTTGCAGGCCGGACATTGCGCGCACGACTCGACGTGCAGGAACCATGAGTACTGGCGCGTGACCTCGACCATGCACGCGGATTCGTCGTAAACGGCGAACCCTCCGGCGCCGAGTCCGGTGCCGGCACGGCGCATGACGTCGAAGTCGAGCGCGAGATCGAGCCGGTCTCCTGCGATCAGCGCGTTCGACGCACCTGGAAGCACGGCTTTGATCGCTCGGTCGTCCGGTGCACCACCGGCACGATCCTCGATGAGCTCGCGCAGCGACGTGCCCAGCGGGAGCTCGAACACGCCTTCGCTACGGACGTCGCCGGCGACCGTGAACAGCATCGTTCCGGGCGACGAATCTGTTCCGGTCGAGCGGAACCACTCCGGCCCGAGCGCGACGATCGCCGGCACGTTGGCGAGCGTCTCCACGTTGTTCACGAGCGACGGATTCGGTCTGGACGAGGTGGCAAACGGGCCCTGCATGAACGGGCGGACCTCGCGCGGGAACGGTCCGCGGCCGTCCATGACGCCGACGAGTCCCGTTTCCTCGCCGAAGAGGTAGCGATCCGGGCCGTGGACGAGCTCGACCTCGAGTCCGTCGAAGACGCCGTCCGATTCCATCGCTTCGATTGCGCCGACGACGTACTCCGTCTCGAGTGTGAAGGCTTCCTTCAGTCCGATGTACGCGCGCTTGGCGCCGACGGCGAGTGCTGCGATGGCGACGCCTTCCAGGACGGCGTACGGATTTCGTCTCAAGAGAAAGCGGTCCTTGAACGTCGCCGGCTCGCCTTCTGCGGCGTTGCAGATCACGAAATGCTCGCCACCGGCCGTGGCGACCGAGCGCCACTTCGTGCCCGTCGGGAACCCGGCGCCTCCGCGCCCGCGAAGGCCGCTGGCCGCGACGAGCTCGATGAGCTCGTCCGGGCCGAGAGTCCGGGCGCGTTCGATTCCCCCGCCGCCGCCGGCGGTCACGTAGTCGCTCCAGGACTCGTGCGTGTCGAGGAGCCTGTCCGTTACTGCCTTCACGTTGTCGTTCTTCCCGCGACGCGTGACGGCAAAACGCGAGGCCGAGGAGCGTGCCGGGCGGCTAGGACTTCTTCGCCCGGCTCCGTGACACCCGCGGCGGCTCGTCCGGCTGCTTGGGATACACCGGCGGCCAGGGTGCGTCCATCAGCCCGTTTGCGCGATCGCGCTCGTTCATGGCCAGGAGCGGCGCGAGCGACTGCGGGTTCGCGTTCATGTCCGCCCACGGGTTGCCGCGTGCCTCGACGAGCTCCGGGACCTTCGGCATCGTGAGCTCGTCGGGATGCATCGTGTCGATTTCGTCCCAGGACAGGGGAGTCGACACCTGCGCTCCGGGACGCGCGCGCACCGACCACGCGCCGAAGACCGTCTTGTGCGGCGCGTTCTGATTGAAATCCAGAAAGATCCGCTCGCCGCGATCTTCTTTCCACCACTGCGCGGTGAGGATGTCCGGACGGCGCCGCTCGAGCTCGCGTGCGGCCGCGACGGCGGCCGATCGCACTTGGTAGGAGTCCCAGCGAGATTCGAGCCGGATGTAGACGTGCAGGCCTCGGTTGCCGGTCGTCTTCGGGTACCCGACGATGCCGAGTTCGTCCAGCAGGCTCTTCAGCTCCTTTGCGGCCGCGCGCACGTGGGTGAAGTCGGTTCCCGGCTGCGGATCGAGATCGAGCCGCACCTCGTCCGCATGCTCGGGGTCGTCGGCGAGGTAGGGCCACACGTGGAAGCCGAGGCAGCCGAGGTTGGCCGCCCACACAATGTGCGCGATGTCGCCGATGACGAGTGCGCGAGACGTCGTCCCGTTGGGTGTGCTGACGGTCGTCGTCTGCAGCCAGTCGGGAGCCGAGTCCGGGATCCGCTTCTGGAAGAACCCGGGCCCGTCGGCGCCGTCGCGGAAACGCTGGAGCAGGACGGGACGTCCGCGCATCGTGAGCAAGATCGGTTCCGCGATCGAGCGGTAGTAGTCGATGAGGTCGAGCTTGGTCTCGCCTCGTTGGGAGAAGTACACCTTGTCCGGATGCGTGATCCGGACGTCCCGGCCCTCGATGTCGAGGACCAGCTCGTCTTTGGAGCTCACGTCCGCAGGATAAGCGGGGCTAGTCCTCGAGGCGCTCTTCGAGGTGAACGGTCACTGTCTCGCCGGGTCCCTTGCCGATGGCTTTGCGCGTGTCGGCCTTCACCGGGAGCTTGTGCGTCCCGTCGCCCATCGCCATGAACGAGCTGCGGAACGGCCTGCCGTCGATCTTGCCTTTGACCTTGACGAGACCTTTGGTGCCGAAGAACTCGGCGGAATCGGGCATGACGACGTACGTCCATCCGCCCTTCTGCGGGCTGCGCTGCAGCTTCGCTTCGAATCGCTTCTTCAGTCTCGACACGGCTCCTCCTTCGTCGCTACCACTGTAGACGCGCATCTGCAGCGAAACTCATCGCTGCATTTCGTTAGGGTCTCGGGCGTGGCACCGCCGATCTCACTTCAGCTCTACACACTGCGCGACCAGAGTGCAGCCGACTTCAGCGGTGTGCTCGAGCGCGTGGCCCGGATCGGGTTTGCGGGCGTCGAGCCGGCCGGCTTGTACGGGATGACACCCGGCGTCTTCAAGAGTCTCGTCGCCGATCTGGGGATGACCGTCTCGAGCACGCACGTTCAGGGACGTATCGACGGCGACGATCTCGACCGGATCGCCGACGAGGCGGCGGCGACCGGTGCGCCGTACATGGTCGTCCCGTTCCTCCCGCCCGACAAATTCCAAGACGCCGAAGCGGTGCGGCGCCTTGCCCAGCGGCTCGGACGCGCGGCCGATGCCGCCGAAGCGCGAGGGATGAAGCTCGCGTACCACAACCACAACTTCGAGTTCGTCGACGCCGGAGGCCGGACCGGGTTCGACGTCTTCGTCGAGGCTGTCGATCCGCGCGTTGTGTTCGAGGTGGACATCTACTGGGCGCAGACCGGCGGCGTGGATCCCGCGGCGCTCGTCGGTGGCTTAGGCACCCGCGCGCCGCTCCTCCACGTGAAGGACGGACCGTGCACGCAGGACGACGACATGCTCGCGGTCGGCGACGGTGAGGTCGACATCCCCGGCGTGCTGTCCGCGAACGACGCGGTGGAGTGGCACATCGTCGAGCTCGACCGGTATGCCGGTGACATGTGGGAGGCAGTAGAGAAAAGCTACGCATACCTCACATCGAAGGGATTCTCGAAGGGCGCGAAGTGACCGAGCGGCTCGGCGTCGGCATCATCGGTTGCGGCGTCATCGCGAAGGCATTCGACGATTAACTGTGCGGGTCGTCGACCTTCGAACCGAACGACTCCACGATCCAATCGGGATCGGCAGCGGCACACCGCGTCTTTCGTGGGTCCTCGAGGCAGATGCCGGCGAGACCGACGTCGTTCAGCTCTCCTACGAGATCGAAGCCGGAGATGCGGCCGGCGTCACGTGGACCGCGGGACCCGTCGAAGGCCGGGCGCAATCGGTGACCTACGACGGTCCGGCGCTCTCGTCGCGCGACAGGCGGTGGTGGCGGATCAGGAGTGACACGTCCGCGGGACGAGCGGACTGGAGCGAGGCGGCGTGGTTCGAGATCGGGCTCATCGATCCGGCCGATTGGCAGGCGCGCATGATCGGCGCAAACGTCCAGACGCCCGTCGTTCGTTTCGAGAAGCAGTTCGACGTCGACCACCCGGGCCCTGCGCGCATGTACGCGACGGCGCACGGGCTGATGGCTTTGCGCGTGAACGGCTCCGAAGCTTCCGACGAAGTCTTCGCTCCGGGCTGGACGACGTACCACAAGCGGTTGAGCGTCCGGACCTACGACGTCACCGATCTCGTGCGGCGCGGTGAGAACGTGCTGGACGTGCTCGTGGCGCCGGGTTGGTTCAGCGGCCGATTCGGTCTCGGCGAGCCCACCCAGGGCTACTGGGGCCGGCACGTGGGTGTTTGTCTGCAGCTCGAGGTCGGCGGACGGCTTGCCGTCGCGACCGACGACACATGGAAGGCAAGCGCTACGCCGTACGTCGATGCGCAGATCTACGACGGCGAGACTTATGACGCGCGCCGGGAGGCTGCAGCGGATGCATCCGAGCCGGTCACGATCCTCGATCTCGATCGGAGGATCCTGGTTGCGCCGTCCGTTCCGCCGGTACGGCGGACCGAGAGGCTCTCCCGTTGCGAGAGCCGTCGTCGACGGCGCCGAGCAGTTCGATTTCGGCCAGAACCTCGTCGGTTTCCTGCGCGTCGAGGTGCGCGGCGCCCGGCCGGGGGCCGAGATCGTGATGCGGCACGCAGAGGTTCTCGGCCCGGATGGGCGGCTGTTCACCGAGCCGCTTCGGACCGCAAAGGCCACCGACACGTACATCGCGCGCGGCGGCGCGGTCGAGACATACGAACCGCAGTTCACGTTCCACGGTTTCCGCTACGCCGAGATCGAGAGTGCAGGCGCTGCCATCGACGTCGAGGCCGTCGTCGTCCACAGCGATCTCGAGCGAATCGGAACGTTCGAGTGCTCCGATCCTCTGATCAATCGGCTGCACGAGAACGTCGTCTGGGGACAACGCGGGAACTTCGTCTCGGTGCCGACCGATTGCCCGCAGCGCGACGAGCGTCTGGGCTGGACGGGCGACGCGCAGGTCTTCTCACCCACCGCATCGTTTCTCTTCGATTGCGAAACCTTCTGGGAGAACTGGCTGGCGGACTTGGCGGCAGATCAGCGCGCCGACGGGTGCGTGCCGCCGGTCGTGCCGGACATGCGTATTCCGATCGGCGACGGCGCCTGCGGCTGGGGTGATGCCGCGGCGGTCATCCCGCTGACGACCTATGAGGCCTACGGCGACACGACGGTGCTCGAACGTTCGATCGAGCCGATGATCGCGTGGAACGACTACGTCTACTCACGTCTCGACGACGATCTGCGTTGGCGGAGCGATTTCCAGTTCGGTGACTGGCTGGACCCGGACGCTCCGACGGCCGAGCCGTGGAAAGCGAAGGCCCGCTACGACGTCGTCGCGACCGCGTACGCGGTTCGGTCGTCGGATCTCGTCGCGCGCGCACTCGATGCCCTGGGACGCGACTCATCGCGCCATCGGCAACGCGCCGCGAGCATTCGCGACGCGTGGTGCCGGCTGTACGCCGACGCGGCGATGACGACGCAGACGGGGTGCGCCCTGGCGATCGAGTTCGATCTCGTGCCGCACGAGGACCTCGTTCGGTTTGGAGATGCGCTCGTCCGTCTCGTGCACGAGGCCGGCGACCATCTCGCGACCGGCTTTCTCGGGACGCCGCTTCTTCTCCCGGCGCTCACGCGAACGGGACACGTCGATGTTGCCTATGACGTGCTCATGCAGAAGACATGCCCGTCCTGGCTGTATCAGGTCATCGCGGGAGCGACGACCATTTGGGAGCGCTGGGACGCACTCCGAGAGGACGGCTCGGTGGCCACCGACGCGCTGGGGGGCTTGGGCCGCGGCATGGTCTCGTTCAATCACTACGCGTACGGGGCTGTCGCCGAGTGGCTGCATCGCACGGTCGCGGGTCTCTCCTTCGACCCTGAAGTGCCCGGCTACCGTCACATCGTCATCGAGCCGCGGCCGGGTGGCGGCCTCACGCACGCGGCGGCATCACTGCGCACGCGATTCGGCGACGCGTCGGTCGCCTGGCGCCTCGAAGGTGATGTGCTGCGCGTCGATGCATTGATTCCGCCCAACACGTCGGCGACGGTGACCCTGCCGGAACGGGAGCCAATGCGCGTCGGCTCCGGACGTCACGCCTTCTAGGCGATGTCGATGGCTAAGCGACGTCGAAAGGCCGGCGGCGATAGCCGACCAGGAGGCTCGCCCCGCCGAGAATC
>DASQWC010000031.1:0-6461 GCA_035640475.1 Actinomycetota bacterium | reverse complement strand
TCTCGGCGCTGTGCAGGTGCCGGTCTTCTCCGGCTTCGCACCGCCGGCGATCGCGGCGCGTCTTGCCGATGCAAAGGCGAAGGCGTTGATCACGGCCGACGGCGCGCTGCGGCGCGGACAGGTCGTGCCGATGACCCTCGGTCGCGACCGCTTCTGGGACGAACTTGTTGCAGAGACGTCCGGACGTCTGGCACCGAAACACGTCGATTCCGAACACCCGTACCTGCTCGCCTACACATCCGGCACAACCGGGCGGCCGAAGGGTGCGTTGCACGTGCAGGGCGGCTTCCTGGTCTCGATCGCGCGCGAGGTCGCGTACCAGACGAACGTGAAGCCGGGCGACCGCATCCACTTCGCCACCGACATGGGTTGGATCATGGGGCCGTGGACGGTGGTCGGCGGCGGTGCGTGCGGCGCGACGGTCATCTATGCGGAGGGTGCACCGGATTTCCCCTCCGATCGGCTGTGGAAGCTCGTCGAGTCGGAACGCGTGACGATGCTGGGCGTCTCGCCGACGCTCGTCCGCGCGCTCATCCCAAAAGGCGATCCGGAGGCAGACCTTTCGTCACTGAAGGCGATCTGCACGACCGGCGAACCCTGGAACCGCGACCCGTACCTCTGGCTGTTCGACAAGGTCGGCGGAAGCCGCGTCCCGATCGTGAACGAGTCGGGCGGCACGGAAGTCGGGGCGTGCTTCCTGGCCACGTGCATCACCGAGCCGATCAAGCCCGTCGCGCTCGGGTTCCCCGCGTTAGGACAGGACATGGACGTGTTCGGGCCGGACGGCACGTCGGTTCGCGGCGAGGTCGGTGAGCTCGTCTGCAAACGGCCATGGCCCGGCATGACCCGCGGTATCTGGCGCGATGACGACCGCTACCTCGAGACGTACTGGCGGCGCTTCGCCGGAGTCTGGACGCACGGCGACTGGGCTTCCGTCGACGACGACGGCTACTGGTTCCTGCACGGCCGCTCCGACGACACGCTCAACATCGCGGGCAAGCGGATCGGGCCGGCAGAGCTGGAGTCGGCCGCGGTCGCACACCCGCAGGTAGCGGAGGCTGCCGCGATCGGGGTCCCGCATGACGTCAAAGGCGAGGTGGCGTGGATCTTCTGCGTCGCGCGTCCCGGCGACGAGGCGACGCCTGCGCTCGCACGCGAGGTCGCGCACACCGTCACGGCAGAGCTCGGCAAGGCGTTCAAGCCGGAACGCATCGTGTTCGTCTCGGCATTGCCGAAGACCCGCAGCGCCAAGATCGTCCGCCGCGCAGTGCGCGCGCGAGTGCTGGGGAACGACCCGGGCGACCTCTCCGCCCTCGAAAACCCCGACGCCCTCGACGAGATCGCCCGTCTCGTTGGCTGAACTCGACGGGCAAGTTGCGCTCGTGACCGGGGGCGGGCGCGGCATCGGCGCACACATCGCGCGCGAGCTCAGCGTCGCAGGCATGCGAGTCGCGGTCTCCGCACGCACCCGTGAGCAGGTCGAGCAAGTTGCGCGGGAGATCGGTGGTCTCGCGCTCGTCGCGGATGTCTCCCGTCGGGACGATGTCGAGCGAATCGTCGAAGACGTAGAGGCGACCGTCGGACCGATCGATCTCCTCGTCGCGAATGCCGGCATCGACGCCCACGACGAGGCTGCGTGGGAGATCGACGCCGCGCGGTGGTGGCGCGTTCACGAGGTCAACGTCCTCGGCGTCTACCTCTCCTGCCGAAGCGTGATCCCGCGCATGCTCGAGCGAGGACGCGGCCGCATCGTCATCACGGCAAGCGGCGCGGCGTATCTTCCCGGGTCGACCAACAGCGCCTATGCGTCGAGCAAGGCGGCCGCGTGCAGATTGGGTGAGACACTCGCGAACCAGCTCGCCGGCCGAATCGCCGTGTTCCCGATCAGCCCGGGCCTTGTTCGCACCGACATGACCACGCGTTTCTCCGACAACGCACCGTGGACCCCACCGGAGTGCGCGCCGCGACTCGTGCGTGCGCTCGCGAGCGGACGGTTCGACCGGCTCAGTGGCCGCTACCTACATGCGGAGCACGATCCACCGGAGACGCTCGAGTCGCGCGTCGACGAGATCCTCGAGCGCGATCTGAACGCCATCCGGCTGCGTCGGGAAAGTTGACGCCATCCTCAACGCATATGCATATGTCTAAGGAAACCGAATGTAAAGATTCGGGCGCCGGCGCCGCCGCAGCGGGAACACTTTGGGGCGACGCGTGGGAGTCATCGCCCCCCTCACCGCGCTCGTCATCGGTCTCGCCACGCCAACGGGAGCTCTCCAGGAAAGCTCACCGGGGTCGTCGGCGTTGGCGGCCGTGGCATCCGCGTGCCCCGGTGCGACGGCGGCAGCCGGCGATACGCAGTCCACGCTCGAGTCCATGTACTGCGGGATCAACGTCGTCCGCCACAGCTACGGCCTTCGGGCCGTCCGCGGGAACGGCACGCTCAACCGCTCGTCCGCTTTGAAGGCGAACGCCGTACGACGTTGCGGCTTCACCCACACACCGTGCGGCATGGCGTGGTCGGCGACGTTCCGGCGTGCCGGCTACCTGCCCGCGCGTGCCATCGGCGAGAACCTCGCGTTCGGCCAAGGTGAGCTCGGAACGCCGGTGAGCATCCTGCGAATGTGGCTCAACTCGTCGGCACATCGCGCGAACCTCCTCGCGCGCCGCTGGCGCGATCTCGGCATTGCCTTCGAGCGAGGGCACATGTTCGGCATGGACGGGGTCACGTTGTGGGTCATGCAGGTCGGATGTCGCTAACCGGTCTCCTGGGGGAACCTCCCGGTTCCCCCAGACCCCTCCACCGGTCCGCTTCGCGGACGAGCGGCTTCGCCGCTGGGTCATGCAGGTCGGATGTCGCTAAGCGCCGGCCACCGCGGTAGTTTTCGACTGATAGTCGCAAACAGCTAGACTGCTTGGCGTGCGCCTTGCGCTCGTCCAGATCAACCCGGTCGTCGGCGATCTCGACGGCAACCGCAAGCTGATCCTCGGCCGCCTCAGCGAGGCGAAGGCGAACGGTGCCGACCTCGTCGTCTTCCCGGAGCTCGCCGTGACCGGCTATCCCCCCGAAGATCTCCTCCTTCGCCCGGGCTTCGTCCGCGCCGCCGAGCAGTCGGTCGAGCGGATCGCCGTCGAGACGCGCGGAACGACCCTGTTCGTCGGTGCTCCACACTTCGACCGCGACCTCTACAACGCCTGCTACGTCTGCTCTGGGGGCGAGATCAGGGCCGTCTACCGCAAGCGGTTCCTGCCGAACTACGGCGTGTTCGACGAGGACCGGTACTTCGCGCCGGGACGAGATCTCCTCCTCATCGAGCACGGCAAGACCCTTGTGGGGCCGACCGTGTGCGAAGACATGTGGCAGCCCGGCCCGCCCGCGACAGACCTTGCCCTCGCCGGCGCGGAGCTGCTCGTGAACATCTCCGCCTCCCCCTTCTACGTCGGCCGTGATCGCGAACGGGAGGAGATGTTCATCACACGCGCTCGCGACAACTCATGCTTCGTCGCGTTCTGTAACACCGTCGGCGGCCAGGACGAGCTCATCTTCGACGGGCACTCCGTCGTCCTCGACGACGAGGGAACCGTCATTGCGCGGGCGCCTGGATTCGAGGAGGCACTTCTGTTCGCCGACATCGAGCCGAAGGAGGTGATCGGGCGGCGACTGCGAGACGTGCGCCGGCGCGCGCTCGCGCGCGAGCGCGACGCGATTCCCGCGGTGGAGATCATCCATGTTGGAACGCGCGGTCCATCGCGGAACGGAACGAAGATCAAGGTGGAGGTCGCCCCCTTTGTCGACGAGCTCGAGCAGATGCGACTTGCGCTCGAGCTGGGTTTGCGCGACTACGTGAACAAGAACGGCTTCGGCGAGGTCGTGGTCGGCGTTTCCGGCGGAATCGACTCGGCCGTCACCGCCGCTATTGCGGCCGAGGCGCTCGGCGCAGATCGCGTCCACTGCGTCTCGATGCCATCACGGTACTCGTCCGAAGAAACGCGTGCCGATGCTCGTCTCCTCGCAGAAAGGCTCGGATGCGACTTCCGCGAGCTCCCGATCTCGGGGATCGTCGAGTCGTGCGAGGAGGCGCTCGCCGGCTCGTTCGCCGGGCGCGAGCCTGACCTCACCGAGGAGAACGTCCAGGCGCGCGTTCGCGGTGTGCTGCTCATGGCCCTGTCGAACAAGTTCGGTTGGATGCTCGTCGCGACGGGGAACAAGTCGGAGCTGTCGGTCGGCTACGCGACGCTCTACGGCGACATGGCCGGAGGGTTCGCGCTGCTGAAGGACGTCTACAAGACCGACGTCTTTCGGCTGGCGCGCTACCTGAACGAGCGGGTCGGGAAGGAGCTGATCCCGAAGACGATCATCGACCGCGCCCCGAGCGCCGAACTGCGCGACAACCAGCTCGACGAGGACTCGCTGCCGCCGTACCCGAAGCTGGACGAGGTGCTCGAGCAGTACGTCGAGCACGACCGCACGCTCGAGGAGCTGTCGACGGACGGCTTCGATCGGGAGATCGTGGAGCGAGCCGTCTCGATGATCGACCGAGCCGAGTACAAGCGGCGCCAGGCCCCGCCCGGCGTCAAGCTTCGCCCAAAGGCATTCGGCCGCGACCGCCGCACCCCAATCACGAACCGCTGGCGCGGTTAATTACGCCTCGACAGCACCACGGACCCGTACTAGTGTCCACCTCGGGTTTTTGGCGAAGGCAAGGGGAGGCATGCGCAGACTGAAGCTCTTCGCCGCGGGGGCAATCGCGCTCTCGGGCACAGTCGGTGCCGCGGGCGCGTCGCCGGGTCATCTCCCCGGGGCGAGTGGCACGATCTTCGTTACGGAGCGAACGACGGCGCCCGCGATCAGTTCCGTGACCGCCTTCGATGCCGGAACCGGTGATGTGCTGTGGACGTCACCGACCGGACCGGCTCCGATCGGCGTCACGAAGCCGCACGGCACACACCGCGTCTACACCTCGGACGAAAACGCGAACCAGGTGTCCGTGTTCGACGAGAGGACGGGGGCGTTTCTGCACTCGATCACGATGGGGGTTCGCCCGCACCACCTGATGGCGAGCGCGAACGGAAAGCTCATTTACGTCGGTGAGTTCGGCCAGCGGACGATTGGCGTCATCGACACCGGCAGCGACACTGAGATTGCGCACTATCAGGCGAGCCTGATCCCCGGCGCACTGACGCACGCCGTTTGGATTTCGACGGACGGGCGTGAGCTGTACGCCACGAATGCCGGCGCTGCGAACACGATCTCGAAGCTCGACGCTCGCACCGGCGAGCTCATCTGGGAGTTCGCCATCGGCAACAATCCCAGCGAGATCCTGGTGACGAACGACGGCAAGATTGCGTACGTCTCGGTCCGGAACGAGCACAGGGTCAAGGTCGTCGACGTCGCGGGCAATACGCCGCTTGTACTCGGCGAGGCGGCCGCTGCGAACCAGCCGGACACGCTCTCGCTGACGAACGACGGCAAAACGCTCATCGTGGGTGTGCGAGCCTCACCAACGGGCAAGGCTCGGGCGGCGCTGATCGATACCGCAACACTCACGACGCACTACGTCGAGATGCCGGCGCACACGACGACCGGGCATCAGTGGCTGTCTGCCAACGGCAAGTACACATTCATGGCGGTCGAGAGCCCAGGGGCCGTTGCTGTGATCGACAATGCGGCAAGGTCCGTCGTCGCCGACTACCCCTACCCGGGCGGGCCGCGGCCGCATGGGGTGTTCTTCGAGCCGGAGGTTCTTCGCTAGGGGCTGCTGAGCCGCGCGAGCTCACGAAACCAGTGCAGCCGCTCGCTCCACGGAACGGCTGCGTTCGCGGGCGACGTCGAGGGCAACACGAACAGGCGCGTCTCGCCGAGCCCGCGCTCCTGGACGCCGAGCGTCGGCCGCTCGCCGAACACACCGCGGTACGCCTCCTTGCCGACGAAGCCGATCCAGGCCGGCTTCAACTCGTCGGCGAGTCGCTCGAGACGGGCGGCCGCTCCCGCAAAATCCGGCTTGCGCAGGTCGCCCGAGCCCCGCGTCGTGCGCATGGCGGCGTTCGTGACGCCGACGCCGTAGCGCAGCAGGTCGGACTGCTCGGCGGGCGTCAGCTGGCGCGGCGTGAACCCCGCTGCGTGGAGCAGCCGCCAGAAATCGTTGCGCGGGTTGGCGAAGTGAGCGCCGGCCGCCGCCGACACGCGTCCCGGGTTGATCCCGCAGAAGACCACCCGCAGGCGGGGCGCGAGAACGTCTGGTAACGCGGAGTTACGCGGCTTCGGGCTCGGCGAGCTGGTCCGGATCCCGCGCTTCAAGGAACTCCTCGAAGCGGCGTCGCACGTTCTCGCCGTTGAGGAGGACCGCGTGTCGCGGCCGCCGCGGCTCGAGCCGGACGAGCCGCACGGTCGCCTCCCAGCCGCCGTAGCACCTGGCGTAGCACTCGGCCTCGCTCAGGGGCCGTAACCGTCGCATGAACAGAGA
>DASQWC010000030.1:0-2689 GCA_035640475.1 Actinomycetota bacterium | reverse complement strand
AGGCCGCTGTAGCTCTTCGGGCTGACGCAGGTGGTGAACGACCCGCCGTCGAGCCGGCACTGGAAGCCGCCGAGGCTCTCGTTCGCGCTGAACGTGAAGTTGGCGCTCGTCGAGTTCGACGGGTCGGACGGGCTCGAGTCGATCGTCACGGTCGGCGGGGTGGTGTCGACTGAGAACGTGTTCGCAGAGCTGAGGCCGAGGTTGTTCGCGTCGTCACGCTGCTCGGCCTGGGCCGTGTACGTGCCGTCCGCAAGCGCGGGCGATGCCGCCACCGAGTAGGAGCCGTTGCTCTGGCGGGTCGTCGGCCGCGTCTGGACGGGCGTGCCGGTCGGCGTCGAGCCCGGGTAGACCTTGACCGTCACCGTCGCCGAGTCGCCGCCGAGCAGGCCCGCCGAGCCACTGAACGTCGGGACCGTGTTCGTCGAGATGCTGCCGTTCGGCGGCTGCGTCAGCGTCACCGCCGGCGCGATCGCGTCGGTTCGCGCACTGTCGTAGTGCGCGCGGATCCTGGTCGCGGAGAGCGCGGCTCTGTATACGGCGGCCTCGTCGAGCGCGCCGCCGAAGGAGAAGCCGCCCGAGTTCGTCCGACCGATGAAGAGCCGGTCGACGTTCGGCGTCAATTGCACCGTCGACGTCGCCGACGCGTTCAGCACGCCGTCGACGTAGAGCCGGGCGGTCGCGTTGTCGTAGGTGGCCGCGAGGTGATGCCAGTTCGTGTCCATGACGGTCGTGCCGGTGACGGAGACGAACGTCGTCTGATTCCCGAAGAACGCGACGGGGCGGCTCGAGGTGTTGAGCCAGAGCGAGTAGTTCTCGAACCTCGACTGCCCGTTCAGCGGCTTCCCGACGAGCGGCTGGAAGACGCCGCTCTTCGAGCGCTTCAGCCAGACCTCGACGGTCACGCCCGTGGTCGCGTCGAGCGTTGTCGAATGATTGACCGAGAGCTGGTCGTCGACCCCGTCGAACGTCGCCGCGCGGTCGGCGTCGTTCCAGATCGCCCCGCTCGTGCCGAGGACGACGCCGTTCGCGTACGTGCCGGGATTGACGCCGCGGTCGTCGGCCGCAGTCAAGCCGGAGTTCTCCCCGAGCCGCCAGAGGGAGACCGGGTTGTCGGCGATCACCTCATCGCGGTAGCTAGAGCTGGCGACGCTCGGCAGCCCGATCGTGAGCACGAGCAAGGCAAGGACTGTCCCGACCTTTTTCATTGACCCCCTCCGTTCGACCGGGCGCTGCCGGGCACGCCGTGGCACGACTGGCTCCCAGAATCGGTAAATGTCGAGCCCGCCGCAGGCACGAACTGCCAGTCGTAGCTACCGGGCCGCAGTGTCATCTTGATGATCCCGTAGGTACCGGTGTTACGGACTTCGCTGTTCGCGCGGATTGTCCCGAACCCGTAGAACTCGGCACCGCCTGTGCCGACGATGAAGGAGCGAATTCCGTACGCGGGATCTGCAACGCCGCTCGGGTTCTGCGGCGCGAAGCGTTCGTAGTGGTGGTTGTGGCCGTTCAGGATCACGTCCGCGCCGAGCTCGTAGAGGGCGTTCCAGTACCGCTGCATCCGCGGGTCGCCCGTGTGCACGGAGCCCGACGTGAAGAGCGGGTTGTGGAAGATCGCGAGCGTGCAGTCGGCGGGCCTCGTGACCAAGTCGCGACGCAGCCACTGCTCCTGCCCGGTCTCGCTGCAGCCGGGCGCGTAGAAGAAGCAGGCAGCGTTGAGCACGACGACGTGCCATGCGCCGATGTCGTAGCTGTAGTACGCCCGGCTCGGGTCGCTGGCGCTCGCGCCGAGCACCGAAAGTGTGGCCGCGTAATAGCCCGTGTACCCCGCGAGCGAGCCGCTTTGGGCCTCGCCGTAGTCGTGCGTGCCGGCCGACGGGCGCGTCCGAGCGCGAGCCGAGCCCCACACGGGGTCGTAGCAATTGGTGAACTCCTGCGCCGTCCCGTTCGGGTACGCGTTGTCTCCCAAGGTCTGGACGACCGCGTTCGGGAACGTCGGCAGCAGCGCACCGGATGCCGAGTCGCCGGTCTCCGTGCACGAGGCGATGTCGCCGGCCGCGATCAGGACGCGCTCCGCCGGCGGCGCCGCGGTGTTGACGGCGAACGTGTTCGCCGAGCTGCGGGCGACGTTGCCGCTCGCATCGCCCTGCTCCGCCTGGGCCGTATAGGTGCCGGCCGAGAGGGCGGAGGTCGCGTCGACGGCGTACACGCTGCCCTGCCTGTTCGCGGTGAGCGTCTGGATCGGCGTGCCGAGCGCGTCCACCCCGGAGTAGACGCGGACCGTGACCGTGTTCGAGTCTCCCGGAGCCGAGCCGGCCGTGCCGCTGAACGTGGGCGTCGTGTCCGCCGTGGCGGTCGCATGGGCCGGGGCGTCGAGCGTGACGACGGGCGTGTTGCTGTCGACCGCGAGGCCGACCTCGTAGTGAGCGCGAACCCGCGCCTCGGGCAGGGCGCTCGCGTAGACCGCGAGCTCGTCGAGCGAGCCGCCGTAGAAGGAGCCGTTGCCGTTCGATCGTCCGACGTTGAGCGGCAACGCGTTCGCCGCCATCCGGATCGTCGACGCGCTCGAGGTCGCGAGTGCGCCGTCGACGTAGAGCTTCGCGGTCGCGTTGTCGTACGTCGCGACCACGTGGTGCCAGTTCGTGTCGACCGCCGCAGCAACTGAGACGTAGCCGACGCCGTCTCCGAAGTA
>DASQWC010000029.1:0-2830 GCA_035640475.1 Actinomycetota bacterium | reverse complement strand
GCGGCGCCTGCCGTTCTTTCTCGGCTGCTTCGCCGGCCTGCTCGGAGGCGGGCTCGTCCTGTTCGAGCTCCTCTCGAGCGGGCGAATGTCCCAGAACATCATCGGCCTCTCTTCTGCAGGACTCAGTGGCCCCCTTTCGATCGTCGACGACGGGTCGGCACAAATTCGTCTCGTACGCCGAGCGCTACGCCAACGCAATGTGGCTACTGGTACCGCTGGCGCTCGTCGGGCCTCTTGTCGGCGCTCGCGCGGAAGCGACCGACGATCTACCACCTGTCTTTCCTGATCGCCCTCCCGTTCGTCGTCGCCGAGCCGGCCGACACCGGCGTGAGCTGGAACCACCTCATCGAATCGAGGTCTTGACGGCGCTGCTCGTCGCCGACTGGTGCGGGAGCACAAGCGTCCGCAGCCGACCGATGCCGAGACCATCGTCTTGGTCGGTCTTTCATGGGGGATCACGACGGCGTTTCAGCTTCAGGAACGACACGATCTCGCGGACGCCGCGCGAGCACTCGCCGGCGCGAGCGGCAAGTACGACCCGAAACCGTTCGGAGACGAGCTCGGGCGTGGCACGGCGATCCTCTCGGAGGACCCGTACATCCCCGTCTCGCTCGACCACGACCCGATCGTTCTCGATCCCTTCATGCTCCTCCGGACCCTGCGCGACCACCACGATTGGTCGGCGGATCTCGTTCGGAAGATCGAACGCCGGCGCTTCACGTCAATCGTGCTCCTGCGTCGCCTCGACCCGTCCGACCGCTGGTGGCGCGACTACCACTTCGGAAGCCGCGTCGCGAGCGCCGTGGCGAGCAACTACCGTCTCGAGCGCCAGACCGGCCGCAATTGGCTCTACAGCGCGAAGCGAAACCAGACCTGACGCGCGCGCAGGTAACGCGGGGCGGCGGGAGGGCCGCGGCGAGCGGCCCTCCCGTGCGCCGGTTACGGATTCAGCGTGCTCTCGAAGATGTCGGTCCGGTTCGCGAGGTTGCCGTCGTTCGCCATCGCGAAGAACGAGACGAACGAGTTCCCAGCGCGAGCCAGCCCCTCGTAGTCGCCGACGAAGTAGCCACGCGCGTTCGGCGCCGTCTCCATGTCGAACGGCCCGGCGACGTGCGCCTCTGTCGTCCAGCTAAGAGGACTCGTGCAGTCCTGCGTCGCCGGGTGGCAGTGCACGAACCAGTAGTCGGTCGGCAGTCCCGGCGCCGGCGTGTTGTTCCGGAAGTCGTAGTACGTGACTCCGATCGTGCCGTCTGCTGCGACCTGGACGTTCGGCGTGAACGCCTGCGTCGCGGGCACCTGGTTGATCTGGATCTTCTTCGACCACGTCAGACCGCCGTCGAGCGATTGCGAGAACGCGATCCCCGCGTGCTCCTTGCTCCTCGGCGGGCCGCTGAAGCTGCCGTCCTGCCACACGGCGTACACCCGACCCGTCGTGACTCCGGCTGCGAAGTCCGGGATGATGTCTCCCGTCCGGACGAGGTGGCCGGTATCCGGATCGGTCACGTCGACGACGTCCACGTCGCTGACCTTGATCGGCGACGACCAGGTGTCACCGCGGTCGGGCGAGCGCATGACGACGACGTCACAGCACGACCGCTGGACGCCGGAGCCGTGGAACAAGAACGTCCCATTCACGAGCGTCGGAACGGAACCGCCGCTCGGAACGACGACGATCTGGTTTCCGATCGTGAACGAGATCCCGCCCCGCCGCTCGAAGATCGGCCGCGCGGGCTCCCAGGAGACGCCGTTGTCCGTCGACCGTGCGAAGACCGTCTGCGAGCGAAGCGCGAACGTGTGCGCGAGCGCGGTGAAGCTGACGTTGTCGCTCGGGAACGTGCTGCGGTCCCAGACGGCGTAGACGAAGCTCGAGTCGAACGGGTCGGCGGTGATCGCCTCCTTGTCGACGAAGAGTGACCCCGACCCGGTGTTCTCGCGGAAGAGCGTCGCCGGTTCGCTCCACGTGAGCCCGCCGTCCGTCGACCTACTGGCCAGGATCGCGTTGTCCGCGTTCGTGTCGTTGAAGGACAGCGAGATCTGGTGGACGACGCCGTTCGGCGAGAAAGAGTCCCACGGGTCGGACGAACGCTGGAAGTCGCCGCCGTTCGCGACCGTCCCGCCCGCGCAGATGCTGAAGTGCGCCCAAGACTCCGTCCACGTCGCACCGCCGTCGAACGACGTCGACGTGACCAGCCCGTGCGCACCGCCGTTCGACCAGCGGTCCTGCTGGAAGACGCCGACGATGTGGGCCGGATCCGTCGGGTCGACCGCGACGCGCGGCTCGACCTCGGCGTTCTCGTACAGCGTTCCCGATTGTGGGACGCCTTCGCAACCGGGCGGGAACGGACTCGGTTTCGAAGCAACCGACGGCGCGGTCGGCGTGAACGGGCCCGAACTGGCCGCGCCGACGAACACAACGGCGGCGGCCAGCACCGCCGTTACGACCACGATCCTCCTCATGCTCTCCCCCTTCTTTGTGTCGGATCGAGGATCCAATGCCCTTTCTCGACGACCATTTAACCCGGTACAGCGCGCAATTACGAACGCTTGGCCAGCCCGCTGGACGCCATTGGGCCTCTTGACGCAGTGCTCGAGTGTTGGCGAGTATCGCCGGCCGCCGCCCCTCGACACTGGAGGAACGACCATGATTGTGTTGCGCTTCAAGGTGAAATGTCGGCCGGAGAAGACTGGAGAGGCTCTGGCCGCGTTCCGGGCCGTCATCGCGCCGAGCCGCGAGGTCGAAGGCGTGATCAGCTTCGATATCGCTCGAGATCTCGCCGATCCGAACTCGGTTATCGCCGTCGAGGTCTTCGAGGACGAGGCGGCGCGCGAG
>DASQWC010000028.1:0-3294 GCA_035640475.1 Actinomycetota bacterium | reverse complement strand
GGCCTCGCGGATACCGGTGATCTTTGCGAGCCGCAAGAATGGCAGCGTGGCGCTTCAACGGATGGACAACGTCGGCATCGTGGTGGAATCGCTTGATGCCGCTATCTCTTTTTTCGCCGAGCTGGGCCTCGAACTCGAAGGCGAGCCATGATCGAAGGAGACTGGTCAGGGCGCGTCACTGGACTGCGCGGCCAGCGCGTCGAGATCGCCATGATGCGTACGCCGGACGGCCACGGCGGGATCGAACTCTCGCGCTTTCTCACGCCGCCTGCGGTCGCCGATCACCGGAACGCCCCGGTCAACGCTCTCGGCTACCTCCGCGTCATGTTCGCCGTGGACGACCTCGACGATACGCTCGCCCGGCTCCGCGAGCACGGCGCGCAGCTCGTCGACGAAGTGGTCCAGTACGAAGACGTGTATCGGCTCTGCTACGTCCGAGGCCCCGAGGGCATTCTCATCGGACTGGCCGAGCAAATCGGCTGACGCCCGACACGCGCTCAGGCGTCATTCCCGAACACTGGCCAGCCGAGTCTCTCTGTGCCCGAGAGGCGGGCAGAGTATCTACCCTCCTACTTGACGGCCGACCGAGTCTGACCTCGGACCCGACGAGCAGTGGATAAACGCGATCTCGACCTACGCAACCTGACCTACGCCAAGGTCGTGGAATTCGGCCGCGCGCCGACCACAATCGAGATCGCGGCTGCGATCGGCTGCGACCAGGGTGATGTCGTCG
Organism: Actinomycetota bacterium; assembly: GCA_035640475.1. GTDB lineage: Bacteria > Actinomycetota > JAICYB01 > JAICYB01 > JAICYB01 > DASQWC01. The sequence continues at coordinate 2,561 of DASQWC010000028.1, read as the reverse complement.
CCGGCTGGCAGCGCCTTCACGACCAACACGCGGTCGTCCTCAACCCGTCGACCGCCGAGCTCCGAATGACGAACCCGTTCTCGGCCGTCCCGACCGCATACCGCGTCCACGCCGCCGGGCGCTGGTGGTACGCCAACTGCGCCTGGGACGCACTCGGGATCTGCGGCGCGTTGCACGTCGACGGGCGGATCGAGACTTCATGCCCCGACTGCGGCGAGCCGATCGCGATCGCGCTGCGCGACCAGCGGCCCAACGACAAGAGCCTGCTCTTCCACTGCCTTGTCCCCGCTGCCCACTGGTGGGATGACATCGTCTTCACCTGAAGCACGATGAACCTCTTCCGGTCGGAAGAGCACATCGAACGCTGGCTCGGCACGCGCGAGCCCGGCGCGACGATCAGCGTGACGAAGCTGAGCGAGCTCGCACACGCGTGGTGGGACGACCGGCTCGCACCGGACTGGCGGCCGCATACACGCGACCAGAACCAGGCGATCCTCGACCGGCTCGAGCTGACAGACGACTTCTGGCACCTCCCCTGACGCTTGCACGCACAGAGGTTTATCGCGGTGACGAGCTAACAGTCATCTAGTTCCCACGACAAACTGATGCCCATGGAATCTACGAAACACGGGGGTGCTCGGGCTGCTACGGGCGAAGAATCGGAGCGGCCTGGAGAAGATCGCACAGAGTCCGTGAAGGCAGCCGCGGTCGTACCCGATCATCGTTCGCTCGTACGAGCCTGTTGACGACCTCGATGAGCGGCTCCGACGCTCTTCGCCGTACTTAGCCTTCCGCCTGTGGATGGTGAACCTCCTTAGACCTCGCATCAGGCGCTCCCGCTGGGAGTCACGGGGCTCTTCCGGCCGAGCCGCACTTTGGGCGGCACAGCGGGTGCTGTCGGTAGGCGAATCGCTTCACGAGGGACGTTGTGCTGACCACACGGGAAACACGGTTTCGAGTCCAGCTTCTGGGACTCATCGGGGACTCACGTTGTCTTCCCTCAAAACAAAACCCCCGATTTACGGGGGTTTTAGGAGCGGATGATGGGACTCGAACCCACGACCTTCTGCATGGCAAGTGCGAGCGACCGTTCGCTCCCGTTCGCGCCAGTTCGCTCAAACGCGCCGTTTGCAGACGTTTCCGCACAATCGAGCGAACGCGAGTGAACCCGAGCGAACGCCGAACCTTGCCATTCTTGCCACGCAATCAGCTCCCGATTCCGCGCCGGGCTCGCAGGCGCATAGGGCCGCTCACTTCTCCCTCGGGCACCGTCTCGTAGGTCGGCATGAGCACGGAGAGCTGGCTGGGATGATTGGTCTGGCAGGTCGGACGCTCAGCGCTCGCGGCCGGTTCTAGGCGGGCTTCTTTGATGGTCGGGGCGTCTGGCTGTTCACTCTTTGGCGCTTATGACAGAGCGGAGAACGGGTAGAACGAGGAGAGCTTCACAGCGCTCCTCGTTCTACCGTCGAGTCAGGTCCCAGCTGAACAACGCTGCGACCTAGATTCCACTGCTCGTACAGAAGCGGTTGGCATCCCACACGTTGCCCGCCCCCGTTCCGTCGTCCATGGCGTCGACCGTCTTTGTTGCACGCTGTGTTTTGGCGGAGCACGTTGAAGCTGGAGCCGTCGACCACGGCGAAGCCGATGCTGCCGTTGCGGTTTGCGGTATTACCGGTCAGCTCTGGTCCTCCCTCAGCGTCGTGTTGGACGTGATGACCAGCGTGCCCGACGTAGCAGGGGCGGCTGGAGCTAAGACGAAGGACGCCAGAGCTAGTACCGCCACCCACAAGACGCAGTTGTGAGCAGTCGCACGAACGAGAAGTTTCATCGTCCTTGCCTCGGGTGAACCATTACAGCGACGTTCGGCGCGCGGCGAGCTCGGACCTCGAACGGACGTCCAGCTTGCGGTAGACGCGCGAGAGTGCTGCTTCGATCGTCTTCGGGCTCACGAACAGTGCCTGCGCGATCTCGCGGTTCGTGCGGCCCGACGCGGCCAAGCGCGCGATCTGCGCCTCCGAAGGTGTCAACTCGTCACCCCTGACCCGGCGGCCTCCCGTTCGCGCCAGCTCCCGGCGCGCGCGCTGTGCCCAGAGGCGCGCGCCTAGCTCGTCGAACAAGGCGACCGCCTCGCTCAGTGACTCCCGAGCAAGCTGTCTCCGCCTCGCGCGCCGAAGGACGCGACCGCGTGTGAGCAGCGTCCGCGCCTCCTCGAACGCGCTGCCGAGCCGACGGTGTTCGTCGAAAGCGTCGTCGAACATCTCGAGCGCGCGCTCGAGATCCGTGGTCGCGGCAACCAATGCGTGTGCTCGCAGCGCGGGTCCGCGCGATCGTCCAAGCACGCGAAATACGGCGTCGAGCCGGCTCGCGATCGCCTCGGCGTTGTCGATCCGGCCGAGGTCGACGAGTGCCTCCGCCGCATCCGGCAGGAGGCGCAGGACCGGATATGCCTCCGCCTCCGGTCCGCGCGCCTCGACCATCGGCGACAACGCTTGCCACGCTGCGTCGGGGTCACCCAGCGAGAGCTCGAGCGTGGCGGTCGCCGCGAGCACGTGCGTGAACGT
>DASQWC010000027.1:0-24033 GCA_035640475.1 Actinomycetota bacterium | reverse complement strand
TGCGACCGTGCACGGGACGACGAGCTGCGATCGATCCTCTCGGCACTGACCGATGAAGTCGTCGGCGAGCTGACCGCCGAGGGCATCGCGAAGGTAGATATGCGAACCGATCTCTCCGTCGATTGCCGGTACGAGGGCCAGTCGCATGAGTTGCGCATCCCGGTGCGCGGCGGTCCCTCGTTCGCTCTCGTCGCTGAAGCGTTTCACAGTGCGCACCGTGAGCGTTTCGGCTTCGCGCGAGAGCGGGTGCCGGTCGAAGCAGTCACGTTTCGCGCCGCAGCGCTCGGCCCGGACGGCGCCGTCACCATCGCGGCGCCGCCGGCCGGCACGTCGGCCGAGCCGGTCGCCGTCCGGCGTGTCGGTGAGCGCGACGTTCCCATCTTTGCCAGAGCCGACCTCCCCTCAGAGCTGCGGCTGCAAGGTCCGGCCGTCATCGTCGAGCTCGACTCGACGACATGGGTCGACGAAGACGCGAGTGCGTTCGTCCATCCGAGCGGTGCGTTGCTCGTTGATGTGTCATGACCGTCGATGCCGTAACACTCGAAGTCCTGCGTCACGCCCTGGAAGGCGTCGCCGACGAGATGGGTGCAGTGCTTCGACGGACGGCGTACTCGCCGAACATCAAGGAACGCGAGGACTGCTCGGCGGCCGTGTTCTCGTCCGGCGCCGAGCTCGTCGCTCAGGCCGAGCACATTCCCGTGCATCTCGGATCGATGCCGGCGTCCGTCGATGCTGCGCTGCGGACGCATCCCGGCCTCGCGCGCGGTGACCAGGTGTTGCTGAACGATCCGTTCTCGGGCGGCACGCATCTCAACGACCTCACGCTCGTGTCGCCGGTGTTCACCGGCGACGTACTGCTCGGGTACGTCGCGAACCGGGCGCACCACACAGACGTCGGCGGCATCGCGCCCGGCTCGATTCCCGCGGGTGCGACGGACATCTCGCAGGAAGGCGTTCGCATTCCGCCCGTCATGCTCTATCGCGGCGGTGTTCTGGACGAGGACACGCTTGCGCTCGTGACGAAAGCGTCGCGTACGCCCGACGAGCGCATCGGCGATCTGTTGGCGCAGGGCGGCGCCAACGCGCGGGGTGCGACGCGTCTCGCCGAGCTCGCCGCGCACTGGGGCACCGATGTCCTGTTCGAAGCGGAGCGAGCGCTCGCCGACTACGCCGACGCGCGCGTACGAGCGGCGCTCGACGATCTCGCGCACGGCGAGTGGTCGTTCACCGACTACTTGGACGACGACGGCGCGGGCAACGGGCCGATCGCGGTCCGCTGCACGCTGCGGATCTCCGATGTCGGCGTCGAGATCGACTTGTCCGACAGCGATCCGCAGACGGCGGGCAATGTGAACGCCGTTGAAGCGGTTGCCGTCAGCGCCGCTTGCTTCGTGCTGCGCTGTCTCGTCCCCACCGACGTCCCGGTGAACGCCGGCTGCTGGCGCGTGCTCCGGGTCGTTGCTCCCGAGGGCACGGTCGTGAACGCCCGGCCCCCGGCCGCCGTCGGCGCCGGCAACGTCGAGGGCTCGCAACGGATCTGCGACGCGATCTTCGGCGCGTTCGCTCTCGCCGCCCCGGACCGGGTCCCGGCCGCCAGTCAAGGCACGATGAACAACCTTCTCATCGGCGGCACGGATGCAAGTGGGCGAGCGTTCTCCTATTACGAGACGATCGCCGGCGGCCAGGGTGGGACGCCGTGGTCGGCGGGCGCATCCGCCGTCCACACGAACATGACGAACACCCTCAACACGCCGGTCGAGGCGCTCGAGCACGCCTATCCGCTTCGTGCGCGCCGCTACGAGATCAGAGAGGGATCCGGCGGCCGCGGGCGTCACGACGGCGGCGACGGCGTCGTCCGCGAAGTCGAGGTGCTGGCGAGCGACGCGACAGTGACGCTCATCACCGAGCGCCGGTCGCGAGGACCGTGGGGCGTGGACGGCGGGGAGCCCGGCGCTCCCGGGCGCAACGCGATCGACGGCGAGGAGCTCCCGGCAAAGGTGACACGCGGCGTCGAAGCGGGAGCGGTGATCCGCATCGAGACACCCGGCGGCGGCGGCTGGGGGAAGCCGGGCTAGGATGAAGACAGGAAGGACCGACGGGGGAGCCCGTGCACACGGGCTGAGAGGCCGAAACAGGATGGAGGGTAGCGACTCCTCCGACCGGCGACCCCTCGAACCTGAATCGGGGTCATCCTCGCGAAGGGAGTCGGATGAGTCGTCAACTACCTGCTGAAGACCCACTCGTCATCGCCGGACGAGTCTTGGCGTCGCGACTGTTCTGCGGGACGGGAAAGTTCCCGTCCGGACCGGTCATGGCGAAGGCGCTCGAAGCATCGGGCACCGAGCTGGTCACGGTTGCACTGCGGCGCGTCGATCTCGACGCGCCGGAAGGTGCCGACATCCTCGATCACCTCGAGCGCGACCGATACCTCCTGATGCCGAACACGTCCGGCGCGCAGGACGCCGATGAGGCCGTCCGGCTTGCCCGTCTTGCGCGCGCGGCCGGCATGAACGACGACGAGGGCAGGACCTGGATCAAGCTCGAGGTGACGCCGGAGCCCCGCTACCTCTGGCCGGATCCGGTGGAGACACTCAAGGCGGCCGAGCTGCTGGCCGCCGACGATTTCGTCGTCCTTCCGTACGTTCCCGCCGACCCGGTTCTCGCGAAACGGCTCGAGGAGGCGGGCTGCGCGACCGTCATGCCGCTCGGATCGTGGATCGGATCCAACCAGGGGCTGCGCACACGTGACGCCGTCGCCGCGATCGTCGCGACCGCGACGGTGCCGATCGTCGTCGACGCCGGGCTCGGCGCACCCTCGCACGCTGCCGAGGCGATGGAGCTCGGCTGCAACGCGGTGCTCGTGAGCACAGCGATCGCCACCGCGCGCGATCCGGTCGAGATGGCGCACGCATTCCGGCTCTCGGTCGAAGCCGGACGGCGAAGCTTCCTCGCCGGGCTCCCCGCGGCCGGCGATCCGTCGGCCTCGTCACCGCTGACGGGATTCCTCCGTGACGAGTGACATCCTCCAGCTGCAGCGCAAGGCCGAACGCCAGCGCATCGTCGACTACGTCCCAGAGTTCACCCTCGACGTCGACGAGCTCGATCGCCTGAGCGCAGCATCACACGACGCAACACCTGCCGACGTCGATCGCGCGCTCCACGCCAACACGCGTGACGCGCAGGACCTCGCCGCGTTGCTCTCGCCGGCCGCATCGAAGCGTTTGGAAGACATCGCGCACTTGAGCAGCGAGCTCACCGTTCGGCGCTTCGGTCGGACGATGCACCTCTTCGTTCCGCTGTATCTGTCCAACGAATGTGTCTCGGAGTGCACGTATTGCGGCTTCCAGGTCTGGAACCGCGACATCGTGAGACGAACGCTGCGCCCGGAGGAGGTGGGAGCCGAAACGAGGTATTTGCGTTCGCATGGCTTCCGCCACGTGCTGCTTGTCTCGGGCGAGCATCCGAAGCACGTCTCGGCCCGGTACGTCGCCGATTGCATTCGTGCGTGTGCCGCCGAGGTTCCGAATGTGTCGATCGAAGTGCAGGCGTGGGACGAGGACGCGTACGCAACGTTTGTCGACGCCGGCTGCGACGGCCTTGTCGTGTACCAGGAGACGTACGACCCGCGCGTGTACCCGGAGCATCACCTCAAAGGCAACAAGCGGTTCTTCGAATGGCGGCTCGGCGCCCCCGAGCGAGCGGCGAGAGCCGGGATGCGGCGCATCGGCCTCGGCTCACTGCTCGGACTCAACCCGGACTGGCGCTGGGAGGTGCTCGCGCTCGCCGCACACGCACGGTTCGTCATGCGCAGGTACTGGCGCTGCGATCTCACCGTCGCCCTCCCGCGGCTCGAGCCCGCGGCAGGCTTCGACGCACCGCCGACCGTCCTCGACGACGCCGAGTTCACGCAGGCGCTCGCTGCGCTGCGCCTCGCGCTGCCCGACGCGGGCATCGTGCTGTCCACCCGGGAAGGACCCGCGCTCCGCGACGGCCTCGCGCGCGTCGGCGTCACGCACATGTCGGCCGGCTCGCGCACCGAGCCCGGCGGGTATACGGAGCCCGGACGGGCCCAGGAGCAGTTCGAGATCTCGGACAACCGCCCGGTCGGCGACGTGGTCATGGCCCTCGGAGCGCGCGGCTACGACGCGGTGTGGAAGGACGGGAGTCCGGTCTTCCGCCGCAGCTCCAGTCCCGACGACCGGCTCTAGGCCGGTTTTCGCTGGTCAAAGCTCTGAAAGCCCAAAGCAGTTGAATTCTTGTGCTGCCGTGAGCGGCTAAATACCCTTGCTGTAATTCACCGCCTCGACAAGGGGACCGCCATGCGATGGCGCAAGCTCGCGTTGCTCCTGCTGATGATCCTGCTCGGCGGCCTCGTTCGAGCGTTTCCGGCCGAGGCGGTCGTGTCGGACGGGCCGTGCTCCTCGACGGCATCCGGTGACTTCAACGGTGACGGCTTCGGCGATCTCGCCGTCGGCGTTCCGGACGAGGACGTCGGGTCGGTGCCCGACGGCGGCGCCGTACACGTCATCTACGGCAGCGCGTCCGGCCTCGACGCGGCCAACAACCAGCTGTGGACGCAGAACACCGAGGGCGTGAACGGCGCGACGGAGACCAGCGACCGCTTCGGGGCGTGCATCGCGGTCGGCAACTTCAACGGCGACACGAACGCCGGCAAGCGGATCGACGACCTGGCCATCGGCGTCCCCGGCGAGGACCTCGACGGCGTCGTCAATGCCGGCGCTGTGAACGTGATCTACGGCTCGAAGTCCGGCGACGGTCGCTTGAGCACGACGCAGATATCCGATCAGATCTGGAGCCAGAACTACGAAGGCGTCGAGGACGTCGCGGAATCGGGTGACGTGTTCGGCAACGCGCTGGCCGCCGGGGACTTCAACGGCGACGGGAAGGACGACCTTGCCATCGGCGCGCCGCTCGAGAATCTCGGCTCCCTGGGCGACGCGGGCCTGGTGCACGTCGTCTACGGAACCGAAGCCGGGCTGCACCCGACGGGCGACCAGATCTGGCATCAGAATTCCTCCGGCGTCGAGGGCGTAGCGGAGGGCGGCGACCGATTCGGGTCGGCCCTCACGGCCGGATTTTTCAACAACGACGCACGCGAGGACTTGGCGATCGGCGTCGCGGGCGAGAACATCGGCTCGGTCGTCGACGCCGGCGCCGTGAATGTTCTCTACGGTGCGTCGCCGCGAATCACCTCGTCCGGCGACCAGGTGTTCTCGCAGAACACGACGGGCGTGACCGACGACGCGGAGGCCAACGATTTCTTCGGCCGTTCGCTCGCCGCCGGCGACTTCGGAGGGACTGCGCAGGACGACCTCGCGATCGGCGTGCCCGGTGAGGACCTGACATCGCCGACGCGCGCCGACGCCGGAGCGGTCCAGATCATCCCGGGCGCGGCCGGCGGTCTCGTTGCCGCATCCGACCCGTTGATCACGCAGGACGCGATCCTCTCGACGCCCGACACGAGCGAAGCGACAGACGGCTTCGGCTCCTCGCTCGCCGCGGCCAACGTCGGCGAGAGCGGGTTGTTTGACCTGGCCATCGGAACTCCGTTCGAGGACGACGGCGCCAGCAACGCCGGCGCGGTCGACGTGCTCTACGGGACGGCGACCGGCCTGAACCTGTCCGCCGGCGCTCCCGCGGCCGACTTCCTCCAGCAGGGCGTCGGAGGCATCGACGACTCGCGCGAGGCCGACGACGCTTTCGGCGCCTCGCTGACGCCCGGCAACTTTGACGGCGGCTCGACACCGTTCGACCTCGCCATCGGCGCGCCGCTCGAGGAAACGGGTGTCCCGCTCAACTCGGGCGCAGTCGTCGTGGTGTACGGCGCGGCAAACGGATTGGACGCCGCCGGTCCACCGGCGGATCAGCTTTGGCAGCAGGGGGGCACGATTCTCGACGCGCTGGAAGCGGAGGATATGTTCGGGTCCGCTGCCTAACGAATCACGCGGTCGAAAAGTTACGCCGGACGTCGTCCGGCGTTTTTTCTTTCACGTTTGTTTCACCTTGCGAACGGGAACTCTACGGATGCCCCAGAGAGGAGGTGCACACGATGGGGATCGGCGCAAGTGTGTTTCTGATGGCGATCGGCGCGATCCTCACGTTTGCCGTTGAGGTTCCGGCATCGGGAATCGACCTCGACGTAGTCGGGGTGATCCTCATGTTCGTCGGCTTCGTCGGCTTCTTCTACACAACGTTGTGGTGGAGCGACGCGTCGCCGTGGCGCCGGAACCGGACGGTGATCCGTGAGCGCTACATCGAGCCGACCACGTATGCGGCTCCGCAGCTGCGTGATGTGACATCCGCACGACCGGTGTCGCACAAGCACCGTGAAGTCATCGAATACGAAGAGCGCGCGAGCTAGCGCGCTTCCGATCTAGAAAGGAAGGGAGGTGAGGAGAAGATGCCGGGGATTGGGATCAGTGTTTTCCTCTTCGCTGTCGGAGCGATCCTCGCCTTCGCCGTCAACGTCTCCGCTTCTGGAGTCGACCTTGACGCCGTCGGTGTGATCCTCATGATCGTCGGTGCTGTGGGCTTCCTCGCATCGATGCTCTTCTGGGCGCCGTGGGCCCCCTACGGACGTGACCGGGAGACCTACGTCGAGCGAGGCGACCACACGCACGGACACGTTCACTAACGCAGCGAAACTACGGTGGAGCGCCGGCCGGGCCGAAAGGCCCGGCCGGCGCTTTCCTTACAATGCGCGCGTGGAACTCCGCGTCTTCACCGAGCCGCAGCAGGGTGCGACCTTCGGCGAGCTGCGCGACGTCGCGCAGCTCGCCGAAGAGCTCGGCTACGACGCGTTCTTCAGATCCGACCACTACATGAACTTCGGCGGCGGCTCGGGTCTGCCCGGTCCGACCGACGCTTGGGCCACGCTCGGAGGGTTGGCGGTGCAAACGTCTCGGATCCGGCTCGGCACCCTGGTCACGTGTGCGACCTTCCGCCTGCCCGGACCCCTCGCCATCACCGTCGCGCAGGTCGACGAGATGTCGGGCGGGCGAGTCGAGCTCGGGATCGGCGCGGGCTGGAACCAGGCCGAGCATACGGCGTACGGCATCCCGTTCGGTGCGTCCTTCGACGAACGGTTTCGTCGTCTTCGCGAGCAGCTCGAGATCATTCTCGGCCTGTGGACGACGCCGTCGGGCGAGACCTTCTCGTTCGACGGCGAGCACTACCGCTTGCAGGACTCGCCGGCGTTACCGAAGCCGTTCCAGTTGCCGCATCCGCCGATCATCCTCGGCGGCTTCGGACCGAAGCGGACGCCGCGGCTGGCCGCCAGGTTCGCAGGCGAATTCAACGTACCGTTCGCGCCGCTGAACATCGTGGAGGAACGAATCGGAGCCGTGCGTCAGGCGTGCGAGCGCATTGGGCGCGATCCCGCCGGGATCGTCATGTCGGCGGCGATGGTCGTGTGCGTCGGCGCGGACGAGAAGGAATTCGTGCGGCGAGCCGAGGCGATCGGCCGTCCGCCGGATCAGCTGCGCGCGGGCGGCGTCGCCGGGACCCCGCCGGAGGCACTCGACTTCCTCGGCAAGCTCAAGGACCTGGGGATCACCCGCACGTACTTGCAGTTCTTAGACCTCGGCGACCACGAGCACTTCAGGCTCGTGGCCGCCGAGTTGGCGGGGAAGGTCTGATGATCAGGATGCGCCGCCGGGCGCCCCCGAGGTGAGACGGGCTTCTACCGGCCGATGAGCATCCCGAGCAGACCGCCGGGACCGGAGCCCATCTGCTCCTTCACGACCTTGGTAACGAGCGCCTCCACGTCGATCTTGGCGAGCTCTTCCTTGATGATGCGCTCCAGATCGACGCCGTCGAGAAGCTGCTGCACCGCGCCGTCCAGCGTGGAGCGCGCGAGTCCCTGAACGTCGAGCGCGTCGATCTTCGCTTTCGCCTTCGCGATGAGTGCGTCGGTGACCTGCTTGACGATCGCTTCTGTCGAGATGCCGTTCAGCTTGCCCATGCCCGCCGACACGACCTCGCTCGAGACCGAGTTGATCAGCGACTGGGTGTCGAAGCTGTCCGTCAGGTTCTTGCCTGCTGCAGCAAGCGGTCCGTCGCCGGACATGAGCTGCTTCACGACGCGATCGGCGATCGCGTCGAGCACGGCCTGCGGATTGTCGCCGCCGAGCTTTTCGATCGTCGCGTTTGCGAACTGGTGGCTCGCGGCGCGCATGGCGAACGCCCCGCTTCCCGTCACGAAGATCACGCCGGCGACGGCCGCGGCGATGACTGCCTTACGCTTGCCGGCGGCGGTGCCGAGGTACTGCTTTCCTGCTGAGACGAACCGTTCCAAGGTGTGCTGCATCGCTCTACCCCTCTGCTCGTCCGGCGGAGCCGGTGCCTATTGGTGTTACTTCGGTCGCGAACGATTCGCGTTAGCTGCCCGTCGACGGAAGACTTCCGACCAGATTCCCGATGACCTCGTTGACGCGGCCGATCAGGAAGTTCACGTAGTTCCTGATCTTCTGGATCTCAGCGAGAACCTCGTCGGTGGCGTCGCCGAAGTCGATCCCGGTGAGCTCTTCGATCACGTGATTCCTCGCCTGGGTGAACATCGCCAGGATCTCCGCGCGGATTGCCGCGAAGGCCTGCTGCACCAGCGACCGCGCCATGTTGAGCTGCGCGATGACGAACGTCTCGAGCTCGCCGAAGTCGCCCGTGGCAAAGGCGGCATTCGCCTTGGCTTTGGCGTCGTCGATCATCGCGAGGAAGACGGCCTCGGCTGTGGCGAGCGCAGCGAGAACGTCGACCTGCGCGCCGTTGAGCAACGCGAGCAGCGCATCGATGACGTCCTGAGCGTCCGGTGCTTCCTCGCCGGGAGTCGGAAGCGGGATGTCCGGGAGATCCGGGAGCTCCGGCAGATCGGGAAGTGGAATCGGGAGCGGCAAAGCGGCGGCGTTTGCTGCCGTGCTTCCGCCGGAGTTGCTCTGGCTTGCTGCCGACTGGGTGCCGAAGTGCGCTTGCACGCTCTGCTTCACGGACTCGGCGATCGAGCCGATCGTCGCGATCGCTTCTGGGTTTCCGGCCGCCTGGGCCGTGGCTTGGCTCACGGCTTGGTCCACCATCGTGTTGAGGAACGTCGCGAACGCGCGACCGGAGACGGGATCGCCGGCGGCCGCCGCGGACCCGGTCACTGCTCCACCCGGCGCCACGGTTCCCAGAGCGACCACGGCGGCGAGAACGGCAATGCCGGGTCCCTTGACCTTGTTGAGCACCTGCCCTATGCGCATCTCAACTCCTTCTTGGTAGGGGCCTCGATCGCCGTCGCACTACGATGGGATCGTGAGCGACTCTCAGTCAGGGCCCAACGACTGGCTCGTCGATGAGATGTACCGGCAGTTTCGCGAGGACCCGTCCTCGGTCTCCGCGAGCTGGCGCGAGTTCTTCGAGGACTACCGTCCTCGTGGGGAGCCCGCTGCCCGCCCGCAGGATGCGGCGAAGCCGCTCCCTCAGAAGGATGCGGCGAAGCCGTCCCCTCGGACTGGAATGCCAGATGAACCTCATCCACGCCAGATAAAAGAGGCAGACGGGGGCCGAGATACGCAGGCCCCGGCTCCGGCCCCCGAGATCCCGGACGCGGCCCCCTTGCGCGGGGCGGCGGCCGTGATCGTCCAGAACATGGAGGCCTCGCTCGCCGTCCCGACGGCGACATCGGTCCGGACGGTCCCGGCCAAGCTTCTCGAGGAGAACCGCCGGATCATCAACGACTACCTGGCGCGCGGGCGCGGCGGGAAGGTGAGCTTCACGCACCTGATCGGCTGGGCGATCGTGAAGGCGCTCCAGGCCGTCCCGGCCCTCAATTCCTCCTACCAGGAGATCGACGGCAAGCCGCACGTCGTCCGGCACAAGAACGTCCATCTCGGCCTGGCCGTCGACCTCCAGCGCAAGGACGGCTCCCGCACGCTCCTCGTGCCGAACATCAAGGAAGCCGACACGCTCGATTTCGCCGGCTTCCACGCCGCCTATGAGGACGTGATCCGCAAGGTTCGGTCGGGCAAGATCGGCCCGGACGACTTCGCCGGGACGACCGTCACCCTGACCAACCCCGGGATGATCGGCACGGTTCTGTCCGTGCCGCGACTCCAGGCGGGGCAGGGCGCGATCATCGGCGCCGGCGCCATCGACTACCCGACCGAGTTCAAGGGGACCGATCCGGCGAGCCTCGCCGCGCTCGGTGTTGGGAAGGTCGTCACGCTGACGTCGACGTACGACCACCGGATCATCCAGGGCGCCGAATCCGGGGAGTTTCTCGACACCGTCGACAAGCTTCTAAGCGGAGACGACCGCTTCTACGAGGAGCTGTTCACGTCACTCGACATCCCATACGAGCCGGTTCGGTGGTCGAAGGACACCGGCGGCATCGTCGGTGCTGCGGGAACCGACGCCGTCGTCGCGAAGGCCGCGCGCGTTCTCCAGCTGATCAACATGTACCGGGTCCGCGGTCATTTGATCGCCGACCTCAACCCGCTCGTTCGTGAGGCGCGTCATCACGTCGAGCTGGATCCGGCTTACTACGGGCTCGGTGTCTGGGACAACGATCGCGAGTTCCTCACCGGAGGGCTCGGCGGCAAGGAGCGCTCGAGCTTGCGCAAGATCTTGGACGTTCTCCGCGCTTCGTACTGCGGGACGGTCGGCGTCGAGTACATGCACATCCAGTCACCCGACGAGAAGCGCTGGATCCAGGATCGCGTCGAAGGCGCGGAGCGCGAGTTCGGCCGCGACGAGAAACTCGTTCTGCTCGACCGGCTGAACGCGGCCGAAGCCTTCGAGCGGTTCCTGCACACGAAGTACGTCGGACACAAGCGGTTCTCACTCGAGGGAGCCGAGAGTCTCATCCCGATGTTGCTCGCACTCCTCGACGATGCCTCAGCAGCCGGCATGCAGGAAGCCGTGCTCGGAATGGCGCACCGCGGACGCCTCAACGTGCTCGCGAACGTGGTCGGCAAGCCGTACGGACAGATCTTCCGCGGGTTCGAAGGCGATATCGACCCGGAGACGACACAGGGGTCTGGTGACGTGAAGTACCACCTCGGCGCCGTCGGAACACATACGTCTCCGGACGGCAACCAGATCGCACTTTCTCTTGCATCGAATCCGTCGCACCTCGAGGCGGTCAATCCCGTTGTGGAGGGAGTCACGCGCGCGAAGCAGGACGCCATCAGCGGCGACAACCGGCACGACACGGTGCTGCCGATCCTTGTGCACGGCGACGCGGCCTTTGCGGGACAAGGCGTCGTGCAGGAGACACTGAACTTGTCCCAGCTCCGCGGCTACCGGACGGGTGGCACGGTCCACGTCGTCGTGAACAACCTCATCGGGTTCACGGCCGGTCCGGAGTCGACACGCTCGAGCGTCTACGCCACCGACGTCGCGAAGATGATCCAGGCTCCGATCTTTCACGTGAACGGCGACGATCCGGAGGCGTGCATCTGGGTCACCCGTCTGGCTTTCGCCTACCGCCAGGCCTTCCACAAGGACGTTGTGATCGACATGCAGTGCTACAGGCGCTGGGGCCACAACGAGACTGATGAGCCGGCCTTCACGCAGCCGCTGATGTACTCGCGCATCGACGAGCACAGATCCGTACGCAAGCTCTACACCGAGGCCCTGGTCAACCGGGGCGACATCACCCTCGAGGAAGCCGAGGCGGCGCTCGAGGACTTCCGGCAGAAGCTGGAGGGTGCGCTCGAGGAGACGCGCGCCGCAGCGACCGGAACTGGGGTGAAGGCGAAGCCGCCGCTACCGCCGACGGGCGTCAAGGCCCATATTCCGACCGGCGTCCAGCGTTCGACCCTCGACCGCGTCATCGAGGCGCTGGAGTCCTACCCCGAGGGCTTCGAGCCGCACCCGAAGTTGCGAAAGATCAGAGAGCGCACCTTCGAGCATTACCGAAACGGTGAGGTCGACTGGGCCCTCGCGGAGTCGCTCGCGTGGGGTTCGTTGGTGCTGGAAGGGCGGCGCGTCCGGCTTTCCGGTCAGGACTCGCGGCGCGGCACGTTCAGCCAGCGGCACTCTGTGCTCATCGACCATCGCACGGGGAACGAGTACACACCGATCGCTTCGCTCGCACCGGATGGAAGCTGGCTGTTCCTCATCTTCGACTCGCTGCTGTCGGAGTACGCGGCGCTGGGCTTCGAATACGGCTATTCGGTCGGGAATCCCGATGCCCTCGTGATGTGGGAAGCGCAATTTGGTGACTTCGTCAACGGAGCGCAGATCGTTCTCGACCAGTACATCGTCGCCTCGGAAGACAAATGGAACCAGCGATGCGGCGTCACGCTCCTACTTCCGCACGCATTCGAAGGACAGGGACCCGAGCACTCGAGCGCACGCATCGAGCGGTTCTTGACGGCGTGCGCCGGGGACAACATTCAAGTCACGTATCCGACGACGGCCGCTCAGTACTTCCACTTGTTGCGACGCCAGGTGCACGCGGAGAGGCCGACGCCGCTGATCGTCTTCACGCCGAAGTCGTTGCTTCGACACTCCCGTGCGAAGAGCGCTCCCGACGAGCTGACGGACGGCTCGTTCGAGGAGGTGCTCGCCGATCCAGCAGCGCCGGATCCGGCCGGCGTGAAGCGCGTGCTCGTGTGCACGGGCAAGGTCGCCGTCGATTTGATGGAGAGCCGCGACGCGCGCGGGCTTGGCAATGTCGCGATCGTTCGCCTCGAGCAGCTGTATCCGTTCCCACATTCGGCCATCGACGAGGAGCTCGGCCGCTACCCGAAGGACGCCGAGGTGTACTGGGTACAGGAAGAGCCCGAGAACATGGGCGCCTGGGCGTTCGTTTTCACGCACTTGCAGCACCAGCGGCGGGACGTCGAGCTCGTCTCGCGTCCGGAGAGCGGATCGCCGGCTGCCGGCAGCAAGACCGTGCACGACCAGGAGCAAGAAGAGCTCCTCGACGACGCCTTCGACGGTCTGTAGTCGATGACGGCCGCCGGCGGCGCGGCAACCCGCACGTTCGGATCTCTCGTCGTGGAGTGCGCGCAGGGAGATATCACGAGCCAGCCGGACGTCGACGCCGTCGTCAACGCGGCCAACGCCGAGCTTGCGCCGGGCGGCGGCGTCGCGGGAGCGATTCATCGTGTAGCCGGTCCCGGGCTCTACGAGGAGTGCCGTCCGCTTGCTCCACTTCGCACGGGACAAGCAGTCATCACGAGCGGACACGGCCTTCCAAATCCGTGGTGCATCCATGTGCTCGGTCCCGTCTATCGTTCGTCGGCGGATCCGCCGGGCGAACTGGCGTCCTGCTATCGCGAGATGTGCGCGCGTGCAGAGGAGCGAAAGTTGCGAAGTTTAGCGACACCGGCCGTTTCTACCGGTATCTTCGGATACCCGGTCGAAGAGGCCGCGGACGTCGCACTACAAGCGCTCCACAAGCATGCGAACACACTTCGATCGCTTCAAGTGGTTCGATTCGTTTTGTGGGGAAAAGAGGACTTCGATGCACACGTGGAGGCGTTGCAGAGGGCGGGGTAGATGCTCCGGCGGCTAGCAGCCGCCGGCTGCGTCCTCGTCTTTGCCTTTACGGCGTGTGACGGCGGCGACAACCAGAACGCGGCGACCGACAGGCCGGCGACGGCTACGCCCGCTCCTACGCCCTGTTCGATCGCGGACGGCACCCTCGACCCGAAGCGAAGCGACACGATGCCGGAGGCGGCGCCCCTCAGGGAGCTTCGCTACAGCCAGCGCTCGGATGAGGGATGTCCTCGAGTTGTCTTTGCATTTGCCGATCACACACCCGGCTATCTCGTTCGGTATGTCGATGGCCCATTCTCCGAATGCGGTTCGGGAGAGCCGGTCGCGACCGACTCGTGGGATGCCACGGCGTACTTGTCTGTGCGCCTCGAGCCGTCCGGAAGCGCCGACCTTTCCAAGCCGGACGCGCCGCAAACCTACACAGGTCCGCGGGACATCGAGGTTGGTGGGAAGGTCTTGAAGCACCTGCGTGTCATCTGTGACTTCGAAGCCGTGTTCGAGTGGATCGTCGCGGTCGACGAAGAGCACAAGTTCACGGTCTTTACGCTCGACGATCCTTCGCGCATAGTGATCGACGTCAGCGAGACGTAGACCCCGGAGGTCACGAGCGTGTCGAGACGACCCGACGACGAGACAGTCGCATTCGGCTCCCGTGGCGGAGGCGGCGGTGGTGGAGGGGCGACGCAGACGATGTATCTCGAGCCTCCGGGAGGCCCGCCGTCACGCGGCCGTCAAGGGCTCATCTACGCTCTCGTCCTGCTCCTCGGTCTCGGCGGCGGTTTCGCCATCGCACAATTCGTCGGTCAGGACGACGAAGGCATTCCCGACGAGAACCTCGTGCTCTACGAGACGGCGTCTTCGGGTTTTCCCATCGCGCGCGCGGCCTTCACCGGTTCCACCTACAACGCACAAACGGAGGAATGCGACAAGGAGTCGTTGAAGCGATTTCTCCGCGCCCGTCCCCGCAAGGTCTTCGACGCGTGGCTCGATCTACAGGCCATCACCGAAGACCAGTTCGAGTCCTTCGTCGACCGCCTGGAGACGAGGATCACAACGACACTGCTGGCCGTGACCAACTACGGCTGCTTCGAAGACGGGAAGTGTCCCTTTGCCGTCCAGTCCGTCCTCGGGCCCGGGACGCCGGTCTGGTACGACCCGCAACAGCAGCGCGTCGTGGCCAAGTGCACTTGCTCGAACCCGCTGAAGCCGCCGCGTTGCCCGCCGAACTGCGAGAACCAGCCGACGCCGACGCCGACCGCGTCGCCGACGCCCACGCCGGCGCAGACGACCGAACCACCGCGCACGACGGCGCCGCCGACGGCCGCGCCCACGACCCCGCCGCCGACGCCGAGTCCGACGCCGTTCCGGCTGGTCACAGCCAGCCCCTCGCCCGAGCCGCAGTGAGCGGCGTCAGACGCGGCTGGCCTGGTCCTTCCAGAACTCGTCGCGCAGCTTTTTCTTGCTGAGCTTGCCCGACTCGGTGCGCGGGAGCTGGTCGCGGAACTCGAACGATCTGGGCACCTTGTAGCCGGCGAGGTGTTCTCGACAGAGCGCATCGAGCTCCTCCGTCGAGACCGAGCTTCCTTCCTTGAGTTGGACGACGGCGTGCACATGCTCGCCCCACTCCTCGGACGGAATGCCGAACACACCGGCGTCCATCACGGCCGGATGTGAGTGCAAGACGGCCTCGATCTCGGCGGGATAGATGTTCATGCCGCCGGAGATGATCATGTCGGAGCGGCGATCGCAGATGTAGTAGAAGCCTTCGTCGTCCCGATAGGCGATGTCACCGACGGTGCGCCACGACGGGTCGTCCTCCAGCTTGGTCTCCTCGGTCTTCTCCGGCGCCTTGTAGTACTCGTCGAACGTGCCGGGCGAGCGGATCCACATCACACCCGGTTCCCCGATCGGCGCGTCGGTGCCGTCCTCGCGGATCAGACGGATCTCGATGCCGCCCCACGGTGTGCCGCACGAGCCCGGCTTCCGGAGCTGGTCCTCGGGTTTGATGATGGTGTCGACGCCGAGCTCGGTCGAGCCGTACACCTCGAAGAGATGCCCTTCGCCGAACGTCTCGATCCATTGCTTCTTCAGCGCAAAGGGAACGGGAGCGGCATTTGCGATAACGGAGCGCAGGCTCGACGTCTCGTAGCGGCTCCGGATCTCTTCGGGCAAGTTCACGATGCGCTTCAGCTGCGTCGGTGCGGTGAACGTCGCCGTGACCTTGTGTTCGTCGACGAGCCGCAGCCACTCGAGCGCGTCGAACTTGGGGAGGATCACGATCGTGCCGCCGAGCGCGTGCGTGAGTCCCGAGAACCCCAACGGGCCGGAGTGATACAGCGGTCCGGTTGTGATATGGACGTCGTCGGATGAGTAGCGGATCTCCCGGACGAGAATCGCGACCAGCGCCGGATCGTTCCCGGAACGGAGCGCGCCCTTCGGCTTTCCCGTCGTCCCAGACGTGTAGATCATCGAGGAGCCGAGCGATTCGGCTTGTTCGAGCTCCTCGAGCGCGTCGCCGGAGTTCGCCGCGATCAGCTGCTCGGCGCGTTGGTAGTCGACGATCTCGCGAACGTTCGGCGGCCTGATGCTCTGCATCGTCTCGAGAGAGTCGGGGTCGCAGAAAACGACCGTGGCATCGGAGTTCGTAAGGATGTACTCCATCTCGACGGGCGTGAACCGGTAGCTCAAGGGCACCGAGATGAGTTGCGCCTTGCGCGCGGCATGTCCCCAGAGAACGACTTTCTCGTGGTTTGGTCCGACCCAGACTCCCTTGTCGCCGGGAGCGATCCCGAGGCTGCGGATCCCGCGGGCCAGCGCGTTCGCTCGTGCGTTGTGCTCGGCGAATGTCCATGTCTTGTCGCCGTGGATCAACGCGACCTTGTCGGGATTCGCCTGCGCGTGCAGATCGAGAATGTCCGGCACGATTCCCCCTGATTTGTTCTCCGGCGAAGGCGCGAGGATATCGTCGCTGCTGCATAGAGCGCGAAGCGAGGGGGCGGAATGGGAAAGCTTGAGGCCCGTCGGGCACTCATTACGGGCGGCGCATCCGGAATCGGGAAGGCGACGGCCCAGCGCTTCGTCGAGGAAGGCGCGGCGGTCACAATCGTCGACTTCAACGAGAAGGCCGGAAAGGAGGTCGCCGGCGAGCTCGGTGTCGATTTCGTTCGCGCGGATGCCTCCGACTCGATCCAAGTCGCCGAGGCGTTTCGTGAGGCGTCTCAAGCGATGGGTGGGATCGACGTTGCGTACATGAATGCCGGCGTCACGACGCAGCAACCGGACTTCGCCGACCTCACAGACGAGCAGTACTTCCGGATCCTCAACATCAACGTGAACGGCGTCGTGTTCGGCGTTCGCGAAGCCATTCGTGCAATGACGCCCGGCGGAGGATCGATCCTTGCGACGGCGTCGCTCGCCGGCCTCGTCGCGTATGCCGGAGATCCGGTCTACGCGCTGACGAAGCACGCAGTCATCGGGCTGGTGCGCGGGCTCGGTCTGACCCTGCCTGAGCGCGGCATTACGATCAACGCGATCTGTCCCGGCATCACCGAGACTCCGCTCGTCGGCGAGGAGGCCGTCGAGATGCTGAAGG
This sequence comes from Actinomycetota bacterium, assembly GCA_035640475.1. Classification (GTDB taxonomy): domain Bacteria; phylum Actinomycetota; class JAICYB01; order JAICYB01; family JAICYB01; genus DASQWC01. The sequence goes on along the minus strand of DASQWC010000027.1, from coordinate 6,935 downwards.
CGGCAAACTTCCCGCTGATCCCGCCGTCGGCGATCGCCGAGGCGTGCGTGCAGGCGATCGACAGTGGAAGATCCGGAGATGCTTGGTGCATCCAGCCCGGACGTGAGCCTGTGCGCTACACGTTCCACGGCGTTCCCGGCCCCCGTGTCGAAGGCGCCGTCGGGCGCGTCCCGCCCGGAACGCCGGGCATTTCCTAGCGTTTTCGCCTGATTCCCGCCGGGTACCCGCCTTTGTCGAGACGACAGAGGAGGAGGTGTCCGTGGATCTCAAAGCGCAGGGCCAATGGGACAAGGTCAAAGGTCGCGTGAAAGAAGCATGGGGCGACTTGACCGATGACGATCTCGACCGGACTGAGGGCAAGTTCGATCGCCTCGTCGGAACCATCAAGGAGAAGACCGGCGAGTCGATTGACGCCGTCGAGAGCAAGCTTCGCGGACTGATCGACCGCGTGGATCAGAACAGGAACTAGCCGTGCCGCAGAAAGCGTGGTCGAGAAAGCGAGAGCGTCAGTACAAGCACATCAAGGGTGCGCTGAAACGGCGCGGTCGATCAGAGGAAACGGCCGAAGAGATCGCGGCGCGAACGGTCAACAAGGAACGCGCTCGGAAGGGTGAAGCGCGAACGTCTTCACGCTTGTCGCGGCGAGACATCTCTTCGGGACGGCGCGGGGGTTTGCGTTCGCACTCCGGGTCCGGTGGCCGAACGCGCGATCAGCTCTACGAAGAAGCCAAGGACATGAATATTCCCGGCCGGTCGACGATGACCAAGGCGCAGCTCATGCGTGCGGTGAATCGCCGGTCCGGACGCCGCAGCCGCTAGCTGCCGAGGTTCCGGGCCGAGCGGTACAGCGGCCGGAGGATCTCGTCGGCGTTCAGCGACGCTCGAGTGAAACGTTGGTGTGGCGCGATCAAGTTGAGCCGTCGCACCTTCGTGTTCAAGACGGCGATACGTTCCCGCAGCTGCGTGCCGACACGCGTGCGTCGCTCGAGCGCTCCTTTGATGTCCGGTTCGTCGACGAAGCGGCGGGTCTCGCGCGAGATCTCGTCCTGAATTGCGACCGACTCCTCCCGGATTTGTGTGAGGAGGTCGAGCCATTCCGGCGGACAGGCCTCCTCGTCGGAGTACACCTGCGACAGATCGGCCTGGATCGCCTCGCGCCTCGCCCGCCGTGCCGCCCTGAGATCCATCGGCGACAGCCTATGACGCCGCGGTGACGAGTGAAGCGGCACCTTCCACGAACCCTGTGACTAGCCGAATCGCGGCGTCGACATCGGACGGCCTGACCAGCGACAACGGCGCGTGGATGTAGCGGCAGGGGACGGAGACGACGCCGACGAGCGCGCCGGCACCCGCCGTCTGGATCGCCCCGGCATCGGTTCCGCCGCCGCCGGGGAGCTTGCGCTGGAACGGGATGCCGTTCTTGGACGCAGTCTCTTCGAGCAGCGTGACGACCGCGCGCGACGCGATGATCGAGCGGTCGGCGATCGTGACTGTGGGTCCGGCGCCCATCGACGCGAGCTTACGGGCACCGGTCACACCGGGAACGTCCACAGCCGTCGTTCCTTCAAGCGCGAGTGCGATGCGCGGCTGCAATTGCTGCGCCGCGGTCCGCGCGCCGCGGAGGCCGAGCTCCTCGGAGATTGTGAACGCGAAGACGAGCGTTAGCTCAGGCTCCGTCTCTCCGAGCGCGTCGAGCGCGCCGATCGCGACCGTGCACCCGGCTCGATCGTCGAAGGCCTTGCCCATGACGAGGTCGTCGTCGAGGCGCTCGAACGGATAGCCGGGCACGCACGCGCAACCGACTTCGACGCCCATCGCTTCGGCCTCGGCTCTCGATGTCGCGCCGATGTCGACGAACAGATCCTCGAGCTTGAATGCCTTCGAGCGTTCCGACTCCTGCGTGACGTGCGGCGGCAGCGTCCCGACGACGCCGCGAACGCGCCCGCCGTCGCGACCGGCGACCGTGACCGCATGCGCGGGGAGCACGCGTGCGTCCCAGCCGCCGAGCGGCGATAGCCGAAGAAATCCGCTCTCCTCCACGTAGGAGACGAGGAACCCGACCTCGTCCATGTGGGCGTCGAGCATCAGGACGTCTTCGCGCCGTCCGCGTCTTGTGGCGAGGACGTTGCCGAGTGGATCGACGTGAATGTCGTCAACGAGCGGCGTGACGACTTCCGTGATGATGTCGCGGACGTCGTCCTCGAATCCGGACGGCCCAAAAGCCTCCGACAGTCGCTGCAGCAGACCGACCGTGTCGATCACGCGTCTTCTGGGAGCCCGATGGCCTGGTCGGCGGCGAGCTTGTCGATCTCGTCGTCGGTGTAACCGGCTTCCTTCAGGACTTCGCGTGTGTGCTGGCCGGGGTTCGGTGGTCCGGCCTGTACGGCGCCCGGTGTGCGCGACAAGCGCGGTGCCGGCGCCGGCTGCATGACGTCGAACGCACCTTTGACGTGTGTGTTGCGTTCTGCATTGAACGGGTGCGTCGGCGCCTCCTGTGGCGAAAGAACGGGATAGGTGCACGCGTCGCGTCCCTTGAAGATCGTCGTCCACTCGTCCCGCGTCTTCGTCTTGAAGATCCCGGCTACGCGGTCCTTGAGCTCGGGCCAGCGCGACTGGTCGTGCTGGCGCTGGAAGTCGGGGTCGTCTTTCACGCCGATGCCGTCGACGAACTCTGCGTAGAACTGCGGCTCGATCGCACCGACCGACATGTACTTCCCGTCGGAGGTTTCATACACCTCGTAGAAGTGCGCACCCGTGTCGATCAGGTTCGTACCGCGCGGCCCCCAGAGATTGGCCTGGAAGGCCGATGCGAGAAACGACATGAGGTTCGCCGCGCCGTCGACCATGGCAGCGTCGACGACCTGTCCCTTGCCCGAGCGCTCGCGCTCGTACAACGCGAGAGCGACGCCGAGCGCGGTAAGCATCCCGCCGCCGGCGAAGTCGCCGATGATGTTGATCGGCGGGAGCGGACGTTCGTCACGGCGCCCAATCGCGTGGAGCACGCCGGAGACGGCGATGTAGTTGATGTCGTGTCCCGCTTCGAGGGCGAGGGGGCCCAATTGTCCCCACCCGGTGACGCGCGCGTAGATGATGCGCGGGTTGCGCGCGAGGACTTCGTCCGGGCCGAGTCCGAGTCGCTCCATCACGCCGGGACGGAAGCCTTCGACAAGGACGTCGCATCCTTCGAGGATCTTCAGTGCGACATCGACCCCCTGCGGCTTCTTGAGATCGAGGCCGATCGAGCGCTTGCCCCGCCCGAGCACGTCGCCGAACGCGCCGCCGGGATCGGTGCCGAGGGGCGCGCGATCGACACGGATCACCTCGGCTCCCATGTCGGCGAGGATCATCGCGCCGTACGGACCCGGCGCAAGGCGTGAAAAATCTAAAACGCGGATACCTTCCAGTGGTCCGGCCATATGGAATCGGAGTCTATGGGAGCATTGATGCCTGTGACGAAGCGAGCCGCGTTCTTCGACCTCGATCGCACGCTTCTCGGCGATTCGTCTGGCCTTCTGATCATGGATGCCATGAAAGAGCGCGGCCTGATCACCGATCGCGAGCAGACACTCGCTGATTTCGGCCGTCGTTTTTACCGGCTCATCGGCGAAACGTGGATCGGGATGCAGCTCACGAGGCGCTCTCTGTCACGTGTTGCCGGGTGGTCCCGGCAGGACCTGCGCGAGGCGGCCGAGCGTTCTGTCGACAAGCTGGACGCCGCCGTCTACCAAGAAGCGCGAACGCTCATCGAGCGCCACAAGGCCGACGGCCATCTCGTCGTCATTGCGACGAGCACGGGTCGAGACATTGTCGAGCCGCTCGCCGATCGACTCGGCGTGGACCGGTTGCTGGCGACCGAGTACGAAGAGGAAGAGGGACTATTCACCGGCAACCTCATCGGCAAGTGGCTCTGGGGCCCGGACAAGGCCGAAGCCGTTCGCGAGTTTTGCGAAGCAGAGAAGATCGACCTCGACGAGAGCTATGCGTATTCGGACAGCTATTACGACCGGCCGTTGCTCGAGATGGTCGGGTATCCGCGAGTCGTCAACCCCGACCCGTTGCTCCGGGCTTTTGCGGTCCGCAAGGGATGGCCGGTGCTCGGCTTCCGGAACAGGACCGGCCTCCCAAAAGTCGCCCTTGAGCCGTTCGACCTCCTTCGCCCGCTCGGCCATCCGCTGCTCGCTCCCGTCAACATCGTCGTCGAGGGCGTACAGCTCATTCCCCGCGAGGGCCCCGTCATCCTCGCGGCGAATCACCGGTCCTATCTCGACTCGGTCGTCCTGACGGGGGTCGCGTTCCGTCGCGGCCGCAAACCGAGATACCTGGGCAAGAAGGAAGTCTTCGACGTCCCGGTTGCCGGTCAGCTCATGCGAGCGCTCGGGCAGATCCGCGTGGAACGTGGAACCGGCGATCTGACGCCGCTGAAGCTCGCGATCGAGGCGCTCGAACGCGGTGAGGCGATCGGCATCTTCCCGCAGGGGACGATCCCTCGCGGCGAGGCGTTCTTCGAGCCGAGGCTGAAGGGACGTACCGGCGTCGCGCGCCTCGCGATTGCGACGGAGGCACCCGTTGTGCCGATCGCTCTGTGGGGAACCGAGAAGATCTGGCCGCGCAGCCATCGGATTCCGAAGATCGGTGATCTCGTCGCACGCAAGCCGGTGTACGCGAAGGTCGGCGAGCCGATGTATCTCAAGGTTCCGCCCGGGCAAACGGCCGGCAGCGTGGCATATCACGAGCTGACGCAGCGGGTGCTCGACCGCATCACCGAGCTGCTTCCGGACGCGGTTCGGAACCCCGCGCCGCCGACCGCCGAGCAGATCAAGCTCGCAACGCCGCCGAACTCCTCGGATTAACCGAGCGCCGCGAACACGCGGTCGGGATAGTCGGATGTGATGCCGTCGAGACCGTGTCCGATCGCGCGCTCGATGTCTGGGAGCTCGTTCGTCGTCCAGACGTGGACTTGGATGCCGTCATCGTGCGCGCGCTGCACGAGGCCCGCGTCGAGATCGGGCGTCGAGTGACGCGGCGCGGCGACGTGGAATCCGTGCCGGCGGCATACGTCGAGATTCTGCTCCGCGGTCAGTCCCATACCGGCTGGAAGGTCGGGAACGCTGAGGTAGCCCAGCGCGATATCTCCATTCCGTTTCTTCACGGCGTGGAGTGTGGGGGCCCAGAAGCAGATCATCACGAGCCGGTCGAGCGGGAAGTTTGTTTCCGTCACGAGCTCAACGAGCGTCTCGCCGTAGCGTTCTCCCGACGCATCAAAACTCCGTTGTCCGGGAATGTTCTTGATCTCGCAGATCAGTTTCCATCCGACGTCGCGGCCCTCCGTGAGGATGTCGCGGACGCGCGGCACTGGCTCGAATCCCCAATCGGGCAACTCGGCAGCCGCGTTGCACTGCCGGAGCTCGTCAGACGTCCGGTCGGCGACGAACCCGCTCCAGTCGGTCGTCCGGTCGAGCGTCTCGTCGTGGACGGCCATGAGCTCGCCGTCCGACGCGTATTGCCCGTCGAACTCCATCCACACGCCGGGCCACCTGTCGTGTGCTCGGCGATACGCGCCGAGCGTGTTGGCCGGCGCATGTCCCGAGCCGCCCGCGTGCGCAACGACGATTGGACTCACGTGATGAGTATGCGCAGGCTGAAGACGACAAGGAGGATCGCATGACGCTTGTAACCGACGAAGTACGCAATCTCATCGGCACGGAGCTCGGCGTCGGAGACTGGCTGGAGGTCACACAGGACCGCATCAACCTCTTCGCGGACGCCACCGGCGACCACCAATGGATCCACGTCGATCCAGAACGCGCTGCGCAAGGCCCGTTCGGGACGACCATCGCTCACGGCTATCTCACGCTCTCGCTGATCCCGTCGCTCGGCGGCGGCGGTCTGCCCGTGAGCGGCGCGAAGATGGGCATCAACTACGGCCTCGACCGCGTGCGCTTCATCACGCCGGTGAAGGTCGGCTCGAAGGTGCGTGCGCGCCGCAGGCTCGTCGACGTGACGGAGGGCGACGGCTTCATTCAGATGAAGGTCGAGGTCACGGTCGAGATCGACGGTGAGGAAAAGCCGGCCTGCGTGGCCGAAACGCTGAGCCGCGCATACTTCTGACCAAGCACCGTCGCCGTTGATGACGGCCTGATGCCAGGATGACAACTGCTGTCTGTCGTGCGTGCGGCCGGCACCTCGATGCCGGGTTTCGATTCTGCGACGCGTGCGCCGCGCCGGTTGCGGAGCAACCCGCCGCGCGCCGCGGTGATTCGCCGCTGTTGCCTTACCGTCCCGAGCTCGACGGCATCCGAGCGCTGGCGGTGTTGGGGGTCATGTTCTCGCACACGGCGATTCTGCTTGGCATCGAGAACCGTGCGCGGTGGCTCGCTGCGATGGCGCTCGGTGTAGATGCCTTCTTCGTTCTGAGCGGCTATCTGATCACCACGCTCCTTCTCCGTGAGATCAGAGCAACCGACCGGGTCGACCTCAAGGCGTTCTACGCGCGCCGAATCCTGCGCCTGATACCGGCACTTCTTCTCCTCATTTTGATCGTCGGAGCTATCAGCTGGACCTGGGAGGGCTTCAATTCCAGCGGTCTCCCATATGCCGTTCTGTCGGCCCTTGTCCTTCTGTACGTCGGCAATTGGTTCATCCCGTTCCTCGGCCCGAATCTGCTTAGCCACACGTGGTCACTCGCGCTCGAGGAGCAGTACTACATCATCTGGCCCAGCGTGCTTGTCCACGGTCTTCGCCGGGGAAAGTCATGGCGTTTCTTGGCGTGGTCATGCGTCGGTGCGGCCGTCTTCGTCGTCGTGCTGCGGTTTGTCGCAGACCCTTTCGTACCCGTTGGCGAAGGACCGGACAGACTCTCGATCTCCTTCACCTGGACGGTCATGAGAGCCGATGGAGTGCTCATTGGGAGCGCCTTGGGATTGGCGCTAGACGCA
>DASQWC010000026.1:0-32264 GCA_035640475.1 Actinomycetota bacterium | reverse complement strand
CGACCCGAGCGGCGCGCTTGGGTACGGCGCCGCCGGCGGTCACAACGTGCTGCGCGAGCAGCTCGTGGAGCTCATGGCTACGCAGCACATCGAGGCCGAGCCGCATCAGCTCGTGATCACGAACGGCGCGCAGCAAGCGCTCGAGTTCATGGCGAAAGTCTTCTGCGAGCCGGGCGATCTCATCCTCACCGAAGCACCGACGTATGTGGGGGCGATCGGCGCGTTCTCCTCGTTTCAGGCCGAGCTGCAATCCGTCGCGACCGACGAGGATGGGATCATCCCCGAGAGTCTCGACGAGACACTCGCCAGCGTTGCGGCGCAAGGACGACGCGCGAAGTTCCTCTATCTGGTCCCCACCTTCCAGAACCCGAGTGGGTACACGTTGTCGGCGCAACGGCGGCCGCAGATCATCGAGATCTGCCATCGGCACGACGTCCTCATCGTCGAGGACGACCCGTACGCACAAATTCGCTTCGAGGGTGATCCGGTCCCGCCGCTTCGCGCGCTCACCGACACCGGCATCATCTATCTCGGCACCCTCTCGAAAGTCTTCTCGCCGGGAATCCGGACGGGATGGGTTCTTGCTCCGGAGCCTGTGCGCGATCGCCTCGTCCTTGCGAAAGAAGCGGCCGACTTGTGCTCGTCGCCGTTCACACAACTCGTGGCGGCCGAATACCTGAGCTCACCATACGTCGCCGAGGATCTCGAGCTCATACGCAAGGTCTACAAAGAGCGCCGCGACACGATGCTCGACGCGATCGAGCATCACTTCCCGAAGGAGATCCGCGTCAGCGTTCCGCAGGGCGGGCTGTTCCTCTGGGTGACGCTCCCCTCCACGATGGATACCAAGTCGATGCTCGCGCGCGCGCTCGAGTCGGGCGTCGCGTACGTGCCGGGAACGGGTTTCTACCCGCGTAAGAGCGACGGTCTGAACTCGATGCGGTTGAACTTCTCGTATCCATCGGTCGCCGAGATTGAGGAAGGCATTCGACGGCTCGGCCGCGTCGTCACCGAGGAGCTCTCCTTCGGGCTCGGCGGCATGCTGGGGGACTGACACTGGCGCGAATCGTCGTTGTGCGGGGAGGGCGCTCGCTGGAGCGAGAGATCTCGCTCCGCTCCGGTCACCACGTCGCATCCGCTCTGCGCCACCGCGGTCACGACGTCGACGAAGTCGATGTCGACGAGGGACTCACGGCACACCTCGAGTCGGCCGACGCCGTCTTCGTCGCGCTGCACGGCCGCGACGGCGAGGACGGGACGATCCAGCTCGTGTGCGAGGCGCTCGGCCTTCCTTACACGGGCTCACCCCCGCTGACCTGCCGATTCTGCTTCGACAAGGGCCTGGCCAAGGGCTTGCTCAACCACGCCGGACTGCCGACGCCTGCCGCCTTCGTGCTCTCGGCCGACGCGGTGCGGCACATGGGTGCGGGCAATGCGCTGAAGCGTGCGGCGGCCCGCATCGGCTTCCCCCTCGTCGTGAAGCCGTCGGCGCAGGGGAGCGGGCTGGGGATCACGATCGTCGAGAGCGCGGGTGAGCTGAACGCGGCTGCGTTGACGGCGTTCAATCACGGGGACCGGATCCTGCTCGAGCAATTCGTGCACGGCACGGACGTATCGATCGCGCTCTTCGGTCCTGACCTGGCGCCGCTTCCGGCCGTCGAGATCAGAACGCGGTCCAAGGTGTTCGACTTCGAGACGCGAGTGAGTCCCGGAGCGTTCGACTTCGTGTGTCCCACAGACTTCGACGGCGACTCGGTGCGCGGCGTCGCGCTGCGTGCCGCTCGGGCGCTCGGGTTGCGTGACTTTGGACGCGTCGATCTTCGAATCTCCGACGACGGCCCGGCGATCTTGGACGTGAAGACGTGCCCCGGACTCACGGAGACGTCGATCCTTCCGTTTGCCGCGAGCGCGGGCGATGTCGCCTTCGATGACTTCGTCGGCGAAGTGCTCGACGCGGCCCTCACGCGAGCACCAACAGCACGAACGTAGGGCAATTGCGCGCTCCCGCGCGCTCCCAGTTAGATCGGGGGCGCTCACGCGCGCTTCGCGCGCTGCGCCCCCCGAACCCCCCGCGGAAGCAGTTGCGAAATTGCTCGCTCACGCGCGCTTCGCGCGCTGCGCCCCCCGAACCCCCCGCGGAAGCAGTTGCGAAATTGCTGGGGCGCTCACGCGCGCTTCGCGCGCTGCGCCCCCCGAACCCCCCGCGGAAGCAGTTACGTAATTGCTTGCCGCGTTACTCGTAACCGAGCAACAGCTCCACGATCCTGTGCAGATCGTCGCGTGAGCCGAACGCGATCGTGATTCTGCCCCGGCCCCGGCCCGAGTCGATGCGCACTTCCGTTCCGAGGTGATCGCTGAGCGACTCTTCGAGGTCCGGATGACGACGCTTGCGCGGCTCCCGTTCCGTTTGCGGCGACTCGGCGCCGTCCGCGCGCGCGAGCTCCTCGATCTGCCTGACGGTTAGTCCGCGCTCGACGGCGCGCCTGGCGGTAGCGATCTGCCGGGTCGAGTCCTTGATCGCGAGCAACGCCCGTGCGTGGCCCGCCTGCAGAGAGCCGTCGGAGATGAGTGTCTTGATCTCTTCGGGCAGATCGAGCAACCGCAGCGTATTCGTGATGTGCACGCGGCTTTTGCCGACGCGACGCGCCGCTTCCTCCTGCGTGAGCTCGAACAGATCGACGAGGTTTCGGTACGCCTGGCCCTCCTCGAGGGGTCCGAGGTCTGCCCGCTGCACGTTCTCGACCAGCGCTTGCTCGAGTGCCTGGCGGTCATCGACGTGACGGATGATCGCCGGGACTTGCCGGGCGCCGGCCAGCTTCGAGGCGCGGAGCCGCCGTTCGCCGACGAGCAGCTCGTAGCCGCCCTGCGCGCGTGGACGCACGACGACGGGCTGGAGCACGCCCTGCTCCTGAATCGAGGCGGCGAGCTCGTCGAGATCCTCTTGGCGAAAGGTCGTCCGCGGCTGCCTCGGGTTCGGGTGGATCTCATCGACCGAGATCTCGGTGAGGCCCACCCCCGGCTCGGTCCCCGTCTCCTCGGCGCCCGGGAGCAGAGCCCCGAGACCACGACCGAGCCCTGCCTTGCGCGTCATGCGGCTCCCTCCCCATGAACATCACTCACAGTGGTTGCATCCTCACGCGGCGCGCTCTCGCCGCCACTTTGGGGTTGGCTTCCGTTGCCGAGCACGCGCTGGTCGAACTCCTCGGCAAGCCACATGTATGCGCGAGCTCCGCGGGCGGACGGCTCGTAGGCGATCGCCGGCTGTCCGTACGACGGCGCCTCGGACAGGCGGACCGAGCGAGGGATGATCGTCGTGAATACCTTGTCGCCGAAGTGTTTGCGCACCTCACGGGCCACTTCCTCCGACAGCTTCGTGCGGGCGTCGTACATCGTGAGCACGATGCCGCCGATCTGCAGGCCCGGATTGAGGCTCGCTCGAATGAGCTCGACGTTGCGAAGCAGCTGGCTGAGGCCCTCCAGCGCGTAGTACTCGCACTGGATCGGGATGAGGATCGCCTCAGCAGCCGTCATCGCGTTGACCGTCAGCAAGCCGAGGGACGGCGGGCAGTCGATAAAGATCGCGTCGTACCCGTGCAGACGCTCGAGGGCCGATTTGAGCTTCGTCTCGCGCGCGATGGCCGAAACGAGCTCGAGCTCCGCGCCCGCGAGGTCGATCGTCGCGGGAATCAGCTCGAGATTCGGGTACTCGGTCTTCCGAATGACCGTCTGCGCGTCGTTTCCGCCGACCAGGCAGTCGTACACCGACTTCTCCACGCCGCGGTGCTCGACGCCGACGCCCGTTGTGGCGTTCGCCTGCGGATCGAGATCGACCAGCAGGACTCGCCGACCCAGGCTGGCGAGCCCGGCGGCCAGATTGATGGCCGTCGTGGTCTTCCCGACGCCGCCCTTCTGGTTCGCAACAGCCACTCTCATACCAACAGCCCCTTTAACCCCAATACTTAACTTCTGTCACAGATCACCCGAGCGGCCGGCGCCTGATGGAGCCCGCACGGCGAGGGTAACGATCGGGAGTCGGCCGGACTTTCGGCACAAACATCACCCATCTTGACTCTTCGACACCCTGGACCGCAAATTGAGCGAGCTGCGGATCGGCGCCGCCCAGCCGGTGGCTGACGACGGCGAGCTTGTCCACGCGATTTGTCCTGGAATCCAACGAGCTCTCCGCCTCCGTGGCAGAAGAGAAATCGTCGCCACCCGCGACTGGTGCGTCCCGGTGCACCTGTCGGGAATCACAAGGTGTCCATTCTTTGAAATCAGATGGGCCCACCAGGAGTACAGCCGCGCCTCCCGGCCGCACTAGTGGCAGAAGAAGCTCCAAAGCAACCGTAGGTCTGGCAAGAGCACGACTTGTTGCGTACGCGAATGACTCTCTGCCGACACCGCGGCCGACGTCTTCGGCACGAGCCTGCATCACGGTCGCCGGCAAGCCGAGCTCATGGACCGCTTCGCGAAGAAAGGCCGCACGGCGGGCTTGTGCCTCGAGAAGAACAATACTTCCAACATCGAGGCAACCCAGAACCAGGCCGGGCAGTCCGGCTCCGGACCCAACATCGACGAAGTCGGCAGGCACGCCGATCCATCTGAGAAGCCCCGCGCATTCGAGAATATGCCTCGGCAGCATTCTTCCAATTTCATGCTCGCCCATGAGGCCTCTCGGGACAGCTCGCTGCGCCAAGAGCTCGTCCAGACGCGAGAGTCGCTCGATGTGACGTTCCTCGATCGGGAAGGGCAGGTTGAGCGCCTGGAGACCGCTGAGAAGCTCGTTATGTTTCACGTGATACCATACGGTGTAACAACACCGGCTGGTCCCAGGAGGCATCGGTGACGGGCGAAGAAGGTCCATCGGATCTCCAGATCGGATTTCTGCTCGGCGTCCTCGTCGGCGAGGGGAGCTTCGGCGGCGACGGCAGGCAGCCGGCGATAACCGTCCGGATGCATATCCGCCATGAGACTCTTTTTCAACGACTGGTCGAGATCGTTCCCGGCTCCCGGCTCTACGGGCCGTATCATCACTCAGGCCGATCGTACTTCCAGTGGTTCGTCCGTGGTCCGGCACTCAGGCACCTGATTCCGCTGCTGGATCGCTATCTCACGCGTGATCTCGACGGGCACGCGGCCGAGCGCTACGAACGGATGAAGCAGACCTACGCTCGGCTTCTACGGCAATAGCTATCTCTTGACGGTCGTCTACTCCGGTGACATCCTGGTCGGGTGTCTGGCCACCTCGTCGGCGTCGCGGAGATTGCGCGGCTACTCGGCGTGTCCAGACAGCGCGTCGCGCAGCTTTCCGCCGCGTATCCGGACTTTCCGCGGCCCGAAGCCGAGCTCGCATCCGGAAGGGTCTGGTCGGCAGAGTCCATCGAGGCGTGGCTTGCCACCCACCCAGAGCGGAAGCCGGGTCGTCGGGAAGGAGAGGCCTTCATGTTCGAACGTCTGACGGATCGTGCGCGCAGGGCGTTCGTCCTCGCGCAGGAGGAGGCGCGCAGCCGGGGACACACCTACGTCGGCTGCGAGCACCTCCTCCTCGGCCTGCTCGCCGAGGAAGAGGGGATCGCCGCCCACGCCCTGATCGCGTGCGGCCTTACCTTGCCCGCGGCACGGGCCGCTCTGGACCGGATCATCCCGGGCGCCGGGCCGGTCGACACGCCGGTCGACACGCTCCGGCTACCCTTTACGCCGCGAGTCACCCACGCTCTCGATCAGGCGCAAGAGGCCGCGCTCGAGCTCGGCCACGCCGACATCGGAACCGAGCACATCCTGCTCGGCATCATCCGCGAAGGCGAGAACGTCGGGTGCCGTCTCCTCGTCGAGGCCGGACTCGGCCTGCAGGCCGTCCGGCTGAACGTCTTGCAGCAAATGGGCTTTCCGCAGGCGCGCTCGGCGCCGGGTCAGGACCGGCGGCTCAACCGGGTGCTGGACAAGCTCACCGAGCAACTCGCCGACATCGACGCCCGGCTCGAGCGTCTCGAGCAGCAGCTGACTTAGCGGTTGCCGCCTCCCCGGCGCTCGCCGCGCGGCCGGCGGTTGCCGTCGCGCCGCCGCTCGTCTCCGTTGCGCCGGCGAGTCGTCCGGCGGCGCTCCCAATAGGCCTCGACGTCGACGACGAGCGCTTGCCGGGTCTTCAGCCTGCGCTGAACGCCGGCGCGAACGAGCTCTTGGAGCGCCTCGAGCGTCGTTCCGCCACGTCCGATCAGTATGCCCATCTCTTCGCCGAAGACCTCGACGTACACGGTTCCGCCGGCGACGCGCGTGTTGATGTCGCCCTCCAGCCCCATCTTGTCGATGATTCCCCGGACGATCTCGGCCCCCAGTGCTGCCGCCTGCTCTTGCTGCTCGGAGAGCGAGAGCTTGTCTGCGGCGTCCTCCAACGGCGCCTCATCGGCGCTCTCGGTGACCGGGGATTCGACGGGGGCCGATACCGGCTCCGCTGCGACTGTGGCATCCGGAGTGATGTCGTCCCGGAAGGCGTGACGGACGTCCGTGGCCTCGTCTTTTGCCCGGACGCGGACGACCGCGGGCTCGCCGCCCAAGCCGAACAGGCCCTTTGCTCCTTCGCTGACGACCTCTACTTCGAGGTCGTCCACAGGCAGGCCGGCGGCGGTAACGGCGGCATCTTTGGCTTCCTCGACCGTGCGGCCTTCCTTGGTGATCCAGGGCATGTGGTTTCCTCCCCCATTCGACCCTTTCGGGTTGGCCCTATCGTCGTTTCTTCTTCTTGCGCCGGCGGCGCTTCCGCTTCTCGGCCAACTGGCGGCGGGCGTCGGCATCATGCAGACCCGATCCTCCGGCTACCGGCATCGACGCCTGCACCGGCGCAGCCGGCGTCTTGGCGGGTGTCTTCTTGCGCTTGTCCTGGGACTTCGTGAAGGGCCAGATCTTCGGCAGCCTCAGGCCGGCATCCGGCATGTTGCGCGTCATGATGATTTGCTGGACGAGCTGATAGGTGCTTTGCGTCGCCCAGTAGAGAACCAGCGCCGTCGGGAAGTTGATCATGAAGACGATGAACAGCAGCGGGAGGAACATCTGCATGCGTCGCTGCTGGTCGGTCTGGCCCGGGTTGAGCTGGCGTGTCGATATGAGCTGTGCGAGCGTCATGATCGCGAGGAGGACGATGCCCGCCGCAGAGCCGCTGGCTTTCGTCTTGAGGTCGCCGAGGCCGAGGAATGGCATCGCCACCTTCGGGAGCTCGTCGCGGATCGTGTAGAACATCGCGAAGAAGATCGGCATCTGCGCGACCATCGGGAGGCAGGACGCGTACGGGTTGACGCCCTCCCGCTTGAAGAGCTCCATCGTTTCCTGGGTCATCTTCTGGCGGTCGTCGCGATATTTCTGACGCAGCCTCTGGAGCTCGGGCTGGAGTCGCTGCGTCTCGCGCATCGACCTGATCTGCTTGATCGCCAGCGGCAAGACCAGCGTTCTGACGATCAGTGTCAGTGCAACGACTGCCGCCGCCCAGCGGTGGCTGCCGAGGAAGCTGAACGCGTCCGCGAGCGCGCGCAGGCCGTCGGCGAAATACCCGCGGAACTGATCCCAGATGTTCAAGCGGCCTGCCTCGTCTGCGCTGAGGGCCGCCAGGAAAAGACTTGGGGGACGTCGTCGAACCCGCCGCTGCTCCACGGGTGGCAGCGCAGCAGGCGCCGTATGCCGAGGTAGATCCCACGGATCGGTCCGTGGCGAAGAATCGCACGGGCCGTGTATTCGGAACAGGACGGCTCGTACCGGCAGCGAGCGCCGAGGAACGGCGAGATCAGCCGCTGGTACAACCGGATCGGCGCGACGAGCGCGCGAGCCAGATAGCTCATTTGAGGTGCCTTCTCTAAACCTATGTCAGTAACAGTCCCGCTCGCGCTGCGACGTCGGCCAAGGCCTTCTCGAGGTCTTCGACCCCGGCTCCGAGGATGTCGGGCCGGGCGACGACGACGATGTCACAAGTCACAAGACGCGGGAGGAGCGGCCGGAATGCTTCCCTGAGCAGCCGGCGCACGCGATTTCGCACCACCGCGCCGCCGATTCGGCGTCCCACGCTCAGGGCAACACGCGCCGGACCCGGCGCCTCCCGAGCGAAATGGTACAGGACGAACTCGGGGCGGGTCACGCGCCGGCCCTCTCGGAGCGCCGTTCGGACGTGGGAACGCGAACGCAGGCGGTTCTCGCTGCGCATGCGCCCGGGCGGGCTAGACGGCGAGGCTCTTGCGGCCCCGGGCCCGACGCCGTCTGATGACGGCTCGGCCGCCGGGAGTGCGCATCCGCTTCCGGAAGCCGTGACGCCGCTGGCGGCGCCGGTTGTGTGGCTGGAATGTTCTTTTCATGTTCGATTCCGCGAGTCCGACGCGGGAGACATGCAGGCTATCAGACCGGTTGTTGACCGGCGGCGACTGTATGCCCTCGGCCATTGACAAGGTGCTCTGAGCGCGGAATAGTATGCGTCTTACAACGCGGCCTTCGGGCCGCGCTTTTACGTTCAGGGGACGTTTCCACACTTGTGGAGGGCCCTGTGGATGGGGCGCCGAACGCGCTGGGGGAGGGCCGATGACCGGCAATCTGAGCGGGACGACCATGGTCGCTGCGGATGTGCACGCCGTGTGGCAGCGCTGTGTAGAGGATGTGCAAGCCAGACTGGCGACCCCGGCGTCCAGAGCCTGGTTCGAAGAAACCGAACCACTGGCCCTCACCGACGACGCGATAACGCTCAGGGCCCCGAACTCGTTCGCGAAGGAGTGGCTCGAACACCGCTACGCGAACCTCCTTCAGGACGCCTTGCGCCGGGCCTGCGGCCGTGAGCTCAGGCTCGAGATTCTCACTGGAGGCAATGGATCCGGCCCGTTGACCATCCCGCCGGCACGTCCGGAGCCCGACGTCCAAAGGGACGGCCCACAGGCATCGCTGAACCCGCGCTACAACTTCGAGACATTCGTCATCGGCGCGTCCAACCGCTTCGCCCACGCAGCGGCGATGGCGGTCGCCGAGGCGCCCGCGAGTGCGTACAACCCCTTGTTCATCTACGGCGGCGCCGGGCTGGGGAAGACCCACCTTTTGCACGCCATCGGAAAGCATTCCCGTGACCTCTATCCGCATCTCGGCGTGAAGTACGTGAGCTCGGAAACGTTCACCAACGACTTCATCAACGCAATCAAGGACGACCGCGCCGACGCGTTCCAACGGCATTACCGCGACTGCGACGTGCTCCTCGTCGACGACATCCAGTTCTTGGAGAACAAGGAGCGAACGCAGGAGGAGTTCTTCCACACATTCAACGCACTCCACAACGCCAACCGGCAGATCGTCATCTCGTCGGACCGTCCGCCGAAGAAGATCGCGACGCTCGAGGACCGTCTCCGCTCTCGTTTCGAGTGGGGATTAATCACTGACATTCAGCCTCCAGATCTCGAGACGCGCATCGCGATTCTCCGCAAAAAGGCCGAAATGGATCACCTCACCGCGGGTGAGGACGTCCTCAGCTACATCGCGTCACGCGTGGAGTCGAACATTCGTGAGCTCGAGGGTGCGCTGATCCGCGTGATTGCCTACGCTTCGCTCAATCAGACGACCGCGACGCTCGATCTTGCCGAAGAAGTCTTGTCGCACCTCTTTCCAACGACGGGAGCAGAGCCGGTCCGCACGGACACGATCCAGGCGGAAACGGCTGCGTACTTCGGGGTCACCGTCAACGACCTCCGCTCGCAAAACCGCTCACGGCCGATCGTGCAGGCGAGGCAAATTGCCATGTATCTCGTGCGCGACCTGACGGATCTCTCATTGCCGAAGATCGGTGAGCTGTTCGGCGGGCGCGATCACACGACGGTGCTCCACGCTTGCCAGAAGGTCATCCGGCAACTGTCCGAGAAGCGACAGGTCTACCACCAGATCCAGGACCTGACGGCCCGGATCCGCAAGCGCGCCGGCAGCACCTAAGAACGTGGGGATCGCCTGGGGACGTCACGGGACCCTTTTTGCGACTCATCCCGAACGCACACAGCTTGTCCCCGTCCGTCCCGATACTGTCCCCAGTCTGCAAGTGTGCCCTGGACAGGGAAAAGACAGGCTTACGCACAGTGTGCACAGGCCTTATTACTACTACTGGCTAAATAAGAAAGAAATAAGCAAGGAAAGACACACCTTATGAATTGGGGAGGGAGACGATGAAACTCGTTTGTTCGCGTGAGGAGCTCTCCCGTGGACTTCAGACGGCGCTACGCAGCGTCGGTGCTCGAGCAGGGATCCCCGCACTTTCCGGCGTGCTGATTGAGCTGACAGATACCGACCTCTCACTCACGACCACAGATCTGGAGCTCACAACGCGTGTGAAGCTCGGGCTTACCGGAGAGGCGGGGAAGATCCTGCTCCCCGCCAGGCTGCTTGCGGAGATCATCCGAAGCCTTCCGACGGACGAGGTCGAGCTCATTACCGAGAACGGCTCCGTTCGTGTCGCCGGAGGTCGCGCTCGATTCGAGATTCGGTCGTTGGCACCGGAGGATTTTCCGCGTGTCGAGGGCCCGGCACAGGGCTCGGCGCTCACGCTGGCCGGCGACATGGTTGCGAAGGCGCTGGGGCAGGTTGCACCCGCCGCGTCGCGCGACGAGACACGTCCGGTGCTGACCGGTGTGCTGCTGGAGGGCGAAGGCGACGAGTTGCGTGTCGTCGCGACGGACTCGTACCGGCTGGCCGTCCGGAAGCTGAACGTGCCCGGTGTCGACGGAACCAAGGTGCTCGTGCCGGCGCGCGCCGTCGTCGAAGTCGGCCGGCTGGCAGCAACCGAGAAGGAAGTGCACATGGAAGTCGGCAGTGCGCAGGTCGGCTTTCAGCTCGGCGAAGTCGCAATCCAGAGCCGGCTCATCGAAGGAGAATTTCCCGCGTACAAGCAGCTGCTCCCGGACGACCTCCCGAACCGGCTCGTCATCAACAAGGAGCCGTTCCTCGAAGCGCTGAAGCGGGTGGCCGTGCTGGCGCAAGATGCAACACCGGTCTTCCTCGAGATGATGGAAGAAGGAATCCGGCTCACGTGCCACGCACAAGGTCTTGGAGAAGGCGCCGAGGAAGTCGAGGGCATCTACACCGGAGAGGAGATGCGTGCGGCATTCAATCCGACGTATCTCGAGACCGGGATCGCCGCGACGGAGACCGACGACGTCGTCATCGAGTTCAGCGACTCGCAGCGGCCGGCGTTGGTGCACTCGCCCGACGACCGCGACTTCCTGTACCTGCTGATGCCCATACGAGTGAGCTAGCCGTGATCGAGGTCCTGCGGCTGTGGGACCTCAGGATCTACACGACGGCATCGTTCCGGCCGGCCCGGGGAACGACGCTCGTTGTCGGCGGCAACGGATCCGGAAAATCTTCGCTGCTCGAGGCGGCCGGATTGTTCGCGACGCTTTCGTCGTCCCGCGCGGGCAGCCTGAAGGTGCTCGTGCGCGATGGGTGCGATGAAGGCGGGACGAAGCTCGAGACCGTAGAGGGAGCCGCCCTCGAAGTACGGCTGCGGGCGGGGCGAAGCGTGCTGCGGGTGGGCGGATCGCCGGCGGCGGCAAAGGATTTCCTCGGAAGGTTCCGCTCCGTCCTTTTCACACCGGAGGATCTGGATCTCGTTCGCGGGGAACCGAGCCTTCGGCGCCGGGCCCTGGACGACCTGCTCGTGCAGCTGCGCCCGCGCTACCGGTCCGTGCGACAGGAGTTCGAGCGTGCCCTCCGTCAGCGAAACGCCGCACTACGAGATGGTCTGGAGCGAGAGGCCGCGCTCTACGGCGCTCCGCTGGCGCAAGCGGCCGCCGCGATTCTCGAAGCACGTCGCGCGGCGGCAGACGACTTGCGCCCGGCTGCGGCTGGACTCTACGGCGAACTCGCCGACCGCGGGCGTCTGGACATCTCCTATCGAGACACCTCCGAGGCCGGCGGCCGTGAAGGCGAGGATCTGGTCGAGCACTTCGACCGGCTGTACGCGTCGTCGCTGCCCTCAGACATGGAGCGCGGACGGACGATGTCGGGCCCGCACCGCGACGACCTCGACATCACCCTCGATGGACGCGAAGCGCGCTGGTATGCGTCGAGGGGCGAGCAGCGTTCGGCCACGCTCGCGTTCCGGCTCGCCGAGCTGCGGCTGCTACCCGGGGCCGTCTTGCTGCTGGACGACGTGCTGTCGGAGCTCGACACCGAACGCCGCCGACGCGTCTTCGAGGTGACGGCGGGATCGCAGACGATCGTGACCGCGACCGATCCGCTGGCCGTGCCCGATGCCGTCGAGGTGCAGAGCATCTGGCGCGTCGATCGAGGGTCGCTGGAGGAAGCAGCGTGAGCGTTGCTCACGCTGAGCGCGGGGGGTTCGGGGGGCGCAGCGCCCCCGATCTGAATTGACTGGGGACCGCGGGGGCAAGCCGGTCCGGATCGGCGAGCTCCTGTCGCCGGCGCTGGAGCGGCTCGGCCCGAAGGCGCTGTGGACCGAGTCCAAGCTCCGCAAGATCTGGCCGGCCGTCGTCGGCGAGGGCGTGGCCGCCAATGCGTCGATCGGACGGCTCCGGGGAAAGGTGTTGGAAGTGGCCGTGGCCTCGGACTCGTGGGCGACGGAGCTGACGTATTTGGGACCGGCAATCGTCGAGAAGCTGAACAAATCTCTGGGTGGCGAAGTTGTCGAAAAGATCGTCGTGCGCCGGCGTCGACAACGGTGATCTCCAGTCACAAATAGGCCGCAAAAAGCACGAAAGACGACCCGTTTCTGACGGTACTTCGTGATATACTTTCGAGGTCAGAAAAGGGCCGCTGACCTGCGGTTTTAGGCTCAACCGGTCCGCTTCTCGCAGGCCCCCGATCAGGCGGTGCCGTGCGCGGCGGACGGGCCGAAGAGAAGGCGAGAAATGGCACGAAGATCGCAAGCACAACCCCCCGCGAAATCGCCGAAGACGGCCGTTGAAGGAAACGGATCCCGCGACAAGACGACCGCGAAGAAGAGCGCATACGCCGCGAAGGACATCACGGTCCTCGAGGGCCTCGAGCCGGTCCGTAAGCGGCCGGGAATGTATATCGGCTCCACCGGACTGAAGGGACTGCACGAGCTTGTGCGGGAGGTCGTCGACAACGCCGTCGACGAGGCCATGGCCGGGCACTGCACCAAGATCGAGGTGACGATCCTTCCCGACGGAGCCTGTCGCGTGACCGATAACGGCCGCGGCATTCCGGTCGACCGGCACCCGCGCTACAAAACGAAATCGGCGGCCGAGATTGTCATGACGACGCTGCACGCCGGCGGCAAGTTCGGAACCGGCAGCGGATACAAGATCTCCGGCGGTCTGCACGGCGTCGGCGTCTCGGTCGTCAACGCGCTGTCGACGAAGCTCTCACTCGAGATCGACAGCTCGCTCGACGGCAAGCGCTATCAGATGTCGTTCCACAACGGTGGAAAGGTCCGGGAAAAGCTGCACGCCGTCGGGAAGGCACCGCGCGGCCGGACGGGAACCACCGTCACGTTCTGGCCGGACCCGGAGATCTTCGCCTCCGAGGGCATCGAGTTTCGCGCGCAAACGATCCTCGAGCGTCTGCAGACGTACGCGTTCCTGAACAAGGGACTCGAGATTCGGTTCGTCGACGAGCGCAAGGACCGCAAGCAGGAGCAGACGTTCCGCTACACCGGCGGCATCGTCGATTTCGTGAAGTACCTGAACGACGCGAAGGAACCGTTGTTCCGCAAAGTTGCCGACTACGCAATGTCGGAGCAGGACCAGGAAGTCGAAGTCGCGATGCAGTGGAACAGCGGCTACAACGAGGGAATCCACAGCTTCGCCAACGGCATCGAGACCGCCGAGGGCGGCATGCACGAGGAGGGCTTCAAGAAAGCCCTCACGAACGTCGTCAACCGCTACGGCCGCGACAAGGGCATCCTCAAAGAGAAAGAGGGCAACCTCACCGGTGAAGACATTCGGGAAGGTCTGACGGCCGTCATCTCCGTCCGTTTGCGCGAGCCGCAGTTCGAAGGACAGACGAAGGCCAAGCTCGGGAACGTGAGTGTTCGCTCGCTGCTGGAGCGCTCCACCAACGAGAAGCTCGCGTCGTGGCTCGAAGAGAACCCGACCGAAGCACGCAAGGTCGTGTCGAAGTCGGTCATCGCCGCCCGCGCTCGCGCCGCCGCCAAGGAAGCGCGGGATCTCACGCGGCGGAAGTCGGCGCTCGAGGGCGCCGGCATGCCCGATAAGCTCGCCGACTGTGCCTCGGGCACATCGGCCGAGGACGCCGAGCTGTTCATCGTGGAGGGCGACTCGGCCGGCGGCTCGGCGAAACAGGCACGCAACCCCGCGACGCAGGCGATCCTTCCCATCCGCGGCAAGTTCCTCAACGTGGAGAAGGCCCGGGTGGACAAGATGCTGAAGAACCTCGAGGTGCAGTCGCTCGTGGCCGCGATCGGTTCAGGCGTCGGCGAAGACGAGTTCGACGTGTCCAAGGCGCGCTACCACAAGGTCATCATCATGGCCGACGCCGATGTCGATGGAAGCCACATTCGCACGCTGCTGCTGACCTTTTTCTTCCGGCAGATGAAGCCGCTCATCGAGGCGGGCTTCGTGTACTGCGCGCAACCACCCTTGTTCTCGACGATCGTCGGCAAGGAGAAGATCTACCTCAAGGACGACCGCGCCAAGGACGACTTCCTGAAGGAGCGCAAGGAACACCGCAACGAGTTCGTCCGTCTGAAGGGTCTCGGCGAGATGGACTACGACGAGCTCGGCGAGACGACGATGGATCCCTCCAGGCGAACGTTGCTCCAAGTGACACTCGAGCAGGCCGCACAGGCCGACGAGATGTTCAGTGTTCTGATGGGCGAGAACGTCGAGGCGCGCAAGCAGTTCATCGTCACCAACGCCAAAGACGTTCGCTTCCTGGACATATAGCGAGGATCGAGCGAAGCGAGCCCCAAGATGAGCCGCAGACCACCGAACAAGCCGTCCCGTCGGCGCGCGCCGGCGCGGAAACGCGCCAAGGTGCCGTCCGGCGACGGCAATGGAGCCGGCGACCAGGCGGCGCTCGTGCTCGGAACGATCGAGCCGATCGAGATCCAGCAGGAGATGGAGCGCTCGTTCCTCGAGTACTCCATGTCGGTCATTACCCAGCGCGCCCTGCCCGACGTGCGTGACGGACTCCTTCCGGTTCAGCGCCGCATCCTCTACACGATGCTCGAGGACGGCCTCCGTCCCGACCGCGTGCACGTGAAGAGTGCCGAGGTCGTCGGCCATGTGATCGCGCGCTACCATCCGCACTCGCTCGACTCCGTCTACGACTCGCTCGTGCGGCTGGGCCAAGACTTCAGCGTCCGGTACCCGCTCGTCGACGGGCACGGGAACTTCGGCTCCCCCGACGACCCGCCGGCGGCCTACCGCTACACCGAATGCCGGCTCTCACCGCTCGCGCTCGAGTTGCTGGCATCGATCGACGAAGACACCGTCGACTTCAAGGACAACTACTCCGGCGCCCGTACCGAGCCGACGGTGCTACCGAGCCGCTTCCCCAACCTGCTCGTGAACGGGAGCCAGGGCATCGCCGTGGGGATGGCAACGAAGGTCCCAACGCACAATCTGAATGAGATCATCGAGGCAACGATCCACGTCCTCGACAACCCGAAGGCCACGCCCAAGGACCTGATGAAGTTCGTCAAAGGTCCCGACTTCCCGACCGGCGGCATCATCCTCGGGCGCCAGGGGATCCAGGACGCGTATCTGAACGGCCGCGGCTCGATCAAGATCCGGGCTCGGGCCGAGATCGATGAGGGACGGCGCGGTCAGGAGATCGTCGTCACCGAGATCCCGTATCAGACGAGCGTCGGCAGCATCGCCGGACGGATCGCCGAGCTGGCCAACACGAAGCAGCTCGAAGGCATCCGCAACATCGTCGATGCCTCGGCGCAGGGCAAGACTCGCCTGGTTATCGAGCTGAAGCCGTCCGCCAACGCCAACGTCGTCTTGAACAACCTGTGGAAGCACACGCCGCTGCAGAGCTTCTTCCCGGTGAACATGGTCGCGCTGGTCGACGGCGTTCCGCGCACGCTCAACCTTGCGCAGGCGATCTCCGCATACGCCGATCACCAGATCGAAGTCGTCCGGCGGCGCAGCCAGTTCCGCCTGAAGAAGGCCGAGGACCGCGCCCACATCGTCGAGGGCCTCCTGAAGGCTCTGGACCGCATCGACGTGATCATCAAGCTCATCCGCGGGTCCGCGGATCGCGACGACGCCCGCAAGAAGATGATGGCGGCACCGCATAAGTTCTCCGAGATCCAGGCCAACCACATCCTGGATATGCCGCTCGGACGCCTGACGCGCCTGGGGCGCAAGGAGCTCTCCGACGAGATGGCGCAGCTGCGGGCCACGATCAAGGAGCTCAAGGCGATCCTCGCGAGCGACGCCAAGCTCCGCGGCGTCATCAAGGACGAGCTCGGCGCAATCAAGGAGCGCTTCGGCGACGAGCGGCGAACCCAGCTCGCCGCGGACGTCGGAGAGATGGATATCGAGGATCTGATTGCCGACGAGGAGATCGTCGTCGTCCGCACGCAGGCCGGCTACATCAAGACGGTGCAGGCGGCGAAGTACCGCACGCAGCAGCGCGGGGGCCGCGGCGTACAAGGTGCGAACCTCAAGGAAGCCGATCTCGTCACAGAGATCGTCTACGCGACGACGCACGCACACCTCTTGCTGTTCTCTAACCAAGGGCGTGTGTTCCGTCTGCGTGCTCACGAGATCCCGATGAAGGAGCGCACCGCCCGGGGAACCGCGCTGGTGAATCTTCTCCCGCTGCGCAAGGACGAATCGATCGCTGCGGTGATCGCCGGCAAGGACTTCGATCGTGAGGGATTCCTGTTCTTCGCGACCAAGCAGGGTCAGGTGAAGAAGACGCCCATTCGGGAATACGACAAGAGCCGGAAGGAAGGCTTCATCGCGATCAACCTGCGACGGCGTGACGAGCTCGTTCGCGTGATCGAGACCACCGGCTCCGACGACATCATCATGGTGTCGCGCCAGGGCCAGTCGATTCGCTTCACGGAGTCCGACGTGCGCGCCATGGGCCGCGGAGCAGCCGGTGTGCGCGGAATGAGACTCCGCCAAGCCGACGAGGTTGTGTCGTGCGATGTCGCGGCGAAGGGCGGCACGATCCTCATCGTCACCGACGCCGGATTCGGAAAGCGCACGCAGCTCGACCATTGGCGGCGCATCGGACGCGGGAACCAAGGTATTCGCGCGATCAAGCTCACCGAGAAGAAGGGCTACGTGGTAGCGGCCTTCCTCGTGGACGCCTCCGATGAGGTGTTCATGGTGTCCTCCGGCGGCATCACCGTCCGCATTCCCGTGGAAGGCATCTCTGTGCAGGGCCGCGACGCTACCGGCGTGCGCGTGATGAGCCTCGAGCGGGGCCAGCGCGTCGCGTCGGCGGCGCCGGTATTCACAACGCGCAACGGCGAGCAGGAGTAGCCGACACGTGGCCAACGCAGGCCACGAGCTGATCGAGCACACGGCCGACGTCGGCGTTCGCGTGTGGGCCTCCTCGCTCGACGGGCTGTTCGCGGAAGCGGCGATCGGCCTCATGGACGTCATGGTCGCGCCCACGGGCGTGCCCGACCGTGAGGAGCGAATCGCGCTCGACGCGCCCGACCGAGATGCGTTATTCGTGGACTGGCTCTCGGAGGTCCTGTTCCTCTTCGACGCGCGCGGCTTCGTGACGCAATCGGTGACGGCAAAGCTCACGAGCGAGCCGTGGAAGGTCGATGCGACGTTGAGCGGCGGCGGCGCGTTCGAGCAGCACGGCCCCGCGGTCAAGGCCGTCACGTATCACGGTCTGGACATACGCCGCACCGGCGACGGGTACGAAGCGACCGTGTATCTCGATGTCTGAGGCAAGGCGTCTCTCCGACGTTCTGTGGGAGATCCCACGAACAGGCGGCATGCGCGTGCCGGGCCGTGTCTTCGCGTCGGACGCGCTCATGTCCAAGGCGCTCGACGACCGGGCCATCGAGCAGGTCGCGAACGTGGCGCACCTCCCGGGGATCGTCGGGTTCTCCTTCGCCATGCCCGATATTCACTGGGGCTACGGCTTTCCGATCGGCGGCGTTTGCGCCACAGACGCCGACGGCGACGGCGTTGTGTCCCCCGGCGGGGTGGGATTCGACATCTCGTGCGGCGTTCGTCTCGTCCGCACCGACATCGACACTGCGGCCGTCCGGCCTCGGATCGAGGAGATCGCGCGTGAGCTCGGCCGCATTCCGCGCGGCGTCGGCAGCAAGGGCTTGCTGCCGCTGACCGGCACGGAGATGGAAGCGGTCTTGCGTGACGGCGTCCGGTTCCCACTTGCCAAAGGTGTGGGCTGGGATGAGGACGTCGACGTGTGCGAGGACCACGGCCGGCTCGAGGCGGCGGACCCGGGCGCAGTGTCGGAGAAGGCCAAGGAGCGCGGCGGCCCGCAGCTCGGCTCGATGGGCGCAGGCAATCACTTCGTCGAGGTGCAGCACGTCGACCAGATCGCCGAGCCCGTCGCGGCGGAGCGGTTCGGCCTGTACGAAGGACAGATCGTCGTGATGATCCATACCGGCTCCCGCGGGATCGGCCATCAGGTGTGCACCGACGAGGTGCGGACGATGGACCGCGCGATGTCCAAGTACGGGATCTCGGTCCCCGACAGGCAGCTTGCGTGCGTTCCCGTCCGGTCTCCGGAAGGAGAGCGGTATCTCGCCGGCATGGCTGCGGCGGCGAACTACGGCCGTGCCAACCGCCACGTGATCACCGACGGCGTGCGGTCGGCCTTCGAGCGCGTGTTCGGGGCGTCGGGTCGTGAGCTCGGAATGGAGGTCGTCTACGACGTCTCGCACAATCTCGCCAAGCTCGAGCGCTACGACGTGGACGGCCGCACGCGCACCTTGTGCGTGCATCGGAAGGGCGCGACGCGCGCGTTCGGGCCTGGTCACCCGGAGATACCCGACCGGTATAGAGATGTCGGACAGCCGGTGCTCGTTCCCGGCAGCATGGGGACGGCGTCCTGGGTGCTCGTCGGGACGGCCGCGGGCCGCGCCCAAGCCCAAGAGCTCGGATGGGCGTCGACGTGTCATGGAGCCGGCCGCATGATGTCGAGGAAAGCTGCAACAAAGCAGATGCACGGGCGAGACTTGAAGCGACAGCTCGAGGCCGAAGGGATCTATGTGTCCGCTCAGCAAGTGCGGTTGCTCGCCGAGGAGGCGCCGTACGCGTACAAAGACGTTTCCGAGGTGGTCCGCGTGTGTGAGGACGCCTCCCTCTCCAAACGCGTGGCCAGGCTGCGACCGCTCGCCGTTATCAAGGGCTGATTCGTGACCGAGCGATGGGTGATCCGAAAGCTCGACATCGGCTCCGTCGCCCGCGTCGCCTTCGCGCTTTCCGTTTGCGTGTGGGGTGTTGGGTTCGTCGGCTTGATCGCGCTCTACATCCTCGGTCTCGTCTCCGGTGGCTTGGGCGGCGTCGAGGGGTTCATCGCGAGCTTGGGCTTCACCGGATTCCGGCTGAGCATCCTGCCGTTCCTCGGTGTGTTCATCGTCGCGGCGGGCGTTGTGTCGGCCGTCGTCGCCGTCGTGGCGGGGATGCTCGCGCACCTGTACAACTCGCTGTATCCGATCGTGGGCGGTATCGAGATCTCGGTCGAGGCACGCACGGAGCCGGTTCGGCCCGCGCCGCGCACGTGGGCGTCCGAACCGACGCCGCCGCCGGTGCGCCGTCCGGACGCGCCCGAGGGCGTACCGCACCCGGGCGAGTAGGTACCATGTGCCCTCCCGGGCCTGTAGCTCAGGCGGTTAGAGCGCAGCTCTGATAAAGCTGAGGTCGGTGGTTCGAGTCCACCCAGGCCCACAAGCGGCAGCGAGGAGGCTTCTTTGAAGAAGCGGCAGTGGTTCCTGCTGGGGCTGCTCGGCACCGTTGTCGGGCTGGCCGTACGGCTCGTGCGCGGCCGGAGGGGGGACGGAGCCGAGGCGGGCCGCTGGGAGCCTCCAGGAGGCCCTCAGAGCCCCTAGGGGCGCCGGGGATGTAGCTCAGGTGGTAGAGCGCCGCCTTTGCACGGCGGAGGCCGCCGGTTCGAGTCCGGCCATCTCCACAAGCAATTGGAAAGTGGGGCGGGGGAATGACCGAGACGTCTCGCGTACTCGTCGTCGGTGCCGGTGCTTCGGGGCTGGCGGCGGCGCGCGCGCTCCACGACGGCGGACACCGTGTGATCGTCCTCGAGGCGCGAGATCGCGTCGGCGGGCGCATTCACACGGCCTTCGACCTTGGCGAGCATCCGGTGGAGATGGGGGCCGAGTTCGTCCAGGGCGAGCACGTGTGCACCTGGCCTTTGCTCGAGCGTTACGGGCTGTCGGCCATCGACCTCGCGCCGTTCATCAATATGCGCGCGTACGTCGACGGGAAGCTGCTCGATCAGGCCGCTTTTCTCACGTCGCCGAACGCGATGCTGGCGCTCAAGACCGACCAGTCGGCGATCGCGTGGATCAACGGCGGCGGCGAGGACATGACGGTGGAGGAGGCGTCCCGCCGGTGGGAAGGCTTCTTCGAAGGCGATCCGACGGCCGACCAGCTCAAGCTGTGGGCCAACACGCAGTCGGTGCTGCACTGCGGCGACATCGACGAGCTCGGCATCGGCGGCCTCGTGGAGGCCGGCTACGAAGGAGACGGCTTCAACCGGACGTTCCGCGTCGTCGAGGGTTACTCGACGCTGATGTCGGCTCTTGCCGACGGTCTGGACGTCCGGGGCAGCACTCCGGTGCGGCGGATCGAATGGGGGCGTGAAGGTGTTGTCGCCGTGTGCGACTCCCAGCGGTTCGCGGCGGACTGCGCCGTCATCACGCTTCCACTCGCGATCCTCCAGGCGGGTGACGTCTCATTCGCGCCGGAGCTTCCCGCCGACAAACGCGAAGCAATCGCCGGTATCGGCGCAGGGCCGGCCGCGAAGGCGATCCTTCGGTTCGATCGCCCACGATGGCCGGACGACCTCACGTTCATCACGACCACGTTCGACACACAGCTGTGGTGGACCCCCGGCCGCGGACGACCGCAGCCCGCTCCCGTCGTGACTGCGCTGATGGGCGGCGGCGGCGTCCGGCGAATGCGGGAGCACGATGATCCCGCCCTCGTCGCGCTCGAGCATCTGGAAGCAATGCTCGGCGAGAAGCTGCGCAGCCACCTTGTCGAGGCACGCTGGATCGACTGGGGCGCGGACGCGTGGTCGAAGATGGGCTACTCGTTCCTTCCGCCGGGCGGGACCGGTCTGCGCGCACGGCTTGCCGAGCCGGTGGACGACGTCCTGTTCTTTGCCGGCGAGGCGACGAACCCCATGCGCCCGGCAACCGTGCACGGCGCCCTCGAGTCCGGCGCGGTGGCCGCCGGTCGGATCAACGCCATCTCGCGCGCGAGTGTCGGCTCGTGAGAATCGGGATCACCGTCGGGCTCGGCGCCCGGTCCGAGAGCACGGTCGACGGCGTCGTCAAGCGGATCAAGGACGCCGAAGCGCGCGGCTTCGACACGGTGTGGATGACGAACGCCTTTGCGTTCGACGCGATGACCGCGCTGTCCGCGGCCGGGCGTGAAACGAATCGCATCGAGCTCGGAACGGCCGTCGTCCCGACGTATCCGAGGCATCCGGTGGTGATGGCGCAACAAGCGATGACCGTGCAGTCGTCCTCGGACGGGCGGTTCACGCTCGGGATCGGGCTCTCACACGAGTCGATGATCTCCGGCGCGCTGGGGATGCCGTTCGAACGTCCGGCGCGGCACATGCGCGAGTACCTCGACGTCCTCCTGCCGCTCCTGAACGCAGAGACGGCGAGCGTGGACGGCGAGCTCTATCGGGTCCGCGCGCGCGTGTTTGTCGAGACGCCGCCCGTGCCGGTCGTCGTTGCCGCGCTCGGCCCGGCGATGCTTCGGATCGCCGGGCGATCCACCGCGGGCACGATCACGTCGTGGGTCGGGCCGCGGACCCTCGGTGAGCACATCACGCCGAGCATCACGAAGGCGGCCGAAGAAGCCGGACGACCTGCACCGCGCATCGTCGCCGGACTCCCGATTTCACTCGTCGAGGACGCAGACGGCGCACGCGAGCGGTTCGCGCCTTCGGTGGCTTCCTACGGTGCGCTGCCCTCGTACCGAGCGATGTTCGACCGTGAGGGCGTCACCGATCCGGCGGCGGTCGCGCTGTTCGGCAACGAGAAGGCACTGAACGGAGCACTACGCAGTCTGGCGGACGCCGGCGCCACCGATTTCGGCGCCCAGGTTGTTGCCGCCGAACCCGGCGCCGCTTCGCGGACGCTCGACTTCCTCGCGAACCTGCCTTAGCTCAGGGAGCTCTCGCGATCGTAACGAGCGACGTGCCGATGGGCATCGAGCGTCCGCGAAGCAGGCGCCGGTTCTCGAGTCGCAAGAGTGCGAGGGCGACGCGGTTCGCGGTCGGCCGAAGGGTCAACTCGTCCACTGATCGATCGCTGGGAGTGCGGCGCGATGCGCGCGAGGAGATACGTCGCAGCAGGAATGTCGGGACGAAGAGACTCGCCATGAAGTACGAACTGCGATGTGGCACGAAGCCGGCCTGGTTGAGCTTGGCATCGAGATCCTGGCGTGTGTAGCGGCGCTGGTGGCCAGAATGGACGTCGATGTCGCTCCACAGCGAGCGTAGCGCCGGAACCGTGACGAGCAACCATCCACCCGGCCGCAAGATTTCGCGCACTCGCGCTAATGCTTCGACGTCCTCAGGAATGTGCTCGAGCACATCGAACATTCCGGCGAGGTCGAAACCCGGCAGAAACGGCAGAGCGTTGGCGTCGCCCTGTACCGCATAGGCGGTCGACCGTGTTCGTGCGATCTCCAGACCCTCCGAGAAGTAGTCGAATGCCACCAGCTTGCTCTTGGGCAGCGCTGAGCCGACCGCGCTGAGGACCTTGCCGGTGCCACACCCCACCTCAACGACCCACGGCGCGTGGTCCGGATCAGGCAGGAGCTGGCCGACAAGCCCGGCGATCAGCTCGCTTCGGGCGATGAACCAGAAATGCCGCTCCTCTGCGGCGGCAAGACCAGAGAACCACGAGGGATCGTAGGCGGCCTGAGTTCCCCTTGAGCTCGGGTCGTTCAAGCCGGCGGCTACAGACGCTCGGAGACCAGCGGCGCCGCGAGTGTTGCGGGCTCCGGCGCTGCAACGGGAGCCCTTCGCAGCCGGGCGCGGACCCGATCGCGGACCTTCAGGATGAGCTTCTCCGCGGTGTCCTCCGGGATGAACACCGTGTACAGCACCCACATCGCATAGCTGAAGAATCCAACCTTCAGCGCGATCTCGATCCCGCCGTGGAGGGCGATGCCGCCCAGCATCACCCACGGCCGCAGCTTGCGGTTCCAGATGAGGATGGCCATCGATAGCTCGATGGCCAGCGTGGCCCACGTGAAGAGGTTCATGAGCGGGACGAAATCGAGAATGCGTTCCGGGATCGGGAGTCGAAGATACGGACGAAGCTGGAGCGCGTAGCCGACGGCCGATCCATCGTTCCACGTCCGTCCGGGCACCTTCGTCCAGACCGTGAACAGGTAGATGGCGCTCAGCTGGATCTGTGCGAGCCGCATTCCCCACGGCGCACGCTTGGGGAACTCCCAGAAATGCTCCTTGTCCTTGCGCCACCGGTCGAGTGAGAAGGACTCACCGCCTGGAACGAACATCATGTAGAGCCCGGTGAGGCGGAGGACGAGCTCACCCCCGGTTTGCACGTACGGATTTCTGGCTTGCAGCGAGACCATCATGAGCCACAGCGTGACCGCGGCGAGGCGCGATTTGTATCCGACGATCAGACATGCGGCCGACGTCAGCAGGAGGCCGTACACGAGCAACAACATGACGTTCGAGTTCCACAGCTGCAGCAGGCCCCAGCCTCCGGGCGGCTGCTCGGGGATGAACCCGTTGCGGGAGTAGAAGGTCAGGAGGTCGGGTGCGAAGGAGAGCCCCCAGACCAGCACAACGGCGCCGTAGGCGATCCGGAACAACGAGACCGGGGCCGTCGAGCGAGGCTCGAACCAGAAGTCGTGCCAGACGTGCCCGAAGGCATCGCGGCGATCGCGCGCGACGGCCTTGATTCGCTCTCGCAGCGGCTCGGCCATGACCTAGGTGTCCAACACCGGATGGACGGACAGGACTCGGACCAGCTGCCACGTCGGCTTCGCACTGCTGCCCGGCGGCGGTGATGCCGCAGTCGCCTGGTAGAAGATCACCTCTGTCGCGTTGCGGCCGTCCTCTTTGTGTTGCCTGCGCGCGAGCCAGTCGGCCAGACCGTTGTAGTAGATCGAGTCCTGAGGGCTGATCGAGTCCGAACGACGCCAGCGAAAATCTCGATAGCCGCCCGTGAAACGGTTGTAGACAGGCGGTGACCACGTCGAGCGTGTGCCGTCACTGTAACGGACGACCGCGACGAGTCGGATGTTGAACGTCGGGGGGTCCGGGGCGAACATGTTCCACCCCTGATAGAGCTGCGCGTTGACGAGCACGCGTCCGGTGCGGCGCTTGGCGAGATCGCCGCTGTAGGAGGCCGGCAGGTTCGAGATGAGGACGGCAGCAACGACCGCGACGCAGAACAGGCTCAGGAGCAGACGTCCACCGGGTGCGGCCTCGATTCGCTCCTGGAGCGAGCGTGTGGCCGTCCGGGCGCGAGCCAGGGGGCCCGGCCCCTTGACGTGCGCGGGCCTGACGGGAGCTGCAACGGCGCGCGGTGTATCGATCCGAGGCGCATCGGCTTGTGGGACCGGCGCGGGACGGTCTTCGGTTGTCGTGCTTCCCGTCGTGAGCCGGGCGAGGCGGTCGGCCCGGCTGACGAGCTCTTCGATGCTGATCGGGAGCTCGATCTCCTGCACCCTCGCCGCGGCCGCAGGTCGGGGCTCCTCACCCGAAGCTGTGGCGGCCTCAGCAGCAGGCTCGGACGGCGCCGGCGGGGGCACCGAGGCAGCAGGTGTCTCCTGCGGCGGCTCCGGGGCCTCAGGAGCCGTGCGAACGGGCGGGACGGCGACCGGAGGCGGAGACTCGACGACCACCGTCGACGGCGCTGCCGGCGCCGGCTCGGCGCTCGTCAGACGGCTCAGCTCGGCGGCATCGACCGTCGACATGTGGGACTTCACGTCCATGCCCATCCCTTGAAGCCTCGTCGTGAGCTCCTTCGCGGAGACGCCGAGCTCCTTGGCGATCTCGTGGACCCGCAACGGCGTCCCGGTGAGCTCCGCCGCGACGAGCCTGTCGACCGTGGACGAGTGCGACTTGACCGAGACGCCCATCCTCCGCAGACGCGTCATGAGGTCGGCGGCAGGAACGTTCAGCTCCTTGGCCAGCTCGAAGACACGGACCTTGCTCATGTCAGCGGTGGGCTGGATGCATCGAGAAAGTCGCTCGGCTCAACGCCGTTCACTGTATCAGCGCACTCGAAAACCGTGGACACAACGACGCGATCTGTCGCGTGCAGTTACGGGATGACGAGCGAACCGGTCTCCGAGAGCCCCGCGAAGAGCTCCTCGAGCGTTGCCGCATTCTCCTCGCCCAGGAGCGTATCGAGGCCGGAGATCTGACCGGTCGAGCCGTCGCCGCCGACGGACTCGGCGATCGGACCCGAAGCGGCGAGCTCGACGTTGCTGGCTGCCGCGTCCCCGATCAGCGACGAGACACCGAAGTCGGTCCCCTCGACACCCAGCAAGCCGGCCAGAGCCGCGCTCGCATCGTTCTGCTGGTCCTCCGCGGACGCGGAACTGGGTGCAGCGGCAAATGGCGTCGGAGACGACACGGTGAAGACGATTGCGCCGGGAGCGGTCACGGGCGTCAGCACGGGGGCGACGGGGGCCACCGGCGATGTCACGCTGAGCGTCGGCGCAATGATCGGCGCCGTGACATCGATCGGGTTGGTCGGCGCGATGATCGGCGCCACGACCGGTGCGGTCACGTCAATTGGATTGGTCGGCGCGACCGGGGCGGTTCCGGTCGTGGTCGTGGGCACGACCGGGGTGATCGAGACCACGGGGTCGGTGCCCGTTCCCGTCGTCGTCGGGATGATCGGCGTGATCGAGACCACAGGGTCGATCGGCGCGATGATCGGGGCCACGACCGGTGCGGTCACGTCAATTGGATTGGTCGGAGCGATGGCCGTCGGGGCGATGATCGGCGCAACCACCGGTGCGGTCACGTCAATTGGATTGGTCGGAGCGATGATCGGCGCCACGACCGGTGCCGTGACATCGATCGGGTTGGTCGGGGCAATGATCGGGGCAATCACCGGCGCTGTGACGTTGATCGGGTCGGTCGTCGTCGGGATGACCGGGGTGATCGACACAACCGGATCTGTCGTCGTGGGCACGACCGGCGTGATCGGAAGAATTGGGTCGGTCGTCGTCGGGATGACCGGGGTGATCGAGACAACCGGATCGGTGCCGGTCGGGATGATCGCGCCCGTTGGAATGATCGTCGGCGCGATGGTCGGGGCGATGATCGGAGCAATGATCGGCGCCGTGACGTCGATCGGGTTGGTCGGCGCGATGATCGGGGCGATGATCGGAGCAACCGTTCCGCCGATGGCGTTGAGGACGTTGACGTTGATCGGCGACGTGTTGACGATCGGCGACGTCGATCCCAAGACCGGGTTCGGGATGATCGATTGGGTGGTCGTCGATCCCGAGGTCACGTTGGTCACGGCGATCGGAATCGTCGGCGCAATGGTCGGAATGATCGATGTGGTCGACGATGTGGGCGATGTCGTTGTGGGGCCCGTCGTCGACGGCTGAGTCGTTGTCGTCGTCGGCGACGTCGTCGTCGGTTGAGTCGCCTGCGTCGTCGTCGAGGTTGTCGTCGCCTGGGTCGTCGTCGATGTGGTCGTGGGAACCGTGGACGTCGTGGTCACCTGCGTGGTCGTGGACGTCGTCGTCGGCACCGTCGAAGTCGTGGTCACCTGCGTCGTCGTCGATGTGGTCGTCGGGACGGTCGACGTGGTGGTCACCCCGGTCGTCGTCGGGCCCGTAGTAGTGATCGGGGTGGTCAGCGGGCCGATGGTTGTCGTGGGCCCAATCGTCGTCGTCGGACCGGTTGTGGTCGTGGGCCCAATCGTCGTCGTCGGGCCCGTAGTGGTCGTCGGACCTGTCGTGGTCGTGGGGCCGATTGTGGTCGTCGGACCCGTCGTGGTCGTGGGACCGGTAGTCGTCGTCGGGCCCGTCGTGGTTGTGGGACCGGTTGTCGTCGGACCCGGGCCCGTCGAGGTAATCCCGGCGCAGCCGCGAATGTCGGTACCGCCGGTCGCGACCATTGTTTGGGTTATTGCCGCCGCGCAGTTCTCTTCCTCGGCCTCACCGGTGTCGATGTCGATGTCGGTGGATTCGTTGTTCGCGACGATTGAGCTCCGCCCCCCGCCGCTCGTCACGTTTCCGATGACCTGTCCGCCCACGCCGTCGCCCGAGGTAGCGTCGGCTGTCTGATCGATTGCTCCGCGTGCGTCGCCCGTGTTGTTCCCTGTTATGGCGCCGGTGTTCGATACGCCGGATTGTGTGACGGCGACCGCCTCGTTCGCCGCGGTCGCGTCGCCGGTCTTGACGTCCACGTCATCCGAGCGATTGGAAGCATCGATCGAGCTGTCCCCGCTCGAGACGTTGCCGATGACTTGTCCGCCGACACCGTCGCCGGACGATGCTTCGCCTTCCTGGTCGATCGTGGTGCGACTATCACCGCTGTTGGTCGCTTGCGGCGGCGCCTGAGCAGACGCCTGGCGTTCGATGAGGACGGTGAACATCAAGAGTGCGGCCAAGAGAAGCCGCAGCATTCGGTTGGTCATGTCAGGCGAAAGCCTCCCGTGAACGGGTCATCGACGGCACTACAGTTTTAGCTATTCGCGCCTCCGCGAGCAAGT
Organism: Actinomycetota bacterium; assembly: GCA_035640475.1. Taxonomy (GTDB): domain Bacteria; phylum Actinomycetota; class JAICYB01; order JAICYB01; family JAICYB01; genus DASQWC01. The sequence continues at coordinate 4,381 of DASQWC010000026.1, read as the reverse complement.
CCTCACGGACCATTCGGAGAAGCGCTGATTTGCCATTCTACCTGGACGGTTGCCTCACGCCTAGCATGCAGACGTGCGGCGGCTCGGGCGGATAATCCCGGCGGTGTCACCGGAGCGCCTCTTCGTGCTGGTCACGGCCTCAGGACTGCTCGCGTCCTACGCCGTGACGTGGGCGCTTTGGCGTCCCCGGCTGGACCCACCGAACCTCCCGGCCGCCGCGGGCGCCCCTCGCTGGGCCTACGGCGTCCTGCTCGTCACTGCCGCCGGGACGGCGATCGTCTTGCCTCGCCTCGGAGCCGTGGCCCACGCCGTCTTGCTCGTCGCGGCCGTGCTGGCCGACCAGATCCGGCTCCAGCCGGAGTTCGTCTCGCTCTCGATCCTGCTGATGGCCGCCGCCTGGCCCCGGAACGGCATCCACGTCGCCCGTTGGCACCTGCTCACGCTCTGGTTCTGGGCCGGGCTCAACAAGGTGCTGAGCGCCGGGTGGCCGCTGGCCGCGGGGACGTTCGCCGACTTCTTCGGCGTCCCCGGCTCGACCGCGATCATCGCGGTAACGGTCCCCGCCGTGGAGATCGGCTTGGGTCTGCTCGGCCTCCGGCCGCGCACGTGGGGCTACCTCCGGTGGGCGGCGCCCGTCTTCCACCTCGGGACGTTCGGCGTGCTCGCCCTTCGGAGCTACAACGTCGCCGTCTGGCCCTGGAACGTCGCGCTGGCAGCGGCCGTCCCGCTCGTCTTCATACGCCCGGCGTCCGGCCGGCCCGGCGGCCTTCCCGGCGGACGCCGTGGGAAGGCGCTGGCCGCGACGGCGGCTCTGCTCGTGCTGTACCCCGCCGGCTTCTACGTCGGGCTCGTGGACGCGTACATGGCGCACAACCTGTACACGTCGAACACGACCGAAGGATACGTCTGTGCGATCGATGCCAGGAACGTCCGCTGCGATCGAGCGCTCGTTTTCAGCACGTTCGACTCGCTCAATGTGCCGATGCCGCCCGAGAAGCGCGTGTTCGATGCGTACTTCGACCGGACCTGCGAGGCCGAGGAGATCCTCAGAATCGACGGACGATGGATCCGGTTCGCCGACCGTGACTCGGAGTTCCGGCCGTGCCCGGACTAGTCCGGTCCGGCAGCGGCAGATCACCCGCAACAGTCATCACGGCGTTTGCGCACCTCTTCGTTTCCCGAGCAGCGGAAACGAGGAGGGGTTATGGACGGCAACGCGCTTGCCAACGAGGAGCGCAATCAAGCGCTCCTCACCTGGTATCCGATGGTGCAGCGCCTCGCGCACAGGGCGGCGACGAGTTACGGACTCCCCGCCGGCGTCGAGACGGCGGATCTGGTCTCGTGCGGTGTGCTCGGACTGGCCGAAGCATGGGACCGCTTCGACGCATCGCGCGGAGTCGCATTCGACGTGTACGCAATCCCCCGCGTCCGTGGAGCCATCATCGACGCCATACGTGCCGGTGACTGGGTGCCGCGGAAAGCTCGTCAGAAGGCGAGGGAGACGGGGACGAACCTGATGCTTCTCATCAGTCTCGACGCTCACTCGGACGGCGATCAGCCGGCTTCGGATCGGCTCGCCGACGAGAGCGAGCTTCCGGGCGACGATCTTGCGGCGTGCGAGACGCGCCGCGAGCTCATGGGAGCGATCAATCGTCTGCCCGAACGCGAGCGGCTGATCGTGACGCTGCGCTACTTCGAGGGCACCCAGCTCGCAGAGATCGCGTCGCGCCTCGGTGTGACGGAGTCACGCGTCTCACAGCTCCACGCGCGGGCGCTGCGGATGCTCAAGAGCTCGCTCGACGCCCTCGAAGCGCTCCCGGCTCCCTCGGCGGCCTGACGTCTCGGTTGCCTGCGCGGGCGCGCGCGGCCCAGACTCGCCGGATGCCGACGCCGCGCGATGCCGCTACCGTCATCCTCGCTCGCCCGACGGCAGACAACGCGTATGAGGTCCTGCTGACCAGACGGCCCGAGTCGATGGTGTTCATGGGCGGCACGTTCGTCTTTCCCGGAGGCGCCGTTGAAGAGGCCGATTGCGCCGACGGCATGGCGGCGTGCTCGGCGATGTCGCGCGAGGAGGCGCTCGAGCGGCTCAACGAGTCGATTGCGCCGGAGCGCGCGCTTGGTCTGTTCTGCTGCGGTGCACGGGAGCTCTACGAGGAGGCTGGGATCCTGCTGGCCACCGAGCGGACCGGACGCGCGGTCGATCCGGCGAAGGTCCGTGAAGTGTATGCACCGCATCATGCCGAGGTCGGCCACGACCCGGCGACGTTCGCGGCGTTTCTCAGCAACGAAGGGCTCACGCTTCAGACCGAAGCCCTGGTGCCACACGGCCGTCTCGTTACTCCGGAGCAGTCACCGATCCGTTTCGATGCCAGGTTCTTCGTTGCGCCGATGCCGGAAGGGCAGGCCGTCATCCCACATCCGACCGAAGTGCTCGAGTGGCTGTGGATCTCGCCCCTCGATGCGCTTGAGCGCGCGCACCGCAAGGAGCTGGCCGTGCCGATCCCGACGCTTGCGATCTTGCAGGGTCTCGCCGAGATCCCCGGCTACGAACAAGTGCTCGGCGGGCGTACCAAACCAAGAGAGGTCGAGGCGACGGAGCTCTCGCCGCTCGTGACGGTTGTTCTCGCACCCAACCCCGGGCTCATGACGGGCGCGGGGACCAATACGTACGTCGTGGGACGCGACGAGGTCGTCATCATCGACCCGGGGATCCCGGACCCGGTATTCGTCGAGCGCGTCGCACGAGAAGCAGGCAATCGGGGCACGCCGAAGCTCATTCTTCTCACGCACACGCACATCGATCACATCGGCGGTGTTGCGCCGTTGGCCGAGCAGATGAAGATTCCCGTTGCCGCGTTCGCGAACGGCGAGGACGCAGCGCCGTTCGTGACGTTGCGATTGACAGACGGCGAGGAAATTGGTCTCGGCGGTGCGTCGTTGCGGGCGCTGCACACACCGGGACACGCCTCCAACCATCTCTGTTACTACCTGGAAACCGAGCGCGCCGTGTTCGCGGGCGACCTCGTCGCAGGATTCGGCACGGTCGTGATCGCGCCGCCGGACGGCAACATGCGCAGCTATCTCGATTCTCTGACTCGCCTGCTCGAACTCGACCTCGGACGCATCTATCCGGGTCACGGGCCGGTCGTCGAGGACGGTCCGGCAAAACTCGAGGAGTACATCGCTCATCGCAAAGACCGCGAACGGCAGGTCGTCGAGGCGATGAGCGCGGGACTTACCGAGCTCCCGGACATGGTGAAGCGGATCTACGCGGAAGTACCCGAGGCATTGCACCCGATGGCGGAACGTTCCCTGCTCGCGCATCTGGAAATGCTCGAGGCCGACGGGCGCGCCGTCCGGGACGAGGATCATTGGCGGCTCGTCGCCGAGCCGTGAGATCGCGACGCCCGATCGCGCTCCTCCTCGCGATGCTGGTGGTCGCTCCCGCGTGCGCACAGGATGCGAAGCGCTCGGGGGATGATCCGCGGGCGATCACGCGAACCCGAACGCGGTTGACGTGGACGGGCACGTCCGCGTTCCGCTCGTCACCCCCGCGCCCTTCCGACCTCCGGCAGCTCCGCTCGGCGGGCCAGTCGTTCACGTTCGACGTCGCGCTCGGCAACGATTACTGGAAGCGGCGCCCGGGCTCCCTGCACGTTGGAATTCGATGGACCGAGCGCGGCGGACAGGTCTCGCAGGACGTCACCGGCGATCTGTTCGCTCTCTTCGTCGTCGATCCGAACGACGACATCGTCGCCGGCATCCGCGGCGACGACCGGGACATCAGCTCGGCACAGTCGGTGGAATTGAATGCACCACCGGACGGGAAATACGAGGTCCTCGTTGTGCCCCATCGCGTTCGCGGTCGCCGGTTCGAGGGCGTCGTCACCGTCAAGCACGCGACGACGTCCGACGTGCTGCCCGATCTCGCGCCGCGGCAGCCCGACGGATTCACGTTCAAGGCGCAGGGGGCCGAGGATTCGTGTCTTCTCGTCGAGGTCCAGGAGCAACCGGGCCTCAGACGATGCCTGCGCTTCGACGCGCGCATCTCCAACGTCGGAGAAGGCGCGTTCGTGACGGAAGCCGACATCACCGATGAGGTCGATCGCCGCAGCGGAGGTCTGGAACCCGAGGGCGATGTCGTTCAGATCGTCGAGGGCCAGGATGGAAAACGGCGACGTATCCCGACGGGCCGCTGGGTGATCGACAAGGAACATGCGCACACGCATCTGGTCGACCTGGCGAGCTACGAGCTTCGACGCGTGACGACCGCGGGTGCCGGAGATCCGTTGGTGACGGACGTGAAGATCGGTTTCTGTCCCTGGGACCTCATCGACGAGCGGTTCGGACGGAGCACGGCAACGGAGCGGCGGTTTCC
>DASQWC010000025.1:0-2003 GCA_035640475.1 Actinomycetota bacterium | reverse complement strand
GCGCGGTTCTCTCAACGTCCTTATCGTCGTGGTCACGTTCCGGTTCCTGCAGGTCGACAGCGCGTGGGTCGGCTATCTGACCGCCGCCCTTGGTGCCGGTGGCCTCTTCGGTGCGGTCGTTTCGCCAGCACTCGCAGGTCGTCGCCTTGCAGTGCCGTTCGGCGTCGGTCTCATCCTATGGGGACTTCCGATTGCGTTGATCGCGGCGTGGGCAAACCCGGCCGCTGCGCTGGTGCTGGTCGCGATCGTCGGGTTCGGGAACAGTGTCGAGGACGTCTCCATCTACACGCTTCTCCAGCGCATCGTGCCTGACGAGGTGTTGACGCGGGTCTTCGGAGCGATGTTTGCCCTCGCGGTCGTCGGCTTGGGGATCGGCTCGATCGTCGCGCCCGTCCTCGTCTCAGGGCTCGGCCTTCGCGGCGCCCTCATCGCCACGGGATGCTTCCTCGTGGCGGCGACGCTGCTCGCGTGGCGCCGCCTGACCTCGATCGACGCCGTCGCAGTCGCGCCGACACGGGAGCTCGCGCTTCTCAACAGCGTTCCGCTGTTCGAGCCTCTCTCCGTCGCGGCCAAGGAGCACCTCGCCTCCCGGCTCGCCGCTCGCTCGGTCCCCGCCGGAACGACGATCATCTCCGAGGGGGAGCCGGGTGACTACTTCTACATCGTCGTCGAAGGCCACGCCGACGTCACAAGGGGCGGAACGCACGTCAGGAGCCAGGGGCCCGGTGATCACTTCGGCGAGATCGCGCTTCTCCGAGACGTGCCGCGAACGGCGACCGTGACCGCGCGCGACGAGATGGAGCTGTGCCTGATCCGGCGCGACGACTTCCTCGCCGTCGTCACTGGCCACCCCGCGGTGCGCGCTGTCGGCGAGGCGGCCGTCGAAGAACGGTTCGCCGCGGACAAGACGAGGGACTAGCCGCTCCGCCGCCGATGCCCAGCTCACGATGGGATCTTCGCGGCGATCTCCCAGATGTGGCCATCGGGATCGGTAAACGCGGCGGTGCGCATTCCCCACTCGCGATCCATCGGCCCGTTCAGCAGCTCGACACCGCGCGCCGCCAGCTGCTCGCAGACCGCGTCGGTGTCCTCGACCCAGATTGTCAGCTGGAACCGCCCACCCGCGTCGGCGCCGCCGACGGGCGCAGGCGCGATCAACTCGCGCGCCGCCGAGACGCGGAGCAGGTTGACGACCATGTTCTCGAATTCGAACGCGACCGCGTTTTCGTCCTCGTAGACAGCCTTTGCGTCGAAGACCTGCTCGTAGAACGCCTTCGACCGCTGCGTGTCGTCGATGAACATTGTGATGGCGCCGACGCTATTCAGCGGCACGGCCATTGTCCTGACCCCCCTTTCGATGGTCTGTCAGTGGTGAGCCCGAGTTGGCTCCCAAAGGCTACGACTTGCGAGAGCCAGGAAAGTAATCAACCTAGCGTCAGCCGCCTGAAACGAGAACTGAGCGTTGCACAGAGAAAACCCGCTTCTTCCAGCGGGTTTGTCAGTGGGCCGAACCAAGTATTACGCGAACCGCTTTGCAGTGGAGGTTACGGCGACCGCGCTAGAGCTTTAAACAGCAGAGCCTGCGACCGCCGAGCAACGAAGCGGCTGTCGGCCAGCTTCGAACGACGGCGCAGAGGCATCCCGATAGTCTCTCCGTGTGAGCGAGCTGTCGTGGTGGCTCTCGCCGCACTCCGATTGGGAGCCGGGCGAAGATTGGCCGCAGGAGGTTCCGGTAGTCCGGTACGAGACCGAGGACGAGGTCGCCCTAATCGACCCCTTCCTGCCGCCCGACGGCGACTTCGACCCGTGCGGCAAGCGTGTCAAGGTGCTGCTGACGTATCCGCCGCATTACCGCGGCACGGCTGATTTCGTCGCGCGCTTCCGCGCCTCGGTATGGGTGCCGCCGCACGCCGAATGGCGAAAGCGGCCGAACCCCGGCACGACGCGCGAGCTGCCGTCCGGGATGGAGGCGATCGAACTCGACGGCGAACCGCACCAGGTCC
>DASQWC010000024.1:0-13899 GCA_035640475.1 Actinomycetota bacterium | reverse complement strand
ACCCGGTGGGCGATGATCTCGGTCTCCGTGTTCCCGCCGGCGAGTGAGATGACTTCAGGGCGTTCGAGCACGGAGAACAGGGCCCGGATCTCCGAACCCGTCATTCCCGCAGCGCGCAGCGCGTAGCGGTCGCTATAGGGGTCGAACAGGTTGGACATCCATCCATTGTGCGGGACGTGGGGGCGTCCGGCGAGGACTAGGTGTTCGAGGTGAAGTAGTTCTCGATCCCGTGCGCGACGGCGATTCCGAGACCGTTGAGGTACGGGTCCTCAGCGAGGAGCGCCTCGTTGCCTTCGCACGACAGATCGACGGTCACCGCCGGCATTTGCGTCTGACGGAGGAACGGCAGGTTGCGGCCGAGAATCTGCGTACGCCCGAGCCGCGGCCGCAATGCTTCGCCGATCGCCTCGGCAAGCTCACGACCCGAGGTCGAATGTGTTCGCTCGACCGACCAGAACGCGACGGTCGGGCCCGGCTCCGGCCGGCACGCGAGGTGGAACGATACCGCGAGGTCGGCTTGCGCCCCGTTGGCCACCTCGCAGCGCTGCTCTTCGGTCGGACCGTGCTGGAACGGCCGTGCGAGCACGGGGAACCCTCCGGATCCTTCGAGGACGCTCGCGGCAGCTTCTGCGACGCGGAACACGACGTATGCCTCGGGCACGCCGGGTCGCGTGAGGATCCCCGTATCGGAACCGCCGTGCGCGGGATCAAGGAATATCGTGCGTCCCTCGATGCCGACGGTGAGCTCGCGCGCAATGCGTTCGCGCACCTCGGCCTTGGACCCGGGGCCGATGCGCCGGCGCAGTCGTTCGAGTGCCGCGAGCGTCTCGTGACCGGCGATGCCGTCCGACGGAAGGCCGCTGTTGCGCTGAAACTCGCCGACGGCTTCCTGCGTGGAGAGCTCGAAGATGCCGTCATCCTTGCCGGCGTCGAAGCCGAGTGCGTTCAGGCGCCGCTGGAGCTCACGGACGTCGTCGCCCCGCATCGGCGGGCGGCGCAGATACAGCGTTCTGCTCCCGAGTGTCCAGCCGGCTTCGACGAGCTCGCGCCACGTCTGCGCCGCGACGATGCCGTCCGGGCTTAGCCCTCGCCGGATCTGGAAGACCTTGACTGCCGACTCGGTGTGAGGGCCGAAATGTCCACGTTCGGAGCGTGCGATCGGGTAGCCGAGCGCGACCAACCGCGCCTGGACGTCGAGTACGGCGCTGCCGTGGTCGCCGATGGAAAGGGACGGGCCGTGTGGGGCCGGTGCCATACCGTTGTTCGTCCTACAGGTGGGGTTCGATATCCCGGAGGAGCTGCTCTTTCGCGCGTGCGCCGACGATCCGTGCCTTTTCTTGACCGTTGGAGAACAAGATCAAGGTAGGAATGCTGAGGATGCCGAGCCGCTTGGCGACGTCGGGGTTGTCGTCGACGTTCAGCTTCACGACGCGAAGCTTCGCCGATTTCTCGTCGGCGATCTCGGCGAGGATCGGCGCGACCGCGCGGCACGGTGCACACCATTCGGCCCAGAAATCAACGAGAACCGGGAGCTCTCCGGCTACCGAGTCTTCGAAGGTGTCCGTCGTCAGCTGCGCGATGTCGGCCATGAGCAACCTCCGCTCAGGACGGCGCGTATGCGCCTCCCTCCACAGGATGGCGCGTTATGCGCCTCCCTCCTATTGGTTTGGTGAGGACTCATTCTAGTCTCGGCCTAGGTCAGTCGAGCTCAACTCCGTGACGCCGGACGGCGTCCCAGTCGACCTCGATACCGAGGCCGGGTCCTTTGGGAACCTTGATGGTGCCGTCCGGGGCCACGCCGATCGGTTCGGTGAGCATCGCATCACGTGCTTCGGGGACCCACGATCCCGGTTCGAACGGGTACTCGCACCAAGAGCTGTTCGGTGCCGCTCCCATGCAGTGGAGATTTGCTGCAAGGCCGATTCCGTTCGTCCATGTGTGCGGTGCGTACTCGACGCCGAAGGCTTCGGCAAGGACGGCGACCTTTCGTGAGTTGAGGATGCCGCCGGACAGCGACGCGTCCGGCTGCACGACGTCGAGCCCGCCGCGCTGGATCATCTCCCGGAACGGGTGGAGCTCACGGAGCATCTCGCCGCCGGCGATGCGGACGCCGGTGGATCCGCGCAGCGCCGCATAGCCGTCGTAGTCGTGCTGGTAGAGCGGTTCCTCGAGCCAGAACACGCCGAGGTCGTCGCACGCTTGCGCAAAGCGCAGGGCGCGTTTGAAGTCCCACTCGGGATAGGGCGCGAGACCGTGTACACGCCAGCCCTGGTTGGCGTCGACCATGATCGTAAAGTCGTCGCCGACGGCCCCCCGGACGGCTTCCACGACCGCGACATCCTCCGCCGGCGTCGGGTGACGAACGCGCAGCTTGACCGCACGGAAGCCGCGATCGCGTAATTGCTGGACGACGTCGACGTGTGCCGCCGGTTCCTTGAGCGAGCCGGTCGACGCGTAGGCGTCGAGTGTGTCGCGCGCGCCGCCGAGGAGCTGGTAGATGGGGAGCCCGGCCGCCTTGCCGATGATGTCCCACAAGCCGATCTCGATCTGAAATGCGCGTAACCCGACGATCTGGTCTGCCGAGCGGAGTGTCTTGAGAAAGTCCTCGACGGCCGTCACCTCTCGGCGCATGAGGTAGATGCGCAGCAACGGAAGCGATGCGCGTGCTTCCTCGAGGACGGCGATGCCGGCGGCGACGCCCTCGATTCCGTCGTCGGTCGTGAGCTTGTAGATGACGCAGGAGTTGTCCTCGCTGCCGACGCCCGGAATCCAGGAAGGATGAAAGGTGCCGGGCAACGGGAACCGGCACACCCAAGCCTCGATCTTGTCGATCTTCACGCGGTGGAATGGTAGCGGAACGCAAGTAAGCAATTTCGCAACTGCTTCCGCGGGGGGTTCGGGGGGCGCAGCGCGCCCACGCCGTAGCGAAGCGGAGGCGCGAATTGGGCGCGCGTGAGCGCCCCCGATCTAACTGGGAGCGCGCGGGAGCGCGCAAGAGCCAGCTGGGGCTAGTGGCTCTGGGCCTCCAGCCATCGTTCTGCGTCGATGGCGGCCATGCAGCCCATGCCCGCGGCCGTGATCGCTTGGCGGTAGGTGTGGTCGACGCAATCGCCCCCGGCAAACACGCCCTCGACGGACGTGCGGGACGAGAACGGTTCGACGATGACGTAGCCGGCCTCGTCGAGATCGACCTGACCTTCGAAGAGCTTTGTCGCCGGATCGTGTCCGATGGCGATGAAGAGCGCACCGGCTTCGCGCAGCGACTCTTCGCCGGTCTTGACGTTGCGCAATCTCACACCCGTGAGCTTGCCGTCCTCGCCGACGGCTTCAGTCGCCACCGAGTCCCAAACGAAGTCGATCTTTGGGTTCGCGAACGCGCGGTCCTGCATGATCTTCGACGCGCGCAGCTCGTCCCGACGGTGGACGACACCGACCGTCTTCCCGAACCGCGTGAGGAAGATCGCCTCCTCGACGGCCGAGTCTCCGCCGCCGACGACGAGGATGTCGTCGTCGCGAAAGAAGAACCCGTCGCACGTCGCGCAGTAGGAGACACCCCGGCCCGCGTACTCCTGCTCGCCCGGGATGCCGAGGCGTCTGTACTCGGCTCCCGTTGAGATGATCACGGCCTTCGCGAGATGCAGGTTCTCGCCGGACCAGACCTTGAACGGGCGCTCGGAGAGATCGACCGTCGTGACGTCGTCGGAAACGATCTCGGCGCCGAACCGCTCTGCCTGCTTTCGGAACACCTCCATGAGCTCGGGGCCCTGAATGCCGTCCGTGAAGCCGGGATAGTTCTCGACCTCGGTGGTGTTCTGGAGCTGGCCGCCCCACTCGATCCCGGCGAACAGCAGCGGCTTGAGGTTGGCCCTCGCGGTATAGAGCGCGGCCGTGAATCCGGCGGGCCCGGATCCGATGATGACGACGTTTCTGGATTCCATACCCCTCGAACGCTCCGCCCGACGACGCTATTCCCACTCCGATGCGCTGTATAGGCGCCCTAAGACTATGGTGCGAACAGGTCCGCTTCCGCGATTGCGCAAGCGAACGAACGGCCGGCGCCGGGCACCCCGCTCGTCAGCCCGGTGATCCACACGAGCCAGTACCGCGCCTGCTTCGAGTCGAAGATGATCGGCGCCGACGACGGGCTTTGCTGAACCGAGGCGGCCACGGCCCACTCACCGACGGGGGCCGATCTGTCTTCGGAGTACCGCAGCTCGAACGAGCATCCGGGAGCCGAGAAGAGCAGTTGCGCTTTCCCGACCTCGGTCGTCCGGCCGAAGTCGAACAGCGCGCCGACGCCCGCCTTCAGGCCCGAGAAGTTCGGCCCGGCCGCGTACCGCTCCGTCGACCAGTACGTGCCCGGGTCGTCGTCGGCGATCTTCGCGATCGTCCGTGCGCCTTCGCGGCCGTCCCCGAGTGGATCGAAGTCGATGACGCTCGTGATCGACAGCGGTGTGCCGGCGATGCGTCCGCCCGGCGCGAAGCGAGTCTGGGGCGAGCGCTCTCCGAGTCTCGTCGCACCGAACGCAGCGACGGCAACGAGAACCGCGACGACGCCCGCGATCACCCAGCCGCGCCGCGAGGGCCGGGGTGAGCGCTCGACCTGCGGTGGGCGCAGTTGGCGCAGGTCCTCGAGCGCCGCATTCGCGTCTTCGTAGCCGCCGGCGGCAAGGCCGTCGACGATTCGCGCAAGGCCTTCGAGGGAATCTCGCTCCGCCCCGGCGGCGCGGCGGAGCACGCCGCCGAGATCCTTGAGGTCGCCGGCCTTGTCCGTCCGTTCGTTGGGTGCCGCGAGCGAGAAGTCGCCGACCTTCGCACCGCTCTCCGACAGGAGGACGTTGCCCTCGTGGACGTGCCCGTGAACGACACCGCGCTCGTGCGCGTAACGCACGGCTTCAACGACGTCGATCGCCGTCGCGAGAGCGTGGTCGGGCGCGAGCGGAAGGCGAACCGATCGAAGCGACGCGGGCAGGAGCTCGCTGACCGTGAAGAAGCGGCCGCCGTCCAGACCGGTATCGAACACGCGGACGACACGAGGGTGCGTCAGCGACGCCGCGAGGCCTGCGCGCTTCATGAGCGCGTTGGGGTCGATGCCGGAGTCGAAGATCCGGACGGCCACGGGCCGATCGAGGCGCTCGTCGGTTGCTTCCCACGTGACGGATGTGCCGCCGCGGCCGAGCTCGCGCTCGAGCCGGTACCGCTCCCCGACCCGTTGGCCGCGGGCCAGGCGGACGGCGCTCATCGGACCTGGTGGCCCGCTCGCTTCGCGCGCTGTTTGCCTTGGAGGTCAGAGCTCAAGTCGGGGACCGTGGCGCTCAGCTCGCTCCGCCCCCCGGACCCCCCGAGGAGGACGCGATGAAGACGACGCCGATCACACCCGGGCCTCCATGCGCGCCGACGATCGGACCCAGCGTCCAAACGTCGGAGGGTGAGACCTCGACCACGCCGTCCAATAGCGGAAGGAATGCGTCCAGGTCCGGCGCCGCTCCGTTGAGAACGATGAGCCGATCGATCTCGTCTTTGTGCTCGCGGACGATCCCGGCGAGATGGTCGAGGGCCTTCGCGCGTGTGCGCACGCGGCCGGCCGGCTCGACGACGCCGTCGTGTAACGCGATGACGGGCTTCATCTTGAGCATGGTGCCGAGCAGCGCCTGGGCACCGCCGATCCGGCCGCCGAGGCGGAGATACTCGAGCGTGTCGATGACTCCGAACAATCGCACGCGATCGCGCAGGGCGCCGAGCTCGGCGACGATGTCCTTCCCAGAAGCACCGGCATCGGCCATGTCGGCGGCGCGCAGCGCGAGCAGTCCGGTGCCGGCCGAAACGCTGAGTGTGTCGAAGACCTCGATGGGCGTTCCCGAGATCTCGTTCGCCGCAACACTCGCCGACTGATAGGTCGCGGAGAGCTTCGAAGAGAGGTGAAGCGACACGATCCCGGTCGCACCTTGTCCGATGAGCTCCTCGTATTTCCTCTGAAAGTCGCCGGCGCTCGGTGCGGCCGTCGCCGGCGCCTCGTTGGACGTCCGAAGCTTCTCCCAGAACGCATCGGCGTCGAGCTCGACACCGGAGACATAGCTCTCGGCGCCGAAGCGCACGGTGAGCGGAACCGTTTCGATCTGCCTGGAGGCCGCAAGCGCCGGCGGCAGGTCGGCGGCGGTATCGGTGACGACCCGTACGCTCACGCCGCTCCTTTTGTGCTTCGGAACTGCCGGACGAGGTCGAAGAGAACGGCACGCTCCTCAACCCCCGCGACCTGCGAAAACGCGAGATAGAGGATAGCACCGGCCCCCACGGATACTGCGACGACCGCGAGGTCACCGCCGGGCGTGTACCTGGCCGTCACCCACACACATGCACCCATCGCGGCCGCAATGACGGCGTTGCGCGCCAGCGGCGCGACGAGCTCGCCGAGCCCCAGACCGCCGGGGATGCGCCGGGCCAGCAAGATCAGCGATCCGACGGCGCCGGTCGCATACCCGATGGCGTGCCCGAAGCCGAGGCCGCGTACGCCGATCCACGCGAACATGGGCACGTTGACCGCCGTCGTGACCGCGACGGCTACGGCGTTGATCCCGGTCGGCGTTCTCGTGTCGCCTGTGGCGAAGAAGCATCGTGTGAACAGCTGGAAGGCCGAGAAGAAGACGAGGCCGGTGGCGAACGCCTGGAGCACCGCTGCCACGGCGACTGCGTCGCTGACGCCGGCGACGCCGCGAGCGAGCAGAACGCGCGTGATCGGCTCGGCGAGCAGCCCGTATCCGACGGCGGCGGGAGCGAGCAGATAGAAGACGCCGCGCACGCCGACGCCGAACGAGTTGCGGTAAGCGTCCCAGTCCTGATTCGCCGCCGCCCGTGAGAGATCGGGGAACAAGGCCGTGACGATGCTGACGGCAAAGAGTCCGTGTGGGAGCTGCAGGAGGATGAACGCAACTTGGTACGCGGTTACCCCGCCGCGCGCACCATTTGCAAGTGCAAGGACGACCCACAATCCTGCCTGGTTCACGGCGACATACCCGATGATGAAGGCCGATAGACGCAGCACTCGAGTCACGGCGGGATCGCGAACGTCGAGCTTGAATTTCAGTCCCCGAAGGGACGGAAGAAGAACGAGCGCTTGCACGACGACGCCTGCAGTCGTCCCGGCCCCCAGGAGCGTCTTCGCACCGGTGCTCAGTTCCAGACCACTCGCGCCGATCACACGCGCAAAAGCGATGAACGTGCCGGCAACGATCACGTTGTTGAGCACGGGCGCGAACGCGGGGCCTCCGAAGCGGCCGCGCACGTTCAGAAGTGCCTGCGCGATTCCCGAGAGTCCGTAGAAGAGAATCTGCGGCGCGAACCACCGCAGGAGAAACGTCGCGAGCTCGAGCTGTGCAGCCCGCGCAGCCGGGTCGGCGATGCGGAAGGTGTAGATCCTCATAACGAGCGGGGCACCGAACGCTGCGATGGCCGAGACGACGGCGAGAGCAACGAGCGAAACGGACACGAGAGCCGATGGATCGCCGCGCTTTCGCTCGCGGGCCTCGATGAGGACCGGGACGAAGACTGCCGTCAAGATGCCTCCCAGGAAGAGCTCGTAAATGATGTTCGGCGTGGTGTTGGCGAGGTTGTAGGTGTCGGCCAGCTTTGTTCCGGTGACCCCGAGTGCGTAGGTCAGGGCGGCGACACGGAGCAGGCCCGTCACCCGGGACAAAGCGGTGCCGGCCGTCATGAGGCCCGTGGCGCGCCACAGCCGCGGTGCTTCGGTCACGACTCGGTCGCCCGATCGTGCCGGCGACGGCGGAGAAGCCGCGCATACCACGCGATCAGGAAGAGCGCGCCTCCTGCGGTGAGCGCGAGCGCGGGAACGTTGGCTGCCGTCGAGCGGACGGTTACTTTATCGGCGTCGAAGCGGATCGCACGGTTCGGGCTCGTGACCATCACCTGGACGGGAAACGTTCCTGTCGAACGCGCCAGCGCCTCGAATACCACCGTTTCGCCGGGCGGTTCGACGATTGCGACGCGGGACGATCCCTCCGGGAACCGAAGCTTGGCCGACTCGAGCGCGATCCTGATACGCACCGGATACGCGGCCGAGTTCCTCACAGTGACGGGGACCGAGCCACGTTGCGAGGTGAACGTGACAGATCCCTCCGACGCCGAGATCAGCCGCAGTTCCGTGTTGACTCGTTCGATCAACGCCCGCGCACGAACTCGGCCGATCGACCAGTTGCCGTCCCATTCCGCCGAGGAGCGCGCGCGCGCGAGCGACGTCCGTAGGACTCCGCCGACAGGGTTCCGAGGGAGCGTGTACCAGCCGAGTCGTTCGAGGGAGAGCGCCGCATTGCGGAGCGCGAGCTCGTATGACTCGGGCGGGTTGTCGCCGGACGCGAAGCTGATCGAGCCCGGCTCGGCTTCGCCGACGATGTCCGAGAGCGATCGAAGCGTGATGCGCGGGTCGCTCGCGAGGGCGTTCATGAACGTGACCAGATCCGGCCGCCCGAACGGGAGGATCGCCGCGGCCGACCGGGAGGACGCAAAGCGAGCGTACGCGTCGTCCGGCGCATCGCCTGCCTCGATCCTGGCGGCGGGAACAATGGTGACGCTGCCGGAACGAACCGGCTCCCGCCGAGTCACAGCCGCGAGCAGCGATGTCACGCCGGCTCTCGGAGCGGCGTCGAGGACGACTCTATCGACCGTCAAGCCGGGTGGGACGAGCGCCCCCGCCGGCTGCGCTCCGGTGCACGGCTCGACTCGTTCGCGGCCCTCGTCGATCTCGCGTGCAACGGCGCGCTCGGAGTCCAGATCCGGCAGCCGCACCTCCGCGTAGGGAGCGGCGAGGACGGGGAGCCGCGCGGCGAGCGCGCGAAGCGCAGAACGAACCGCAGCCCCAGGACGACCGCCGAAGCGCTGGACTTCGTCGCAGAACAGCGGACTCGGTGCGAGCGCGAAGGGAACGGCATCGAGCTCGGGCGTTTGCAAATCACGCAGCACCGACGCGATGCCGTTCAACCGCGGGCGCGCGTCCTCGGCCGGATTGCCGTCGGGGGTGAACAGCGGCGCCGATGTCACCGGAAGGACAAGCGCCAACGCGAGCGGCGCCGTTTGCGCACGCACGGGCACGGCGGACGTCACGATCACGAGGACCGCGACGACCGTCACGACGCGGCGAAGTCCCATCAGATGAGGTTGCGCAGCTCGCTCAACCCGAAGGCGAGGGCGAGCACGCCCATGGCCGCGGCGACGACAACGCGCAGCTTGGCATCTTCTGCTGCGACGGCTGCGCGAGCCCCGACGCGTGCTCCGGGAACGACTCCGAGCACCAGCCCGCCGACGATTGCCCAGTCGATGTTCCCGATGAGCGCATGCGTGACGGTGCCGGGGATCGATTGTGCGGCGACGACGGCGAGCGAAGTCCCGAGCGCCGTCTTTACCGGAAACCGCAGGATCACAATGAGCACCGGAACGAGGATGACGCCGCCGCCGACGCCGAGGAGTCCGGAGACGAACCCGGAGACTGCGCCGACGACGAGCAATCCGATGGGCGATCTTCTCAACGCCGCCGGATGCAGCGCCGCCGTGGGTCTCAGCATGCGTAAGGACAACAGGAGAATCAGTGCGGCGGTCGCCACAAGAAGGGCTTCGCCGGCGATTGCCTGCGTCGCGAGGGCGCCGAGCACCGCGAAGACTGCGCCGGAGACGCACAGGATGCCGGCCGTCCGGATGTCGACGAGCTTATTTCGCAAATAGGTGATCGAGCCGGTGATTGCCGTCGGAATGATGACCGGGAGCGTCGTGCCGACGGCAATCAGTGCTGGAGTATCGAGGAACCATCGGATGCCGGGTGTGGAGAGAAGGGCGCCACCGATGCCGAACGCACCGGAGGCCACACCAGACGCGAAGCCGATAAGGGCTGCGATGAAGGTCCGCACGATCGCTAGCCCGAGATCACCAAGTCCGGGTGAGTTCGGCGAGACGCTTGAGCACCTTCTTGTCGGATGGGTAGGTGACCCATCGCGGAGCCTCGTCGACGGGGACGAAGCGAACCTCCTCCACTTCGTCGTCGTGCTGGGTCGGATCACCTCCGACCGCACGCATCAAAAAGTAGTGGACGGTCTTTCGAAACCGCGCTTGCTCGGCGGCCACGACGAACCAGTACGTGATGTCCTCGAGCGGCTCGATGATCTCGGTGTCGATGCCCGTCTCCTCGCGGACCTCACGCAATGCCGTCTCCTCACCGCTCTCGCCTTTCTCAGCGGTTCCCTTGGGCAGCGTCCAGACTTCTTTGCCCTTCAAGTTCCGTGTGCGGATCAGGATGACCTCGTGGCCGCCGTCCTCGCTTCTCACGACGACGCCGCCGAACGACTCGGCGCGGCGTACGGGCCAGTGCTTGGGATCGGATCCAGTGCCCTCGCGTCGAGAGCGCGGATCCGGGGACATTGCCGAAAGTATGCCAGCAGGAGCCTTCGAGGCCGTAGCGTTAGCTAGATGGAATCGCTGATCGAGCTCGTCCAACCGTACTTCGTTCAGTGGGGCTACCTCATCGTCTTCTTGATGGCTCTGCTCGAGAACTCGGCCTTCGTGGGAGCGGTCGTGCCGGGGGACGTCGCCCTGCTCCTCGCCGGGTTCTACGCCGAGCGCAGCGAGCTCGATCTCGCGCCGATCTCGGCCCTCGCCTTCTTCGGCGCGCTCATGGGTGACACGATCGGGTACTGCATCGGACGATTCGGTGGCCGTCGTGTCGTCGATCGCTTCGGCCAGCGGCTGTTCACGCCACAACGACTCGAGCGCGTGGATCGCTATTTCCAGGAGTACGGCATGTGGGCCGTGTCGCTGGGGCGCATCACGCCGGTCGTTCGCACGATCAACACGTTCACGGCGGGTATGGCGCGCATGCCGTTCCCGGCGTTCCTGGTCTCTGTTGCGCTGGCAGCGGGGGTCTGGGCCGTCGTCATGCCCATCGTTGGGTTCTTGTTTTCGGGCTCACTCGAGGTCGTGCGGCGCGCGCTGGGCTGGGCCGGTGTGATCATCTTTATCCTGTTCGCCTCGGTGATCTATTGGACGTACCGGCGTATGGTGCACCGGTTGTCCGAACGAACCGAGCCGTTGTAGCGATGCCGTCCGTCGGGTTCGTCTTCCACGACGCTGCGCTCCGGCATGTCGGCGGCCATCCGGATCACCCCGAGCGATCGGAGCGAATCGATGCGATCCGTGCGCACCTCGAAGCCACGGGACTCCTCGCGCGTCTCGACCACCATGCGCCGGACCCCGCCGGGCGAGAGCTGATCGAGCTCGTGCACGATCCGTCGCTCGTGACGCTGCTCGAGGAGATCGATGCGGCCGGCGGCGGACGGATCGATCTCGACACCGGTATGGGTCCGGGTTCCCTGGAGGCGGCAATGCGCGGGAGCCGGGGCGCCGTCGATGCCGCCGAGCGAGTGCTCGAGGGCGTGTGGACCGCGGCATTCGTGTGTATGCGTCCCCCGGGACATCACGCAACCGCGACGCGGTCGATGGGGTTCTGTCTGACCAACCACGTGGCGGTCGCGGCGCGATGGGCCGTGGGCTCCGGACGCGCCGAACGTGTCGCGGTCATCGATTGGGATGCCCACCACGGCAACGGGACGCAAGACATCTTCTGGACGGATCCGAGCGTCCTCTACGTCTCGCTGCATCAGTTCCCGTGGTACCCGGGCACGGGGGATGCGACCGAGCGCGGCGCGGCGGAGGCTTTGGGCACAACTGTCAACATTCCGCTCCCGGCCGGCGCAGCGGAGGATGCGTACGAACGCGCCTTCGACGAAGTCATTGATCCGGCTGTACACGAGTTCGAACCGCAGCTCGTGTTCGTGTCGGCCGGCTACGACGCGCACATGCTCGACCCGCTGTGCATGATGCGTCTCACCGCCGGCGCCTTCTATCGATTCGCCGGGCGCGTTGCCGGATACGGTGCGGGTCCGGTGTGTCTGCTTGAGGGCGGGTACGACCTCGATGCCCTCGGGTGGTCGGCGGGCGCGACCGTGTCCGCTCTTCTCGGTGACTCGCAACCCTCGGGCGTCCCGGACGACGAGCTGAACGCCGCGCAGGGAACACCCGACGCACTCGACTGGGTGCGGCGTGCTGCGATCCTGCGCGAGAAGACGACGTCCTAAGCGCCGGGGACGAGCGTTCCCGCGCGCGTAGCCTTGATGACATGAGCGCGACCGCACGCCTGCCGGAGCTCGTTGCCGAAGGTTCGCTCGCGCGCGACATCGGAGAGCGCTTCGCGCAGGCGGGATATGAGACCTGGCTCGTCGGCGGCCGGGTACGTGATTGGCTTCTCGGCCTCCCGACTCCTGATCTGGATGTCGCGACCGACGCGAAGCCGACCGAGATGCTCGGCCTCTTGCGTGGCTGGGCGGACGAGCTCTGGCTTCAGGGCGTGCGCTACGGCACGATCGGCGCGCTGATCCGCGGCGAACGCGTCGAAATCACGACGTACCGGGAAGAGTGGTACCCGGAGGATTCGCGCAAGCCCGAGGTGCACTTCGCGCGAGACATCCGGTCCGATCTGTCGCGCCGCGACTTCACCGTCAACGCGATCGCGGTCCGCACCCCGGGCGGCGAGATCTTCGACCCGACCGACGGTCTTCAGGATCTGCGCCGCAAGACACTGCGGACGCCCTCCGCGCCGGACCAAGCGTTCACGGACGACCCGCTTCGGATGTTGCGGGCGTGCAGGTTCGCCGCAGCGCTCGGTTTCGACGTCGCAGAAGAGGTCGTCGACGCGGCGCACCGCATGCAGGATCGTCTGGCCATCGTGTCGCGTGAGCGCGTGCGTGACGAGCTCTCCAAGCTGCTGGTGACATCGAGGCCCTCACGCGGACTCGCGCTGGTGGTGAGGACCGGACTCTCCACACACGTCATTCCGGAGCTCGACGCACTCGCCATGGAGCAAGATCCCGTGCACCGCCACAAGGACGTGCTGCGGCACACGTTCGCCGTTGTGGACGGCGTGCCGGCGACGCTCGTCGCCCGCCTCGCCGCGCTGTTCCACGACATCGGGAAGCCGGCGACGCGACAGATCACCGACGAAGGTGTGACCTTCCATCACCATGAGGTCGTCGGCGCGCGAATGGCGGAAGCCCGTTTGCGAGAGCTGCGCTACCCGAACGCCGTTGTCGACGACGTGAAGACGCTCGTCGCTCTCCACTTGCGCTTCCACACGTACAGGCTCGGCTGGACGGACGCAGCGGTGCGGCGCTACGTCCGTGATGCGGGCCATCTCCTGGACGACCTCAACGCACTCGTGCGCGCCGACTGCACGACACGCGACAGGGCGAAGGCGCAGGAACTCCAAGATCGGATGGACGCGCTCGAGGCTCGCATCACGGATCTCGCCGAGCGTGAAGAGCTGGGAAAGATCCGGCCCCCGCTCGACGGCCACGACGTGATGGCATTCTTCGACCTTGAGCCGTCGCCGCTTGTCGGCAGGGGCCTGGGATTTCTGACCGAGCTTCGTCTGGAACGCGGGCCGATGGGCCGCAAAGAGGCGTTCGGAGAGCTGGAACGCTGGGGCGCCGAGCACGGGCTCGCGCCGGCGCGTACCGCAGAAGAAGCGACCGAGATTGCCAACGCGCGCCGGGAGGAAGCGTTGGATGCCGAGGACGACGGCTAGTAGCCCGTCGACAGCGCTCGAATCATGCCCTTATATGTGCTCCCCGGCCTCACGAACCAGGGATGCACGCGTATCTCATACGGCGCACGGCCGAAGCGTGATCGATACGTGAAGAAGACCGATTCGTTGCCCTTTGTGTTCGCGCCCTCTGCGATCTTTCCGCCGTTGGGCGCGTAGACGAACACGTCGTAGTCGTCACCGTCGAGCGGCTGGATGCCGTCGTTTGGGTTCGCGGCGGCCGTCGTGATACTCACTTGAATCCGCGC
>DASQWC010000023.1:0-70074 GCA_035640475.1 Actinomycetota bacterium | reverse complement strand
CGTGAGTTCAGGACGTCGTCGACAGTGATCGGGTCCTGGTATTGGGCCTTCGGGTTCATCGACGCGTGGTAGCGCGTTGCGACGGCGATGTGCGCGAAGTCTTCAGACGTGGTGCCGAACTCGTGCATGTGGCGCTGCGCCGCCATGGCGTACGCGCCGACGAGCGGAAGACCGGCTGTGGAGTCCCAGAAGAAGCTGCCGAAGCCTTGACCACTCCGTCCCCGGAAGCGGTAGCCGCGGTTGCCGCCCGAGCGGCCGAGCTGACCCATGGCGACGACCGCGACCTCGCACAGACCCGATCCGACGGCCAGCGCCGCGCGCGCCGCGTGGTAGACGAAAGACGACCCGCCGACCGACGTCCCGTCGACGTAACGGGGGCGGATGCCGAGGTACTCGGAGAGGCCCATCGGGGAGAGCGACCCGCCGGAAGCCGTGAGCAGTCCGTCCACGTCGGTGAGCTTCAGGCCGGCGTCGTCCAGCGCGTTGCGAATCGCGAGCAGATGGTGGTCGAGCTCGGTCATGTCCGGCGTAAGTGGGTAATCGGACACGGCAGCGCCAACGAGGCGCGTGCGCTCAAAGGCGTCCTTCAACACTTGGTTATCCACGGGCCAAACACTCTACGCAATCACCCGACTGCACCCGCGGGGGGTTCGGGGGGCGCAGGGCGCGAAGCGCCCGTGAGCGCCCCCGATCAACTGGGAGCGCGCGGGAGCGCGCAAGAGCTAGCCCGCGCGCGGGAGCGCGCAAGAGCTAGTTCGCCAACCAGTGCTGATACAGCTTCGAGTACAGGCCGTCCGGGTGCCCGATCAGCTCGTCGTGGGTCCCGATCTCCACGATCTTTCCGTGATCTACGACCGCGACCCGGTTCGCTCGCGCCGCCGTTGAGAGCCGGTGCGCGATCACGATCGTCGTACGTCCGTGGGACGCGAGGCGAAGCGCCGACTCCACGTGCGACTCCGTCGCCGCGTCCAGCGCCGACGTCGCCTCGTCGAGGATCAACAGCCGCGGATCGACGAGCACCGCGCGAGCCAGCGCGATCATCTGGCGCTCGCCGCCGGACAGCGCGGCTCCTCGCTCCCGCACCTCGGTGTCATAGCCCTGCGGCAGGCGCCGGATCATCTCGTCGATGCCGAGCAGCCTGCACACCTGCTCGACGTCGCCGTCGCTCGCGTCGGGCCGTCCAAAGCGGATGTTGTCGCGGATCGATCCGCGGAACAGGAACGCCTCCTGCGGCACCATCGACGTCTTCTTGCGTAGGGATGCGAGGTCGACCTCGCGGAGGTCCCGCCCGTCGAGCGTGATCCGGCCCGTCGTCGGGTCGTAGAAACGCAGGAGCAGCTTCGCGATCGACGACTTTCCGGCTCCCGTGGGTCCGACGAGCGCGAGCACCTCGCCGGCCGCGATGTCGAGCGAGACGTTCGCGAGCGCATCGGGCAGACCGTCGCGGTAGCGGAACGTGACGTCGTCCACGCCGGCCGCGCCGTTCACCATCTCGAGCGGGACGGCTCCGTCAACGTCGACGATCTCCGCTCGCCGGTCCAGCAGGCCGGCGAGCTTGGCGAGGCCCGCCATGGCCTGCTGGAACGTGTCGTAGAGCTGGGACAGCTGCGTGATCGGGTCGAGCGTCGTGTTCAGGTACAGGATGAACGCGGCGAGCACGCCGACGGTGATCTCGCCCTGCATCGTGCGCCACCCGCCGTACGCGAGGATCACGCCCGTTCCGAGGACGCCGACGAGCTCGACGAGCGGAAAGAAGACCGCGCTCGGCCTGAACGACTCGACGTTTGCTTCTCGCCAGTCGGCATTCACCTCGCGGAACAAGTGCCCGTTCACTCGTTCGCGGCCGAAGGCTTGGACGACCTGCACGCCGCGCACGGTCTCCTGCATGAACGAAAGCACCGAGGCGATGCGGTCGCGCACGCGCCGATAGGCACGCTCAGATCGGTTCCGGAAGATCAGCGAGGACACGGTGAGGAGCGGGAGCGTCGCGCCGAACCCGGCGAGCGCGAGCTTCCAGTCGATCAGGAAAAGGACGCTGATCGACCCGGCGAGGTACATGAACGTCATGATCGAGGCGACGAGTCCTTCGGTCACGAAGAGCTGGATCGTCTCGACGTCCGACGTCAGTCGTGCGACGAGCCGCCCGACCTTTTCGCGCTCGAAGAACCCGAGGTCCAGATGCGTCAGATGGTCGAAGACACGCACGCGGATCGAACGCAGCGCCCGCTCGCCGAACCGGCCGCCGAGTTGCATCGAGAAGCGAAGCGTGATCCAGTTGATGACCGACAGCGCAAGCAGGATCACCGCGGCAACGGTGAGGCGGCTCGGATCCTTCTTCCCGATGCCCTCGTCGATGCCGTAGCGGATCAGAAACGGCGTCGCGAGCGCGGCGCCCTGGGCGACGACCAACAGGACGGCGCTCCACACTGCGAGCTTCACGTGCGGCCTGAGATTCGGCCAAAGGACGCGGAGCTCGCGGCGTCCGAAGTGAGCCTCGCCTTCTTCCCTCGGGTCGCTGTCGTCGAGGGCCTGGCCGAGCTGGGACCATCTCATGACACGGTCTCCTCGACTTCGACCTCGGAGACGACGGCGTCGACGTCGACGGTCGCGAGCAGCGTTTCGCGGTAGTCGGGGTTGGATTGCCAGAGATCTGCGTGCGTGCCCACGTCGACGATGCGGCCCCGGACCATGTACGCGACGCGGTCGGCGAGGGCGGCCGTTTGCGGACGGCGGGCGACGATGATCGTCGTTCGTCCGGTCATCGCTTTGCGCAGGCCCTTTCGAATGGCCGCCTCGACCCGCGCGTCGACGTTGGACGTCGCGTCGTCCAGGATGAGGATCCGCGGGTTCATGAGGATCGCGCGAGCGATCGCGATGCGCTGCCGCTGACCGCCGGACAGGGTGTATCCGTGCTCGCCGACCGGTGTGTCGTACCCCTCGGGCAGCTCTTCGATGAACTCATGAGCTTGGGCGATGACGGCGGCCCGCACGATCTCCTCCTCCGCGGCATCGGGCCGTCCGAAGGCGATGTTGGCAGCGATTGTGTCGCTGAACAGGAGCGTGTCCTCGAAAACGATGCCGATCTGGGAACGCAGTGACTGCAGCGTCACCTGCGACACGTCCTGTTCGTCGATGGTCACGCGCCCCGAAACGGGCTCGATGAATCGAGGCAGCAGTCGCATGAGCGTCGACTTCCCGCAGCCCGTCTGTCCGACGAGCGCGACCGACGTCGCCGCCGGCACCTCGAGGTCGACGCCGGCTAGCACGGGTCCGCCGTCCGGGTAGGCAAACCGGACGTCGGAGAAGCGGACGGCGCCTGCGGTGAGGTCGATGTCCTTCGCGTTCGGGTGGTCGGCGATGCCGGGCGGTGTGTCGAGAATCTCGAAGACCCTTCCCGCGGCCGTGATCGCCCGCTGCGCCCAGGCGACGATCATCCCGATGGAGCGAAGGGGCCAGATGAGCATGTAGAGGTAGGAAAAGAGGGCGACGATCGTCCCCGTGCTGAGCTCGCCGCCGATGGCCAGCCGGCCCCCGTACCAAAGAACGGCGATGAGCCCGATCTGCGGAATGAGGTTGAAGATCGGGATGAACTTGGCGCGAAGGGTCACCGAGTCCATCGCGGCCTTGTAGACGCGATCGGCGTCCCGGGAAAGCTTGTCGACTTGCTGGCGCTCCTGGCCGAATCCCTTTACTACTCGCACGCCGACGACCGTCTCCTCGACGACGGCCGCGAGATTGCCGAGCTGCTGCTGCATCTCCCACACGATCGGGTCGAAGCGATTCGAGAACCGGTACGTGTACCAGATGAGGATCGGTGAGGTCGCGAGGAAGATCGCCGCGAGCGGCACGCTCAGGACGAACATGATCGTGAAGATCACCGTGATCTGAACGACGAGCGTGATCGACCACGCGAGGCTCATTAGGTACTGCCGGATCGCGTTGATGTCGCTGGTCGCGCGCGACATGATCTGTCCCGTCGACACGCGCTCGTGATAGCCGACATCCAGGGCCTGGACGTGGTTGTAGAGCTGCTCGCGCAGATCGGCCTCGACCCCGATCGAGAGCTCGCCGGCGATTTGGCGCCTGAAGCCGTGCATGACGGCCTTGATCGACGCGACCCCGAGCATCAAGGCGATCAGCGTGAGCAGGTATCGAAGGTTCTGCGTGGGGATCGCTCGATCGATCGCGGCGCGAACGAACAGCGGAATCGTCGGGATCGCCACCGCCACCACCGCGGCGGCGACCAGCGCGCCGATGAGCTTGCGTCTGTACGCGCGCGTGTGGCGCATGAGACGGAGGTAGAGACGGCCGCGCGTCACGAACGGTCGAGCCCGAACGCCCTGCAGCCGAGCGACGCGATCTGCGACAGCTTGCCGTCCAGCGTGTCCTGGTCGCGCCGCAGATCACCGAGGATGTCGGTCACACCGCCCACGAGGATCGTCGAGGTGAGCTCTAGCTCGTCCGGTTCGAGCTTCGAGCCGAGGCGCCGCCCGAGGGTCGCAAAGAAGTGGACGACCCGGCGGAAGTTCTCCTCGCGCTGTTTCTGCACGACCGGCAGCGACGCTCCGAAGGCCGGGCCGAGCACCTGCGCGAGGCGCGGGTTCCGGTCGGCGTAGCCGACGAAGGCTCGGATGACGGCGTCGAGACACTCGTAGGCGCCCCGCTGCGCGTGGGCCTCCGCGGCATCGACGGCCGTCTGGAGCATCTGCGCGCTCGTTCGCCGGTGCAGCTCGACGAAGCAGTCCTCTTTGGAGGCGAAG
This sequence comes from Actinomycetota bacterium, assembly GCA_035640475.1. Classification (GTDB taxonomy): domain Bacteria; phylum Actinomycetota; class JAICYB01; order JAICYB01; family JAICYB01; genus DASQWC01. Next base: position 65,314 of record DASQWC010000023.1, on the reverse strand, counting down.
TGCTCGTAGAAGGTGCTCTTGGAGAGGCCGGCCTCGGCGACGATGTCGGCGACACGCGGCCCCTCAAACCCTTTTTGCGCAGCAAGCCGGCCGGCGGCGCGCAGGAGGTCACGCCGCTGCCGCCGGTACCGGTCGGTATGGGACACCTTGCCCCAGGAACGGCGCTCGCGCGGCGGCTGCGGCTCCTGCACGTCGGGAAGCGGCGGCCAGTCGTCTGCGGTCTGGGGCATACCTTTATCTAAGCACGGCTGGGACCAACCCGTTCCCGTGGGTACAGATTTCGCGGAGTTCAGGATCCGGCGTTGGCCGCCCCTTGGAACTGGCTAGCCCACGTCGGCCGCGGCGGGCGCGTTCAGGACGAGATCGGCGATCTCGGACGCCTGCTCGTCGCGCCGTCTCCACTCGACATCGACGAGATGCACGTCCGGCCGCGCTTTCAGCGCGTCGGTGACCGGGTGGTTCTGCGCGTGGATCGTCGCGACGACGCGTTCGGACGTGAAGATCTCCTCGAGGAGCGCGCGAAAGTCCTGCGAAAGGAGCTCCATCTTGCCGATCTCGTCGATGACGAGCGTCGAGCCGAGTTCGAGGCCGTTTTGAAGCTCGAGGAGCGCGACCTCCTCGAAGGCGCTTACATCGACGCCGTAGCTCCCGACCCGGGGGCCGGGGCCGCCGCGAACGGCAAGCGTCCGCTCGAGTCCGCCGAGCCCGGTGATGAGGAAGCCCGTGCGCCGGCCGCCCCGGCGGATGTCGGAGGTCGTGAAACCCGCGAGCACTTCGCCTCGTTGTCGAAGTATGTCGGCGACGTGGAGGGCGAGGGTCGTCTTTCCGACCCCCGGCGGACCCGTGAGCAGAACGCGTGCCACCGCTGTCATGGTATCCGCGCCGATGCGAGAGCAGTGATTACACTCGGTTTTCCGTTTGGGGGAGCGTAGCGGAGGAAGCGATGGCGGCGGCGTACATTCTGGTTTCGGTCGAGGCCGGCCACGCGCAGGACGTCCTCGCAACGATTCGCGGACTGGACGGCGTGAAGCAAGCGCACACGTGCTGGGGTCAGCCGGACATCTTCGCGTTCTGCGAGTTTCCGGACGACAAGCACCTCGCTGAGGTCGTGCTCGAACGGATTCACGGCCTGCCCGGTGTTCGCTCGACCGAGACGCACCTCGTTGTTGAGATGTAGCGTGCGGCGCGTCGCGGCTGTCCTCGTTTTCGGCGCTGCGTCGCTCCTGTTCTTCATGACTCGCGCGAACGCACAACTCACGCCGCCGCCGACGGCGTCCGCTTCGCCGTCGCCGACGCCTACCGAGCCGTGCCTTCCGCCGTTCTGCACCACGGCAACGCCGGTGCCGACACAACCGCCGACGGCTCCGCCGACGGCGCTTCCAACCCAGACGCCCGAGCCGTCGGCGACGGCGACGGCGTCGGTGACGCCGTCGCAAACATCCGAGCCGACGATCACACCGTTTGCAACACTCAGCCCGACGCCGTCGCCCGAGAGCGCACCGCCGAATCGTGGTCTGGCCGTGGCCGGACTGTTCGGATCGACGGCGATGATCGGACTCGCAGCTTGGATTTGGCGCGGATACCTGAGCTGATCGCGCGATAACAGCGCGGCGATTTCGGCGAACGACACTCCAGCCCCACCCCTTGACAGAAGTGACGGTGTCACTACAATTACACGAACGTAATTACACAATCCCTCGTTGATGCGACCGATGCGACCAAGGGGGCAGGCGTGTGGCGTATTCGCTACGACTGGCAAGAGAGCGCGCTCTGCCGCGCGCAAGATCCTGATCTCTTCTTCCCCGAGCGTGGCAGCCCCGGCGACTCTGCCAAGCGTGTGTGTGTGAACTGCACGGTGCGCCTCGATTGTCTCGAATACGCGCTTGCCAACGGCGAGCGTTATGGCATCTGGGGCGGTTTGACTGAGCGCGAGCGCACGCGGTTGCGCCGTCAAGCGCACAGATTGTTCTCGTTGATTGCAGACGGCGAAGACATTCGAGATGTTCTTGCGCGCGTTGCTTCCGTTCGTATCGGAAGACGTCCACGAACGCGCGTCGCGTCGTAACGCGTCGACATTTCATTCGCGACGCAACAACGATCCACACTTCGTCCACACGCAATCTACGTCAGTACTGCGTGTGATCTGCGCATCTGCAGCGTTGCAACGTGCTTGACAAACGGTGCACTAAACCCTTCACACGCGCACGACTTGCGGCTATGGTAATCAACGGCCTCATAAGTGGGTACGTGCAGGTGTGTTGCGTACTCGAGGTCATCTGATCGAAGGAGGGAGGTGAACTGGATGCCACGTAAGGCGGCAAAGCGATCGCGTCGCAAGTCGACTGCACGTAAGTCGACTGCACGCAAGAAGCCCGCGCGAAGGAAGGCTGCGAAGCGCAAGCCCGCTCGCAAGGCGGCGAAGCGTAAGCCCGCGCGGAAGAAGGCCGCGAAGCGGAAGCCAGCGCGCAGGAAGGCGGCGAAGCGCAAGCCAGCACGGAAGAAGGCTGCGAAGCGGAAGCCCGCGCGTAAGAAGGCTGCGAAGCGCAAGCCAGCACGGAAGAAGGCTGCGAAGCGTAAGCCCGCTCGCAAGAAGGCGGCCGCTCGCAAGAAGCCCGCGCGCCGGAGGCGCCGTAAGGCGGCTGCTCCCGACGTCGCTATGAAGCGACCGAGGAGGCGGAAGAAGTAAGTCCGGTGCGTTTGAACTACTGAGACTCCCCCGCGGAGACCCGCGGGGGAGTCGCTTTTTCGGCGACGTTTTGTCTCCGAGATACTGAAGCCGTGACCGTCGAGATCCGCGAAGCATTCGCCCGCGCTCGTGGCCGCGTCGAGTCGCTCGGCGACTCGGGTATGTCGTCGGACGACATCGTTGTTGCGCACTCCAACGACGTCGATGCGATCGTCGTCGGCGTCTTCGATGACGCGCTCTCGCGTTCGGGCCGTCCGCAGGAAGGAATCGCCCTCCTGGCTCTCGGGGGCTACGGACGGCGCGAGCTGGCTCCCGCCTCCGACCTGGACTTATTGCTGCTCTATCGGGGCTGGCCGAGCGCGGACGTCACCGCGTTGAGCCGCGAGGTGATGTACCCGCTGTACGACTCGAAACGCGAGCTCGGCGACAGGATCCGCGAACCTCGTGACGTCATTCGAAACTTCAATCAAATCGACGAGGTGTGCGCGGTAATCGATGCTCGCTTCCTGTCCGGCGATCGCGGTTTGTTCGCCGATCTCGATGGATCGGTACGCCGGCGGATCGACCGGGGACGGGCCTCCTTCTTCAGGGAACTCGTGAAGTCATCGTCGGACCGGCATCTGCGCTACGGACACGCGGGTCACTTGCTCGAGCCGAACATCCGCGACTCAGCGGGAGGGCTGCGAGACATTCATACGATCCTGTGGGCGTCGAAGGTGTTGCCGGGTGGCGACGGTCTCGAGGGTCTCGTTGCCTCCGGGCACCTGAGCGAGCTCGATCGAAACCTCATCGCGTCGGCACGAACGTTTCTGCTTCGTCTCAGGATCGGTCTGCACTTGCTGACGGCTCGGCACCAGGACCAGCTGTATCTCGCCGAGCAGGACGACCTCGCGCGCCGGTTCGGATACGAAGGGAACGGCGCCGGGCCCGCCGATCGCGTGATGCAGGAGCTCTACGCACACGCGCGCCAAGTCGACGCGGTCGTGACGAGCTTCTGGGATCGCATCACACACCAGCGTCGTCGTCGCTGGCGTTCGACCGACACGGAGACCGCGGGCGAAGGATGTGTGCTCGTCGACGGACGACTAGAGGTTACGGCGGTGACGCACCCGCGCGACGATCCCGCGGGTTGGTTGCGAGTATTCCTTACATCGGTTCGACGCGATGCGCCGATCGGACGAGGCGCACTCAACCGTTTGCACGAGGACTTGGTGCAATCGCCGGAGCTCGTATGGACTTCCGACGCACGCGAGGTATTCCTCGACATTCTTCAATCGGGCGCGGGCGGCGTTCGCGCGCTTGAAGCAATGGATCTCGCCGGACTGCTCGGCGCCCTCTTGCACGAGTGGGACCCGATCAGATGTTTTCCACAGCGCGATCTCTATCACCGGTACACGGTGGACCGGCATCTGCTCGCCGCCGTCGCCGAGCTCGCCGCCAGCCGCTCCTCCGACGAGCGCGACCAAAAAGATGCCTGGTCGTACGTCGACGACCACCAGCCGTTATTCCTCGCCGCACTGCTCCACGACATCGGAAAAGGACGAGGAGGCGATCACTCCGCGCAGGGGAGCCGCCTCGCCGTCGAGTCGGCGCGGCGCATCGGACTCGAGCCGTCCAAGGTCGACGACGTCGAGTTTCTCGTCCGTGAGCACTTGACGTTGGTCTCGCTGGCGACGCGCAGGGATCTCAACGATGCGCGGACGATCGACGAGACCGTAGAGCGAGTCGGCGACATCCGGCGTCTGGCCATGTTGTTCCTGCTCACGCGTGCGGATTCGCTCGCGACGGGCCCCGAGGCATGGTCGTCCTTCCGGGCCTCACTCGTGCGGGAGCTCTACGCCAAGACGAAGCACCGTCTCGAAGGCGCGCCGGACGCGCCCGGGGAGATGTCGCAGCAGCTCGGAGCGCTCGCCGAAACGCTCGAGTTGTCACGTGAGGAGGCCGAGCGCGTCGTCGGACCGATGCCCGAGGCATGGCTCGCCGGTCTGGAGGTCGACGCGGCACTTCGCCAGCTTCGTCTGCTGCGCGAACCCCTCGGCCCGGGTGAGGTGCGGACGTCCGAGGAGCGGCTGGAGGAAGCCGACGAGCTCATCGTGGTCGCGCACGACCGGCCGGGCCTGTTCGCAGCCGTAGCCGGCGTGCTTGCCCTTCGGTCGATCGACGTACACGACGCCGAGATCTACACGCGCTCGGACGGTGTTGCCATCGAAGTCTTCCGCGTCCGCGGGGCGCACGGCTCGGTTCCCGAGGATCGCTGGCAGCAGGTGCGGCGCGACATCGCCTCGGCGTTGGACGGGCACCTCGACCTCGACGACCAGCTCGGCCGGAAGGCCGCCCAATCCAGGCGCCGGCGCATGGGCACCAGATCGGGCGCCAGCCTCCAGGTCGTCGTCGACAACCACGCGTCCCAGACCCACACGGTCGTCGAGGTTCACACCGAGGACAGGCTCGGCCTCCTTCGGATGATCACGAAAGCGCTGGTCGACGTGGGGTGCGACCTCTCGTTTGCGAAGATCGCGACCTACGGGGTGGAGGTGGTCGACGTGTTCTACGTCCACGATCTCGAGGGTCACCGGGTCACAAGCGCGGAGCACGTCCGGCGGATCGAGGAGAGTCTCCACCGGGCACTTCAGCCCAGAGATCGTTCTTAAAGGAAGCGAAGCGCCCGGGGTACCCGCTCCTCCCACCAGGCCAGCTCGTCGCCCGTCTTCGACCAGCCGAGAAGCACGACCTGAGCGAGCAGGGCAAGCTCGAGCTGCGCTTCCCACCAGCCTGTGGTCTGGATGCCCTCACGCTCGAGCGACTCCTTATATAGGGCGATCGTCTCCTCTTTGGAATGCGGGAGGAGATCGCAGTTCACCGCCAGGTACCACCCGAGGTCGGCCGTCCCGGGTGCTTCGCTGGGGAAGGCCCAGTCGAGCAGGATGGTCCGTCCATCGTCGTGGGAGCCGAGGTTGCCGGCCTTCCAGTCGCTGTGGACCAGCGTCTGCGGCCCGGCGGCCTGAGCGTCGACCAGCGGCCACGGGTCGCGCAGAAGCGGGAAGACGATCTCGGCCAGCCCGGGCGCAAGGTCGGCCATGCGCTCCCACCCCGCGCCGGCCATGTCTGGGACGCCGCCCGGCCCGCCGTGCCCGGCCTCGTAATCGGTCATGAGTGACGAGAACATGAGGTAGAGGTTGCCTCTCGGCATGAGACCGTACGTGTCGCGGAAGCCCCAGAAGTGTGCGTGGAGCTTTGCCATGTGATCGATGAATCGCGCGTGCTGATCGAGAGGAATAGTGCCCTTCTCGACGGACACCATGCAGCCGGAGACGTCGCGCATCAACAGTGCGGCGCCCCACCCGTTGCGGCCGAGTCCGGTCGCGATGTCGACGATCGTGTGGTCGATGAATTCCGGCAGCTCGTCGTACAGCCCCGCCGTCCACATCACGACCGGCCGCGTCACCAGGTCACCCTGAGCGCGCTGGATCCAGTCGTCGTCCACGTGCAAGTGCTTCAGGACGTATCGCTCACCGCCGATGACGACGCGTTCGAGCTCGCTTCCCGACAGCGAATCGGCGGTCTTCCACGGCTCTCGCGACTCCGCCCCCGCGAGGAGCTCGTCGAGGGATGACTTGACGGAACGGATCGCTATCTCCTCACCCAGCTGGTTCCGGCCGCCGAGTCGAGCAGCTCGATACCGGCGGAACGGAGACGATCACGGATCTCGTCGGCGCGGGCGAAGTCGCGTGCGCTGCGCGCTTCCTCGCGCTCGCGCACGAGCGCGGCGAGTTCCGGAGGGAGCTCGCCGGAGCCGACGAGATCCAGGCCGAGGACGGCATCCCACGATGCGGCAAGCGTCCAGCGCACGGCGGGCGATACGGCATCGTCGCCGAGCGCATCGTGCAGCACCGTCAGCGCCGAAGGCAGGTCGAGATCGTCGGTGACGGCGTCGACGAAGCGCGCGTGATGGGCCAAAGCCGCGTCGTCTTCGACCGCTTCGCGCAACGCGGTGTCCGTCGCCGGCACCGCACCGGCGCCGCCGAGCAAGGAGACTTGCTCGCGCAATCGACGGAGCGCTGTTGCGGCCGCGACGAGCGCGTCGTCTGTAAAGTGGACCTGGCGCCGATACCGGCCGGTGAAGCACAGGTACCGGAACGCGAGTGGATCGAATCCTTGATCGGCGACGCTCCCGATCGTCAGCACGTTGCCGGCCGACTTCGCCATCTTTGCGCGTCCCATCAACAGGTGCTCACCGTGCACCCAGAGCTTGACGACTTCGTGCCCGACCGCTCCCTCGGACTGCGCGATCTCGTCCTCGTGATGGGGAAAGCGCAGGTCGATGCCGGCCGTGTGGATATCGAAGCGCTCGCCGAGGTATTCGAGCGACATCGCGGAGCACTCGATATGCCAGCCGGGATAGCCCGGTCCCCAGGGCGAGTCGTACACGAGCTCCCGTCTCGGCCCGGCCGCGCGCCACAGCACAAAGTCCTGGTGATGGCGCTTCGCGCTGTCGACTTCCTCGATACGGTGGCCCGCGCGCATGTCGTCGAGCGACTGGTGCGAGAGGCGTCCGTAGGCGGGAAACGTGGTGACGTCGTAGTAGACGGTGCCGCCGACCTCGTAGGCGTGGCCGCGCTCGATGAGCTTGGCGATGAGCTCGATGATCTGCGGGACGTGCTCTGTTGCTTTCGGGTACACGTCTGCCGGTTTGATGTTGACGGCGGCGATGTCCTCGTGGAAGGCGTTCGTGTACTTGGCTGCGATTTGTTCGGTAGACAGTCCTTCGTCGTCCGCGGCCAGCAGCATCTTGTCACGGCCGTCGTCGGTGAGCTCGTCGGTCATGTGTCCGACATCGGTGATGTTCATGACCTTGTAGACCTCGACATCTCGGTACGTGATGGCGCGCGCGACGATGTCGGACAAGAGAAATGAGCGCAAGTTGCCGATGTGCACGGGCCGGTAGACGGTCGGGCCGCATGAGTAGATCTTCACGGTCCCGTTCTCGGGGACGACCGCTTCCTTCCGGCCGGTTAGCGTGTTGTAGAGGTTGAGCACAAGGTCAAGGCTACAAGTGACGAAGTCGATCGAGCTCCGGCGACACACCGCAAACGACGGCGACGTTCTGACGGCGGACGGGATCGCCGAGGCCGTTCGTATCGGTGCGGCACTGCGCGGTCCGTACGACCTGGTCGTCTCCTCGGGCGCACAGCGCGCGACGCAGGCGGCAGCTTGCTTCATCGCGGGGTCCGGTCTGCCGGTCCCCGGCGGTGTCGTGGTTCTGGACGGCTTGAGATCGGAGCACGAGGATCGTTGGCGAGACATCTACTCCAAGACGCGCAACGGGGAGCTTGCTGCGTTCCTCGAGGCCGACAGGTCGTTCGTTGAGCTGGAGACCGAGCGGTTCATCGATGCGCTCCGTGGTATCGCGGCGTTGGTGCCCAATGGAGGACGAGCGCTCGCGGTCGGACACTCGCCGATGATCGAGGCCGCGGTTTGGGGCGCGACGGGCCGGACGATCGCTGCGCTCGGCAAAGGTGACGGCGTGGTCGTCGTCTGTGACGGCGACGCGTTCACGCTCCACGAGTAGCGTGGGAGCCGGATGCTTTCGGTCGAAGAGGCATATGACGAAGCACGGCGCGGCGCCGTGTGGCTCGAACGTCCGCCCGCGCTGCGGCTGATCAAGCTCACCGGTCCCCAGCGCGTTTGGTTCCTCCAGAACACGATCACCGCCGACGTGGACGACGTCCCGCCCGGAACCTGGGTGGAGTCGTGCTTCCTCGACTCGAAGGGCCGGGTGCAGGCGCATTTCCGTGCCGGCTTCCTCGCCGACGAGATCTGGATCGACGCGGAGCCGGACGCCGGACGGCTGGCCGACTGGTTCGCCAGCTACAAGTTCAGAACAAAGGTCGAGATCCAGACGCAGGAGCGCCGCTGCTTCACGGTCCTCGGCCCGGATGCGACGGCGCTGGCCGGCGACGGCCGGATAGAGCTCGATGAGATCTCGGTCGTCTTCGGGTATACGCTCGGCGACATTCCGGCCGCCGATCTGCATACGGACGCACCGCCGCACGCCCCGAACGCCGTCCCGGAGTTGTACGACGTCGTGCGGATAGAAGCCGGCGCCGGACGTTTCGGCGTCGACTTCGGCGACCGTGATCTCCCGCAGGAAGCGGGGCTCACGAGAGTCGTCTCTGCGCAGAAGGGCTGTTACGTCGGCCAGGAGACCGTCGCGCGCATCCACTTCCGTGGACACATCAACAAAGTGTTGCGCACGTTGCGGTTCGACGGTGTCGATGCGAGCGGTCTCGCCGGCCGCGAGCTGCGATCCGGCAGCGAAGCTGTCGGCCGGGTGACGTCGGCAACGACCTCGCCGCGCTTCGGCGTCGTCGGCATCGGCATGGTGCGCGTCGAGCCGCCCGCAGGGGCGTCTCTTGCCGTCGACGGCGGAGGAGAGGCAACGCTCGGCCCGGTTCCGGAAGGTACGAAGGTCAAGACCGCCTGACGCTCCGCGGCTCCTGGACCAAGAGCAGGCCCGTACCCACGATCCCGCTCACCGCGGACCCGACGAGAATGCCGAAGGTCGCATCCGTGCCGAGCGTGGCGTCGGTGAAGGCGAGCGTCGCAATGAACAACGACACCGTGAAGCCGATACCGGCGAGCGCACCTCCACCGACGAGGTTCGGACGGCTGACTCCGGCTGGCAACCGACCCAATCGCGTTCGCACGCCGAGAAGTGACGCGCCCACAATGCCGAGGGGCTTGCCGAGGACAAGCCCGGCGACGATGCCCCAGAACACCGTTGAGTGGACGGCACTGCGAAGCGACGAGGACGACACGATGACGCCCGCGTTGGCCAGGGCGAAGACCGGGACGACAACAAACGAGGCCACCGGATGCAACCGGTTCTCGAGCGCTTCGAGAACCCGCCGACCGAGAACGGGCTTGGCCGGCACGAGCAGCGCGAGCACGACGGCGATCAGCGTCGGATGCACGGTTCCGCCGGAATAAGCGAGGGCGATGATCAGTATGACGCCGACGTCGTCCACGATCGCCAGCGTGAGCAGGAACAGCCGCAGGCGCTGCGGAGCGCGGCTGCCGAGCAACGCCGTCGTACCGACGACGAATGCGATATCCGTCGCCATCGGGATGCCCCAGCCCGGCGCGCCCGGCCGTCCCGCGTTGAACGCGAGATAGAGCAGCGCCGGAGCCAGCATCCCGCCCACTGCCGCCAGTGCAGGCAGGGCGGCCGTGCGGCGGTCGCGCAGCTCTCCGACGACGAGCTCGCGCTTGATCTCGAGCCCAACGACAAAGAAGAACAACGCCATGAGGTCGTCGTTCACCCAATCTCTGAGCTCCTTCGTCCCGACGTGAGCTGTCCAGAAGGACTCGTAACCAGAAAGGGTGTTGGCCCAGACGAGCGCCGAGATCGTGGCCAAGAGGAGCAACATCCCGGCCGCTTGCTCGGTCCGGAGGAACGCCAGGAGCGCCGATCCTCGAGAAGCAGCTCGTGAACGCGGGCCCATCGGGAGCTCCTTGGTCGACGGCAAAGACGGCGCCGACCAGGCTTCCCGGCTCTCCTGAGTGGAGTGTACCGCTATGGGGTGAGCAGCTTGCCGGGCTTGCCCGTGGCCTCGGGCTGCGGCGTCGCTCGGCGCCACATCCGGGCCGGAGTCCAGCGTGCGCCGAGCTTCCCTTCGAATGACAGACGAAGGGCGCCCTGTTCGCGATGCCCGAGCTTGTGACCGTCGCGGTCCGTCACGAGGAACGTGTCGACGGCGACACCATCGACCGTGGACACGTTTGCGTGGTGGATCCGCAGGTCCGCACGACTGAAAGCTTCGGCAACGCGATAGAGCAGACCAGATCTGTCCTCGGCCCGGACTTCGACGATTGTGTGCCACGGCGATGCGGCATTGTCGATCTCGAGCTGACCTGGGATCCTCGCGGGCTTTCCGTTGCGACCGTGATGGGCGAACGCCTCCGTCGCTGCCTTTCGAACCGCGTCCCAATCGGTGGTTGCGGGTGCCGACACACGGAAAACATCCGCGGCAAGACCGTGCGGCCACGTCGTGATCGCCGCTTCGAGGACGGGTATCTCGCAGCGGGTCAGCGCGCCGGCGATTGCTGCCAGGGCGCCGGGACGGTCGAGGGCTGCAACGAAGATCGTCCATGTGCCGTGCTCGGGGTCGGGTTCCGGCCGGATTCGAACCTCGCCTCTCGTCGGAGGCGGGTCGAGCATTTGGATGTGCTTGGCAATCGCTTGCGGCGTTTGCCCGAGCAAGTAGCGGCGCGGAGCCGCCTCGAGCAGATGTTGCACGGCGACGTTGGCCGTCCGCGGAAGAAGCTCGACGACTTGTCGCCGGCGCTCTTCAAGAACGCCCATTCCGGCGCTCGTCAGCTCCGGTGAGGCAAGCGCCGACGAAACAAGCCCCCGCAGCTCGTCGAGGCGCTTACGCGCGGTCGGCTCCTCTTCGCCGGCCGCGGCGAGGACGTACAAGGCGTCGCAGCGCGAGCGATCGCCGATGTGCGTGGCGAGCGCGAGCACCGACTCCTCGGTTCCCATCGACATGCGAGCGGCGGCGGCGGGCAAGAGATCCCGCTCGGCAACGAGAAACTCGACCAGCGACGCCCGGTCGTCCTTGAAGCCGACGTATGTTGCGAGGGCTCTCGCCTCCGCGGCTGCGTCCGGACCGAAAGCACTTCGTGCGAGTGCCGCCAAGAGGACGGCTTCCTGGTCGACACCCGGCCACCGCGCGCTCGCCGGATCGTCCTGGTCGGAGACGATCCGCTTGAGCTCATCGACCTCATCCCACCGCAGTGCCGAGGCCGGATCGAGATCGAATGGATCGTGAGCGCGCCGTGCGAGAGCAATTTCCAGTTTGGGGAGGAGTACCTGCAGCATTCCGGTGACCTCGAGAAAGCGCCAGGAACGGGTATTGCCATCGCGCAGCAGCGCCATGAACCGGCGTGAGAGTTGCGCGTCCCATGTCGCCGTGCGCGCCGGCACGCCGGACAGCCAGTTGAGGATTCGGGGACCGGGGCGACGCTGTGCGCACAACAGCGCTGCGTCCAGCGCGATGCGGTGTGCAAGCCCGACAGAAGGCTCGGCACGCAACTCGACCTCGTCATCGGTCACGAGGAGCCATCCGTCCGGCGGCTCGGCAACCTCGACACTTTCAAAGGCCTCACGACGGCTGCGATCGATGCGCCGGCGAAGCCACGGCGGAGCGGCGAGCGTTGTCACGAGAACTACGGCGAGCAACGTTGCGTGCTGCGGGGCGCTCAGCACGCCGCTCGACAAGCCGAGAGTTGCGAACACCAAGCCGACTTCGCCGCGAGGAATCATCCCGATGCCGATGAGCATGCGATCGCCACCGCCGCGGGTGACACCGAGCGCCGACACGATCTTGCCGACGACGGCGATAGCGGCCAGCACCGCGGCCACCGCGAGCACCCGCGGTGAAGCCAGCGTACGGACGTGCGTCTCGGCCCCGATGAGCAGGAAGAAGACCGGCACGAAAAGGTGACCGACGGGAGCGAGCCGGCGGCGCAGCTCGTCGCGTTGCGGGGTCCGGCTCAAGGCGACGCCGGCGACGAACGCTCCGACGATGGGAGCAAGCTTCACGGCGGCGGCAAGACCGGCCATGCACAGTCCGAAGGCCACGGCCGCGCCGATCAGCGTGCCCTCGATGCGAGAGCGTCCGACGAATCGCCCGAAGATACGAGGTATGAGGATCGCGCCGAGGGCCGTCGCGCCCACGACGAACAAGATCCCTGCAACGGTGACGCCCGCAATCGACGCAAATTGGATGCGGCCGCCGGACGAAACCCGAGTAACCACAGTGAGTATCAAGAGGCCGAGCACGTCGTCCACAATGGCTGCACCGAGCACGGTCTGCGCCTCGGTGCTCGTGAGCGCGCGCATGTCGGCAAAGACGCGAGCAGTTATGCCGACACTCGTTGCAGTGATTCCGGCCGCGAGGAAGAGGGCAACCGGCGTCGCAATGCCCAGGACTCGCATCCCCGCGAAACCCGCGGCCAGCGGAACGAGGATGCCGATCCACGCGACCTGCATGGCCGAGCGACCCACACGGCCCAAGTCGGCAAGATCCATATGTAGTCCGACTTCGAGCAGCAGGAGGATCGCCCCCAATTCGCCAATGAAGCTCAGTGGCTCCTTCGGTTCGATCCAGCCGAAGAGGGAGGGACCGAGTAGAACTCCGGCGCCGATCTCGGCGAGCACGGCGGGAAAATGCAGTCGCTCTGCGACTTCGGCGGCGAGGCGGGCGACGACGAATAGAAGCGCGAGACGTAAGAGCAGCGCGCCGGTTTCCATACTCAGGAACTCACCGCGTCGGGCTCGATGATCCAACCGCGGTTTCGCACGTTGCGGATGAATCCGGCTCCGAGGACGCGCCGCAGCGAGGACAGTGTCACGTCGACCGAATGCATGTGCTCGAGGCGCCCGGCGACGGCGAGCTCATCCCGAGTGACGACGCGGTCTCGGTTGCGCACGAGGTAGGCGAGCAGGTCGAACTGCGCGGGCGTCAGGACGAGAGCCCGATCTGCGAGGTGAGCTCGATACGCGTCGAGCTCGATTGTGAGCCGACCGACGGCAAGCGAATCACCGGCGCCGACTCTCACTTGCATGCCGCGGACCTTACTTCCCGAAAGTTAAGCGCAGGTGGGCTGGTGTTTCGTCTGGGTTAACTCCGCGATGATTGTCCGCTGAGACGTCCGCAATCCCACGTTAACGTCGCGCAATTTCGACGAAATCGCACATCGCTACCTTTCCCAAGCGAGCCCGTCCGCGGTGGGCGGATGCGGTGTGACGAGTGGAGGTGACATGTGAGCCGACGTATTTGTGCCGGCTGGTTGCTGGCACTGTTCGCCGGGGGGCTGCTCTTGTTCGGCGGGGCGGCCGCGCATGCGCAAGAGGCGTGCGGCGGCAAGATCGCTTCGGCAGCGGACGCCGGAGACCCGTGTGGCGACATGACCGGCACCATGGGTGACGTCGTCACCGACGACGAAGGAAATGCGGTCACGGAGGCGCCCGACGACTACGACCAGGACGCCTTCCAGCAGGTCGCGGACACGGTAGGAAAGGCCAAGATCGGCATCAACTTCACGTGGACGCTCGTCGCCGGGTTCCTCGTCATGTTCATGCAGGCGGGTTTCGCGCTCGTCGAGACAGGCTTCTGCCAGCGGAAGAACTCTGCGCATGTGTTGATGACCAATTTCATGATTTACGGCATCGGCATCATCGGATTCTTCCTGGTGGGCTACGCCTTCATGTTCGGCAGCTACGGCGGTATCGGATTGCTCGGAGGTGCCAAGGCGCTGAGCGGCACAGCCGTCACGGTCGGTGGCTGGAACATTCTGGGGACGAAGGGCTTCGGTTTTAGCGGCATCTACGACGTCGGTGTGATGACGCACTTCCTGTTCAACCTCGTCTTCATGGATACGACGGCGACGATCGTCACCGGAGCTATGGCCGAGCGTTGGAAGTGGTCAGCCTTTGTCGTCTACGGCTTTGTCGTCTCGATGTTCTTCTACCCGGTCTTCGGCAACTGGGCTTGGGGCGGCGGCTGGCTGTCACAGCTCGGCTCCAAGTCGGGCTTCGGGCACGGCTATGTCGACTTCGCCGGCTCCGGGGTCGTTCATGGCATGGGCGGCTGGCTTGCGCTCGCCGGTGCCTCGGTGATCGGACCTCGCAGGGGCAAGTACAACGCCGACGGCACGCCCAACACGCTTCCCGCGTACAACCTGCCGCTGGCAATCCTTGGAACGTTCATCCTCGCCTTCGGCTGGTTCGGGTTCAACGCCGGTTCGTCGCTCTCGTCGATGGACCTGCGGATCTCCGTCGTTGCTGTGAACACGATGCTCGCGTCGGCCACCGGAGCGTTCGTGGCGATGCTCTGGGCGATGCGAAAGTCACGGTTCGGCAAGCCCGATCCAGGCATGTCCGCGAACGGGATGCTCGCCGGGTTGGTTGCCATCACTGCGCCTTGCGCGTTCGTCTCACCGGGAATCGCGCTGCTGATCGGTGCGATCGCCGGCGTGCTCGTGATCGAGTCGATCTTGTTCTTCGAGCGAAGGGCGAAGATCGATGACCCGGTTGGTGCTGTCTCGGTTCACGGCATCAACGGTCTGTGGGGCCTCATCGCGCTCGGCCTGTTCGCCGACGGTACGTACGGCGCCGGATGGAATGGGGTGGACGGCACCGTGACGGGCCTGTTCTATGGGGACGGCGGGCAGCTGGTCGCTCAGCTGATCGGTTGTCTGACGATCGTCGTCTTCGGTGGTGGCGTCGGCTGGATCTTCTTCAAGCTCCAGCACGCGATCCAGGGCATCCGGAGCAAGCCCGAGGATGAGGACATCGGTCTCGACCTTCCGGAGATGGGCGTCTACGCCTACCCGGACCTCGAGGCGCCGGCCATCGCCAAGGCGCTGGACGAGATGGCGACAACGGGAGCCGTCCGCGTCGGACGGGAGGTCTAGATGGCCCAGACAGCCGAGCGGTTGGAGGCCGATCGCTGCGAGCTGTGTGGAGCTCGCGTAGGTGGCGCGCGCGAACGCGCGCGTCACCTACGCAGCGCCCACCCGGGCTATGCGCGCAACGTGGTTGCGCGCATAGCCGCACCGCTCGTGTTCGTCGTTGCGGTCGTCGTCTTGTCTGCATTGCATGCCCCACCGGTTGCTTTCCTTGTTGCCTTGGGGACGTCATACGCAGCGATCTTCTTTGGCCGGATCGGATCTCGCAGGGCACGTACCGACGCCGGTGCAGATCCAACGATCGGCGTGAAGCGAACGCTGCGAGAAGGTGGTCTGCGGTTCGTACTGTTCGTCCCCATCGTTGTGCTGTTGGTGTTCGTGCTCTCACGAATGCAGTAGGGCCTAGAGGAGCATGTTGAAGCTCGTGACAGCCGTCGTCAGGCCCTTCAAGCTCGACGAAGTGAAGTCTGCAGTCATCGATGCCGGGATCAGCGGGATGACGGTGACTGAGGTACGCGGGTTCGGCCGCCAGGCGGGCCACACGGAGGTCTTCCGCGGTTCCGAATACGTCATCGACTTCGTTCCAAAGGTGCGGATCGATGTGTTGATCGAGGATGAGATCGTCGAGGCGGTCGTGAAGTCCATCGTTGCCGCCGCGGAAACGGGAACGATCGGCGACGGAAAGATCTGGGTCAACAGCCTGGAGGAGGTCGTGCGCATCCGGACCGGTGAAACGGGGGCCGACGCGATCTAGGCCGCCCGCGAGCTGCACCCCACGCAACTGGCGGAGGAGCGTCGGCAAGACGCTCCTCCCGTCAGTTAACGCACGCGTAACAATCGGAAACGTCCCCGAAAAGCCGCTCGCCTAGGGTTCCCCGGACTCAGACGGCGATGCACAGGGGGCTTGGATGCGCAATGGACGGCGTCTAGGGGTAATCGCAGCGCTGGGAGCCGTGTTCGTGGCGTTGACCGCCCTTCCGGCTTTCGCGGCGCAAGAGTCTCCGGTGGATACCGGCGACACGGCGTGGATTCTGACCTCGGCCGCCCTGGTCATGTTCATGACCCCGGGCCTGGCGTTCTTCTACGGCGGTCTCGTCCGGCAGAAGAACGTTCTCGGGACGATCATGCACTCGTTCATGGCGCTCGGGATCGTCACGGTCCTCTGGGTCGCCATCGGTCACACGCTCGCGTTCGGGCCGGATATCGGGAAGGTCATCGGCGACGGAGGCTGGCTCGGCGGCCTCGATTTCCTCGGGTTCAAGGACGTGGGGGGCGATCCGAACGCCGACCTCGCCGCGACGATCCCGCACATGGCCTACGGCGTCTACCAGATGATGTTCGCCGTCATCACGCCGGCCCTGATCGCCGGCGCCTACGCGGAGCGCATCAAATTCAGCGCCTATCTCGCGTTCACAGCGCTGTGGGTCGTGGTCGTCTATGCCCCGGTCGCGCACTGGGTGTGGGGCCTCGGGATGCTGAACGGTCTGAACGGACTCGGCGCCCTCGACTTTGCCGGCGGGACCGTCGTTCACCAGAACGCCGGTATCGCGGCGCTCGCGTTCGCGATCGTGCTCGGTCGGCGCAAGGGTTATCCGGGCGATTCGTCGATCGTCCCGCACAACGTGCCGTTCGTCGTCCTGGGCGCGTCGATCCTCTGGTTCGGTTGGTTCGGGTTCAACGGGGGAAGTGCGCTGGCTTCGGGTGGGCTGGCCGCCCTGGCCTTCACGAACACGCACGCGGCGACGGCCGCAGCCGTGTTCGGCTGGATCATCCCCGAGTGGATTCAGCACCGGAAGCCGACCACGGTCGGCGCCGCAACCGGTGCTGTGGCGGGCCTCGTCGCGATCACGCCGGCCTCGGGCTACGTGCGGCCGTGGTCGTCCCTGATCATCGGGTTCGCCGCCGGATTCCTCTGCTACTTCGCGGTGAGCCTGAAGCGCCGCTTCAACTACGACGACGCACTCGACGTGGTCGGCGTGCACTACGTCGGCGGTCTCATCGGCGCGCTGCTCACCGGCATCTTCGCCACGGAGCAGACGGCGCTGATGGGCCAGAAGGGGCTCGTCTACGGCGGCGGTCTCAAGCTGCTGGGCCAACAGGCGGCCGCATCGGCCATCACGACGGTGTGG
Organism: Actinomycetota bacterium; assembly: GCA_035640475.1. Classification (GTDB taxonomy): domain Bacteria; phylum Actinomycetota; class JAICYB01; order JAICYB01; family JAICYB01; genus DASQWC01. The sequence goes on along the minus strand of DASQWC010000023.1, from coordinate 48,022 downwards.
TCCTTGGTGGTGTCGCTGATCATTCTGGTGATCATCAACGCCGTCATCGGCCTGCGTGTGACGGAGGAGGATGAGACGACCGGTCTCGACCTCTCGCAACACGGCGAGGCCGGATACACGATGGCGGGAGCGTAGGGACTAAGGGAGGGATCCGATGAAACTCGTGACCGCAATCGTCAAGCCGTTCAAGATCGACGAAGTGAAGGAAGCCCTGAAGGACGTCGGCGTGCAGGGTATGACCGTGACCGAGTCGCGCGGCTTCGGCCGTCAGCGAGGACACACCGAGGTCTATCGGGGAGCGGAATATCAGATCGACTTCGTGCCGAAGGTGCGCCTCGAGGTGCTCGTCGACGATTCGATCGTCGACCGCGTGGTCCAAGCGATCGTCGAGTCGGCCCGAACCGGAACGATCGGCGACGGCAAGATCTGGGTGACGGATGCGGACAACGTCGTCCGGATCCGGACCGGGGAGACCGGCTCGGAAGCGATCTAACCCGGATGGCGCGAAGCGCCCCCCGCTAATCGGTCTGGACGACCTCGGCGCGCCGCTCTGCACGCGAGGAGAGTTCGCGCCGCCGCAGGACGGCGGCGGCGACGAACAGAAGCGCAAGAAGCGACAAGCTGAGTGGGTCCGTCGTGCGCCCTCCGAGGTTCCGGTCGATGACGTGCGAGATCGCGTGGACGACCGACGCGATCGCACCGACCTCGAGTCCGAGCAAGAGTGCGTCGCGCGCACGGACGGCAAGCATGAGGCCCGCGCCGATCCCGATCTGGAACGCACCGACGTCGTGGAACAGGTGGCGGTTGTACGGGGGGAACGTCGCGAGCTGATCGTAGAAGGACTGCGGGCTGAAGAACGACCACAGACCGAGGAACGTGATCAGCGCGCCGACGGCTACGGTGAAGATCCGGACGAGCCGCGACAGGTCGAGCTGCACGATCAGGCTCCCGGCGGCGGCGGCTGCGGCCGCGTCGTCGGGATCTCACCGCGGCGCGGGGACGGCTGTCCGATCTGAACCTGCCCGGTCTGTTTCGAGCCGTTCCCGTTCGACGGCTCCGGCGTCTGCGGATCCGGCGCGGGCTCGGGCTCGGGTTCCGGCCCCGGCTCCGGTTCGGGCTCGGGTTCGGGGTCGGATGCAATCGCCGCGACCGGCTCGGGCGGCGACGCTTCCTCCGCGGCCTGCATGAGCTCGCCGATCGATTTCTCGAGGCCCTCCGCGATAACTCCGAGGTCGGGCAAGGCATCGTAGTCGGCGATGAGGCCGAATCCGAACTGGCCATTGTAGGACATCACCGCGAAGTTGAGCGCCTGGTTGGCAGACAGCGGCGCCATCGGGAACAGATCGAGCAGCTTGTGTCCTCGCGAGTACAGCGGGAACTGGGGGCCGGGCACGTTCGTCACGAGCACATTGAAGAAGCGCTGCTGGGCTTGAAGCCGGCCGACTTGTCCGAGGATCGTCGGCGGCGCAAAGCCTGAGAGCTGGGTGATCATCTCGGCCCCGACGGCCTGCTTTGAGGACTTCACATCTTTCATTGCCTCTCGGACGATGCTCAGGCGAACGACCGGATCCTCTTCGTAGATCGGCAGCGGCGCCGCCATGGCCGTGACGCGATTGCCGAGCGCACCGCGCTCCTCGTCGGTTCGAGTCGACATCGGCACCATCGCTTTGAGCTCGAGCCCACGCACGTCTACGCCGCGGTGCTGGAGGAAGCGGCGAAGCGATCCGGAGACAACGGCGAGGACGACATCGTTTACCGTCCCGCCGAGTGCGTTCTTGATGGCCTTGAAGTCGTCCAAGGACGCCCGAACGAACTCGACACGACGGTGGGGGCCGATCGACACGTTGATCGGCGAACGGGGAGCCGGGTTGAGGCCGGCCCACGCCAGCGCGCCGATACCTTCGAGAAAATCCGTCGCGCCCTTCAGAACGCGTCGGGGAGCACGCGTCGCAGCTCGAATGCCGCGAATCATCTCCATCGGCTGCGTCGTCCGCTCGCGGACCGCGTCCGTCACGAGCTGTGCAGGAGTCGGCTCCGGTTCCGGCACCCACGGCTCAGCTCGAAGATCGGGCGGCTCCGGCGTCAGATCGAGCAGCACCGCCGTGATGTCGGCGCCGGAGACACCGTCGACGAGGCAGTGATGGGTCTTGGCGATCATCGCGAAGCGGTCGCCGGCGAGCTTGTCGACGAGCCAGATCTCCCACAGCGGTTTCGTCCGGTCAAGCTGCTGGGACATGACCCGGCCGGCCAAGCGCTTGAGCTGCTCCTCACTGCCGGGCGCCGGTAGCGCCGTGTGGCGGATGTGGTACTCGAGGTTGAAGTGCGGGTCGTCCACCCACACCGGACGCTCGAGACCCAGTGGGACGAACGCGAGCTTCTGCCGGAATCGAGGGACGAGGTGGAGGCGCCGGCGGATCTCGTCCAGGGCTTCCTGATAGTCGACCGAGCCATCGAAGATCGTCACCGACGCAACGTGCATGTGCGTGTGGTCGTCCTCGAGGTGCAAGAACATCGCGTCTGCCGGTGTCAGGCGCTCCCTGCTCATGACGACCCCAATCGCTCGTAGAAGTGGATACCCAGGGTGACTTCCGGCACCCATCGGTGCAAACGCTATCCTCAGAAATGATGACGCAGGATGCGCCGCAAGGCGCCCCCTCCGACGAGACTGCTTCGGACGCCGAGTCTGACGAGAAGGCGGACCTCGAGCTCATCCGCAAGGCCGAGGCCGTCCTGGCCGAGATCGATCGCACGCATGGGCTCATCAACCGGCATGCAGATGTGCTCGCCGCGCTGCGCATCCGCATCGAGGGCGGGCCCCGCAAGACACTCGAGGAGCTCATCGACGCAGCCGGAGAGATCAGAGGCAAGCGCGCCGCCGAGCTCGACGCCAAGCTGGCAGCGGAGGGCTCCCGGAAAAAGGGTGATCTCGGAGATCTGATGGCAAGGGAGCCGAAGAAGCGGAAGTCGCTGGACGATCTGCTGGGATAGGAGGCACATGCGCAAGCTCGCCGCCGGGATTCTCGTCGTCGCTCTGTCGTCGCTCGTTCCAGCGGCGTCTGCCGCACCGAAGCTCAAGCTGACGATCTCGAACTTCAGGTTCTGTCAGGCGGCGTCGTGCACGCCGCTGGATGTCGGCTATCTCCGGACGGACACGGGTCCGGCGGGCGTCGACAATCCACAAGCGGTCGTCGAGGTCAAGCGCGGAACGACCGTCTCCTGGGTGTACATGGACGGCTTCTGCGACATGGTCGGCTGTCCGGGCCACAACGTCGTGTTCGAGAACGGGACCGTCCAGGGCGTACGGAAGGGATTTGTGCGCTCCGGCCAAATGGGGAAGGCGATCAACGTCAAGATCAAGGAGAAGGTCGGGACCACCATCAGGTACTTCTGTTCCGTCAACGCCCATTACCAAGAGGGCATGACGGGAATCCTTCAGGTCGTCTAGCGGAACAAAGGACGCGGCGGATGCTCAACCCGTTCGCTCTGCCCGTTCATCCCGCGATCGTTCACTTTCCCGTCGCAATGCTCAGCGCGGCATGGGTATGTCTGCTCGTCCGTTACGCGACCGGTGACGAGCGCTGGGACGGCCGTTCGCGCCTGTTCGAGCTCGTCGGCGTCGTTGCGCTCCCGCTGACGATTGCCACAGCGTTCATCGACACGCGAGGCATCGGCTTCTTGCTCGAACCGCGAACGGATGCACCTCTGATCTGGCACATGGCGGCGGGCCTCGTGACGGCCGGTGCCTTTACCGCTCATTACCTCTGGCGGCGCCGTCTGCCCGTCGCCGGCGACGTCGCCCTCGCGACGCTCGGGATGATCGCCCTCGTTGCCGCCGGGCTGCTCGCCGGCGAGATGGTGTTCGGGACGTGAGGCGCTTTGCGATCGCGACCGTTCTCGCCGGCTCGGTGCTTGCGGCCGGCACGGCGCTGGCGTCGACACGCAGCGCGTCGATCGGCAACTACTGGTATCAGGACGACGCGACCGGCGACCGATCGAAGATCGTCGTGACACAGGGCGATCAAGTCGCATTCACCGTGCGCGAGGGGATCTACCCGCCACACACAGTCGATGTCGACGAGCTGAACATCCACTCGCCGGGGATTCTGCTCGGCGAGACCTATACGACGCCCGCGCTGACGAAGGTTGGGAACTTCCGGCTGTACTGCCGGCCGCACGAGGCGCGCGGACACGTTTCCAGGCTCATCGTGCGCGCGGCTGCGCCCGCATCGACGGCCGCACCGACGGGTACGGCTGCGACTCCGCCGCCGCCCGGCGCGGCCGTCACGACCACGCCGGTTGCGTCGGCGGCGCCGTCACCCGCTGCGACGCTGGCGCCGGTCGGCGTCTCCAAAGCGGCGCCCGGCGCCCTGGATCGTCCGGTCGCCGTTGATCCCGACTCGCTCGAAGGGCTCACCGGCCGCGCACGTTCGACACAGCCGTGGACGCGTGCGGTCTGGTTCCTCGTCATCGCGACCGTTCCGATCGTCGCAGCGGCGGGCTTCGCGGTTCGGCGCGAGCTCGTTCGCGTCAGCTCAGGTACTTCTCGGTCGTCGCCGAGTCGAGCGCGTTCGCGCGCGCGATCTCCTCGAAGTAGTACGCGGAGGGTTTCGGGGTCCGGACGAACGTCTCGCGGTCGCAAGCGATGAGACCGAACGTCCGCTCGTAGCCGAACGCCCACTCGAAGTTGTCCGTCGACGACCAGTGCAGGTACCCGCGTACGTCGGCACCTTCGTCGATCGCCTGCTTCATGGCGGCAAGGTGCGTGGCGAGGAACCGGACGCGCTGGCGGTCGTCGTCGGTCCCGATGCCGTTCTCCGTGACGTACACAGGAAGCCCGGTTGCACGATGCGCTTCGTGCAGCACCGGCGGGAAGCAATGCGGGACGACCTCGTAGCCCATTTGCGTGACCTCGGCGTCCGGCGGAACGTCGGCCGTGTTCGCGGGCGCCGACACGTCGATACGCGTGCGTGAGTAGTAGTTCACGCCGACGAAATCGGTCGCGCCGCGCAGACCCACGACCTCTTCGTCGTCGCCGAACCCACGGATCACGCCGTCCCGCAAGGCTTGGTGGTACACACCGGTCGTCCGGTGGTGGATGCGGTCGCGCACGGCTTGTGACGCCTCGTCGACGGCTTCGTAATGGCTCGTCGCGAGGACGAGGCCGACCTGGGCATCCGGCGCGTGCTGCTTGAACGACTCGGCGGCGGCCGCATGCGCGCGGATGAAGTTGCGCGTGACGGCCGGGTACAACGCGGTGTCGCCGGCCCCGGGCGGGAAGGCCGTTCCCTGGTAGCCGACGATCGCGACGATGTGCGGCTCGTTGATGGTGCAGACGAACGGGATCCGCTCCCCGAGGCGTTTCGCGACGACGTCGGCGTACCGGCGGAAGCGGTCGACGACGCCGCCGGATGCCCAGCCGCCTTCGGCGGCGAGCCAGCGCGGGGAGGAGAAGTGATGCAGGGTCGCGAACGGTGTCAGACCGTTGGCGTGCAAGGAGTCCAGCACGCGAGCGTAGTGATCCAGCGCAGCGTTTGAGATCTCACCGGGCTCGGGCTCGATGCGCGCCCACTCGATGCCGAACCGGTGCGCGTTGTGCCCGAGCGACGCCAAGAGCGCGAAGTCCTCTTCGTAACGGTTGTAGTGATCGCAGCAGTCGCCGGAGACGTCGGCGCACGGCGATCGGAGATCGTGCTCCCACGCCCACCAATCGTTGTTCCAGTTGCCGCCTTCGACCTGATGCGCACACGCGGCCGTGCCCCAGAGGAACCCTTTCGGGAACTCGATGGTCACGGGTCGTAGGCGGTGGCGATCTTCGTCCACGGCTGCGTTTGCTCGAACGCCGCCGCGAGCTGGAGCGCGACGTGATCTTCGTGGCGGCGCGCGACGATCTGCAGCGCCACCGGCAAGCCGTCGGCATCGAAGCCACACGGCACGCTGACGGCCGGGTGCCCGGAGATGTTGAAGGGATACGTGAAGATCGACTGCATCGGCTTGATCTTCCGTCCCTCGACGTCGGTGGGCATCGGGCCCTCGGCCCGGAACGCGGTCGTCCCCGTCGTCGGCGTGAAGAGGATGTCGACGTCGGTGAACAGCTCGGCCAGGCGCCGGTTGTTCTCGTGACGCCGTTGGATCGCGCGCGCGAGCTCGATGTGGTTGAAGCGCTCCTCCGCATCCCGGACGGCGGCGCGGATGGTCGGCGTAAAGTCTTCCGCTCGGTCCGGCCAAAAGTCGCGAACTTCTACCCAGGTTCCCGGGTAGCCGAAGAGTCCCCATGCGACCGACATGTTCTTCAGCTCGACGGGACGGTCGACCCAGCGCGCGCCGATCGCACCCACGAGCGCATCGGCAGCTGTTTCGGTGACCTTCGCAATGTCGGACCGGCACGCGTGGTAACCGAGATCGGCCGACCAGGCGGCGCGGAGTCCCGACGGCGTCTCATTGAGGACTGCTTCGTAGCTGAGCCCGGGGTGCGGGAGCGAATAGGCATCGCGTTCGTCCGAGCCGACCACGACGTCCCAATATCTCGCGGTGTCGCGCACGCAGCGCGAGACGCAACCGAGCACGCTCGTAAAGGACGATTCCGGTCCGTCGACCTTGGGGATTCGCCCGTATGTTCCTTTGGCGCCGAAGAGCCCCGTGTAGGAGGCCGGGATACGAATGGAGCCGCCGCCGTCCGACGCCGACGCGATCGGGATGATGGCCGCGGCCACCGCCGCCGCCGAGCCTCCGGACGACCCGCCGGGTGTTCGTTCGAGATTCCAAGGGTTGCGCGTCGTTCCGTGCAGGAACGTTCGTGTGAACGCGGTGGACCCGAACTCGGGAGTTGCCGTCTTGCCGACGACGACCGCGCCGGCGGCGCGCAAGCGTGCCGTTTGGACGTTGTCGTGGTCGGCCACGACGTCCTTGTACGGAACCGACCCGAGCCTCGTCGGCATGCCTTCGACGTTCTCCAGGTCCTTGATCCCGATCGGGACGCCGGCCAGGGGGCCGGGATCCCCGCCGGCGGCGATGCTGCGGTCGATCTCCGCGGCTTCGTTGCGAGCTCGCTCATGGTCGAGGTGCACGAAGGCATTGAGCTCCTCGTTGTGCGCGTCGATCCGCTCCAAGAAGGTCTCCACGACTTCCTTCGATGAGACGTCGCCGGCGCGGATCGAGTCGGCGATCTCGTAGGCGTCCCGTTTCCAGATCGGCTCGGTCATGTCGTCCTTCCTCCAGAGTTTGCGAGCGTATGCAGTGGATGCTTGGAGTAGCCAATCGTGGGTACATTCGAGAGATGAGAAAACTACCGATCGTTCTTGCTGCTGTTGCGTTGGCCGTACCTGCGTGCGCGCAAAACGAGTCCCCGACGCTCGAAGGGTCCCCTCCTCCGGAAGAGACGAGCTCGGCGGCCGTCAACGACCACGGGACGAAGACGTTCACCGAGCAGGAGTTCGAGGCGGAGCTCGAGCTCGACAACTTCTATTTCGAGCCGACGTTCATCAAATCGCCCGGAGACGCGAAGGCTACCCTCGAGCTCCACAACGAAGGATCTGTGCCGCACACATTCACCGTCGACGCGCTGAACATCGACGAGGAGCTCGAACCCGACGCGACGAAGACGATCACCGTCGAAATCGGGACGGAGACTCGCTACGAGTTCTACTGCCGCTTCCACCGCGACCAGGGGATGAGCGGCGCGTTCATGCCGCATTAGCACATGCCGCGTTGAGCCAGATCGTTGAAGTCGGTCCATCCGACGCCCGGCTCGATGACGTCTATCCCGTTCTGCACGAGCTTCGGACGGAGCTGACGCCCGAAGAGTTCCGCACCCGGTACGCGCTCGGCTTCCCGGATGGCTACCGGATTGCGGCGCTGTACGACGGCGACGAGTGCCGGGCTGTGGCCGGCTACCGGGTCCTCGTGAACTTCGTCCGGGGAAAGGTGCTGTATATCGACGATCTGGTCACAACGAACGCGTGGCGCTCGAAGGGCTACGGCAAAGCGCTCAACGAGTACCTGATCGAGCGTGCCCGTGCCGAAGGCTGTGCAGCGGTGACGCTCGACTCACACGTCGATCGCGAGGGGGCCCATCGCTTCTACTTCCGCGAGGGTTACGCGATCAGCTCGTTTCACTTTGGTCGCTTCGTCGAGTGAGTCGTCGTAAGGCCTCGGCAAGCGCGCCGATGGCGCCCAGCGTCAGTCCGAGCTGACCCCAGCCGAAGGTCGCCTTCGTCGCCGATGGAACGACCGGCGCGGGGAGGACTTGTGGTGTTCCGCTCGTCGTGCCCCGAACCAGGACGTCCGGAGTCGCCGATGTCGTCGGCTCGGGTGATGCGGAAAGGTCTTCCTCCGGGGTTTGTGTCGGAGATTCGGACGGCTCCGGCGTCTGGGACGGCTCCGGGGATTCCCTGCGCAGCGTCGGCACAATCGGCGCTGCGCTCGGCGTCGGTGTCGGGGACGGTGTGACCCTGGCAGATCCCGGTGCGGTCCGGTCGACGGCCGACTCGTAGGTCGCCCAGTACGTTCTGTCGCCGTCGAAGTACAGCCCGACCCCCGCCGTGTTGATCTCCTCGTTGTGCATGCACCGGTAGTGACTGGCGGAATTCGTCCATCCCTCGAAGATCCGCTGCGCGACCTCGTGCTCCGGCGCTCCGCGCACGTAGGCCACGTTCTCGCACCAGGTTCCGGTGAATCCGTCGTCCGGTGCGCCGTTCGGCTCGCTCGGATCCGGCTGCGCACGGGCGATGCGGTCCTCGGCGCCGTGGTGGCCGAGCTCGTTGTCATCGGACATCTCGCGCGAGTGCTCCCTCGCGACGATGCGCAAGCCGGAGTGCATGGTCACCTTGTTCTCACGCGCGTCGTTGATGAGTCCGAGGAGCTCGGTCTCGACGGAGGTTTGCCCGCCGGCGTTGGGCAATGCGATGACGGCGAGGACGAAGCTACTTAAGAAGAGGAGGGTCCGCCGCATTCATGGCAGGCTACCGCACTTTGCCCAATCGACCCCAAAGAACGGATGCTTGGAGCTCGAATTTACAAAGGGGGACCCATGAAGCTTGGGATGCAGGTGGGGTACTCGGGCGCAGGCATGGAGGACCACGTCGCGTCGGCGAAACTGGCCGACGAGCTGGACTTTCACTCGATTTGGACGGCCGAGGCGTACGGCTCCGACGCGATCTCGCCGCTCGTGTGGATGGGCGCACATACGTCGAAGGTGAAGCTGGCCACCGGCATCATGCAGATGCCGGCCCGGACGCCGGCGATGACGGCCATGACCGCGGCCACAATCGACGCGCTGACCGGCGGTCGGTTCATCTGCGGCCTCGGTCTGTCCGGCCCCCAGGTCGTCGAAGGGTGGCACGGCCAGCCGTACGGTAAGCCGCTGCTCAAGACTCGTGAGTACGTCGAGATCCTGCGCGCGATCTGGAGACGCGAGAAGCCGCTCGAGTTCTCCGGCGAGCACTACCAGATTCCCTACGCCGGACCGAAGGCAACCGGGCTCGGCAAGCCGCTGAAGTCGATCCTTCACCCGCGGCCGGACATCCCGATCATCATTGCCGCAATCGGTCCGAAGAACATTGCGCTGTCCGCCGAGATCTCCGACGGCTTCATCCCGGCCTTCTTCAATCCGTACCGCTCGGATGTGTTCACAGAGCCGATGAACGAAGGGTTCGCGCGACGCTCGTCGGACCTTCGGCCGTCGTCGGAGTTCGATCTCGTCGCGACGTGCGCCGTCATCGAGACCCACGACGTTCAGGGCGCGCTCGGATTCGTGAAGCCGATGCTTGCGCTCTACATCGGCGGGATGGGCGCACGCGGACGCAACTTCTACAACGACCTCGCATGCCGCTACGGATTCGAAGCCGCGGCCAAGGAGATCCAGGACCTCTATCTGGACGGCAAGAAGGCCGAAGCGATGGCCGCGGTCCCGGACGAGCTGGCCGATGCGATCTCGCTCGTCGGGCCGCGCGAGCGCATCCGCGACCGTTTCGCGGCGTGGCAGGAGAGCCCATGCACGGTCATGCTTCTCGGCGGCGGGAACCGCGCCACCTTCGAGCTGATGGCGGAGCTCGCCGGCTAGCAGCTACGCACGGACGACGATGCTCGGGTCGACCGACGTTGCATCGGTCTGCCCCGCGAGCGCCATCGCGCTGCGCACTTCGTTCTTGAAGCGCGCAATGAGTTCGCGCACACCCGCCTCGCCGTCGATCGCCAGGGCCCAGAGGTAGGGGCGGCCGATGAGCACGGCGCGCGCTCCCAAGGCGAGCGCCCGCAGGACGTCCACGCCCGTGCGCACGCCGCCGTCGACGTACACCTCGGTGCGACCGCCGACCGCCTCGACAACGTCCGGCAGAGCGAGCGCAGGTGGGATCGAGCCGTCCATCTGGCGCCCGCCGTGGTTCGAGACGATGATCGCTCCCGCGCCGTGGTCGGGGGCGCGCTTGGCGTCGTCCGGATGCAGGATGCCTTTCAGAACGACCGGCAGCTTCGTCGTCGACGCGATCCGTTCGATCTCGGTCCACTCGAGCCGTTCGCAGAAGGTCAGGATGGGAGCCACGATCTGCTTGTTCGTGAGCTCCTGCACGAATACTTCGAAATCGCCGATGCCCTGGTAGCGGATCGCGAGTGCCGGCGTGTCGACGGTGATGACGACGGCCTGAAAGCCGGCGGCCTCGGCGCGGGCGACGCGCTCGTCGGTGATCGCCTCGTCGTTGTCTGCGTAGAGCTGGAACCACTTCGGTGCGTCGCTGACCCTGGCCACTTCTTCGGGCGCAATTGCCGATGCAGATGAGAGCACCTGCACCGTCCCTTCGGCGGCGCATGCTCGCGCAACGCCGAACTCTCCGTCGTCGTGTGCGAGCCGGTTGAAGCCGCACGGCGCGAGGAAGACGGGAAGCTCGATCCGGGTGCCGAGGATCGTCGTCCCGATGTCGATCCGGCGGACATCGATTCCCATGCGTGGACGTACATGCCACTTCGACCACGCGGTGACGTTCTCCACGACGCTCGTCTCGGCGAACGACCCGGACGCGTAGAAGGCGAACGCGACCGCCGACATCCGCTCGCGCGCGGCGGCTTCCATTGCTTCGGCGCTTGTGGGAAGCATCTAGAGTCCTGCGCGGCGGCGGACGTCGGACGCCAGGACGGACAAATCCTCGCCGCCGCGCTCGGCGACCAGGCGCTGCTCGATATCTCTGACCATCCCGGCCAGGTCGAGCTCGACACCCAACGCCTTCGCCGCATCGAGCGCGATCCCGAGATCTTTCAGGTGGAGGGAGAGCTTGAAGCCGAGGGGATAGGTGTCGTTGAGCATGTTTGCCGCTCGCATATCGAGGACGGCCGACCGGCACATGCCGGCGGAGATCGCATCGAGCACCTTGTCCATGTCGAGCCCGGCCTTCATACCGAAGATCAGACCCTCGGCGAGCGCGAGGAAGTAGCCGGCGATCACGATCTGGTTGACGGCCTTCGTCAGCTGGCCCGATCCGATCGGGCCGACGTGCGTGACCTTGGCCCCCATGGCATCGAGCACCGGCCGGACGCGCGCGACGTCGTCCGGCTCGCCGCCGCACATGATCGTGAGCGTTGCCTTCTCCGCTCCCTCCGAGCCGCCGGAGACCGGAGCGTCGACGAAACGAACGTCGCGCTCGGCAAGTCGTTCCCCGAATGTCCTCGTAGCGTCCGGCGCGATCGTGGACATGTCGACGACAACGGTTCCCGGGCGCGCTCCTTCGGCCACGCCGTCCGGGCCGAAGAGCACGTCCTGGACGTCCGGTGTGTCCGACACCATCGTGACGACCACGTCGGCCGAGCTCGCGGCTTCGGCCGGGGACGACGCGCGCTGCGGGAAGCCTTCTTCTCGAGAGCGTGTCCGGTTGTGCACCGTGACGTCGAACCCGGCATGAACGAGATTGCGAGCCATCGGCGCGCCCATCGTGCCGAGACCCACGAAACCGACGCTTAGACCCGCCATCCTCCGCCGACCTCGAGGACCGCGCCGGTGATGTAGTCGGCCTCCGGCCGGACGAGAAACGCGACCGCTTCGGCGACATCTTGCGCGGCGCCGACCCGCCCGACCGGCGTGTGCTTCACGAACCCGATGGCGCGCGCCTCGTCGCGCGTCGGGGCGTTGTCGGAGACGATGCCCGGCGCGATGACGTTGACGGTGATGTGCTCCGGGCCGAGCTCCCGCGCGAGTGCTCGCGAGAAGCCCACGACTGCTGCCTTCGCCGCCGCGTACGCAGCGAAGTTCGACTGCCGCGACGGGAACTCGGCGCCCGCGGCGGCGAAGTTCACGATGCGTCCAGACCCTTTCGTCTTCATGTGCGGAAGCGCGGCACGTATGCAGAAGAACATCGTGTCGGTGTTCTGCGCGAACTGGTCGCGCCACTCGTCGACTGTCGTCTCCTCGAACGGCTTTCGCAGAAAGCCGCCGACGTTGCATACGAGGATGTCGAGGCCGCCGAAGCGATCGACAACCGACGAGATGAGCGAGGTCGCGCCATCCTCGGTTGTGAGGTCGGCTCCGAACGCGTCTGCTTCGCCGCCGCCGGAGCGGATCTGATCGGCGAGCTCTTCGGCCATGTCCTTGTTCCGGACGTAGCAGACGGCGACCTTCGCGCCCAGGGAGCCCAGATGGGCGGCCGTGCCGCGTCCCATGCCGCGGGACGACCCGGTGACGATCGCGACGAGACCGTCGAGCGGACGGTCAGACACGCGACGGGAGCGAGGAGCGCACGCGCTTCGTCGCCTCGGCGATCGCGCGCATCTTGCCCTGCGCCTCTTCGACCGTGCGGGTCTTCAGGCCGCAATCCGGATCCGGCCAGATGGTGTCGATCGGGAGCAGGTCGATCGCTTTGCGGATGCGTGCTTCGACGTCGTCCACCGCATCGATCACGTGCGTGTGAACGTCCACGACCCCGAGGGACAGGTCCTTGTCGAAGCCGAAGTCGCGCAGGCCTTGGAGGAAGCTGAAGTCGGAGTTCGCGAACTCCATGTCGAAGTTGTCGACGGCCAGGCCGAGGACGTCCGGGAAGACGGTCTCGGGATAGCCGTACTCGAGCGCATGGGTGATGAAGTACGCGTCGATGCCTTCGCAGGTGATCTGCATCGCTTCGAGCGCGATGTCGATCTCATCGGCGCGGACCGAGACGGCCGGTTCGTCGACCTGGATGATCTTGCAGCCCGCCTCGACGAGTGCCTCGACCTCCTTGCGGAACTCACGCGCGAGCGCGAGCGCGGTGGCCTTGCGGTCGGGGTAGAACTCGTTGAACGACCAGTCCATAACCGTGTAACCGCCGGTAAACATGCCCTTGACCGGCTTGTCGGTGAGCGACTGTGAGAACCGCCACCAGTCGATGGTCATCGGCCCGCGCCACCGGACCTCGCTCGTGATGATCGGCTTTGGGTAGAAGCGGTTGCCGTAAGAGCGGACGAGCCCGCCGCGCTCGAAGCCGTCCATCTCGTCGGCAAAAAAGGCGACCATGTCGCCGCGGTACATCTCGCCGTCCACGGGGACGTCGACGCCGATCTCGTTCTGGAAGCCCATCCACATCGCGGTGGCTTCTTCCTCGTGCTTGCGCAGCTCGTCACGCGAGATGTCGCCGCGCGAGAACTTGGTCCGCGCCTTGAGCAGGCTCTCCGGCTTCGCGTAGCTGCCCACCGCCGTGATCGGCAGCATCGGCAGCTCGATGCCGAGCTTGGCGAGCTTCTCTCTCCCGACGCTCATGAACCCGCCTTCGAGATCGCTTCGGAGATCTCGCTCATGCGCTCCAGCTTACGTTTGGCCCGGTCACGGGGCAGGAACTCCAGGCCGCACGAGGGCTGGAGGTGAACCTCCTCCACACCGCGGGACCCGAGCGCCTCCATCACCCGGCCGACGTCCCGGGCGAGGTCTTTCGTGTCGTCGAGCTTGGTGTTGCGTCCGTCGATCGCGCCGAGCGCGATGGGGCGGTCGGAGCCGTGCTGGACGATCATGTCGAGCAGGCCCGGTCCGTACTGAAGGTCGACGGCCAGCATGTCGACCGGCATGTTCAGGAGCTCGCCGTAGATCGTCGTCGCATCGCCGAAGTACGTCGCGAGCCCGACGACGAGGTCGCCCTTGTTTGCCACGGCGCGCGCTAGGACGTTGCGCACGAGCTCAGCGTCGTCCGGATACTTCAGAAGCGACGGCTCGTCGATCTGGACGTACCGGGCGCCGGCCTTCGCCAGCGCCTCGAGCTCGGCCCCCACGATCTCCGCGTAGGCGAGTGCGAGCGAGCTCAGGTCGCCGTTGGACTTGATGATCGAGTGCCGCGCGAGTGTGTAGGGGCCCGGCATAACGGCCTTCAGCTCGGTCTTCGTGTCCTTCTTCGCCGCCGCGTACTCGTCGGCGAGCCCGAAGGCTCCTCCGATCTTGCCGACGACCTCCGGCTGGCGGACGTACGTGTTGGTGTCGAAAAAACGAACGATGCCGGCGATCTTGACGCCGTCCAGCCTCGATGTTGGATGCGCGATGAGGTCGTACCAGTAGACGAGACCGTCGGTGACGAGGTCGAGACCCGCTGCTTCCTGCTCGCCGATGACCTCGGCGACATAGCCGCGGACGAGTTTGTCGAACTCCTCGTCGGTGAGCTTGCCGGTCTCCCGGCGCGCGTAAGCACGCCGAAGGCGCTGCGCGTCGGCACCTTCGCCCACACGCGGATAGCTGGAATGGTTGGCCAGGATGAGTCGCACGTCGGGAGGGAGACTAACGGATTGCTTTGGCGGCCGTTCGGCGCGCCGGCGCTTCGCGCCGGTAGGTCAGGTTCTCCTCGATCAGGTCGACGATCCGCTCGGCCTGTGCGAGTGAGCGAATCTCGATGCCTCGCCGCCGCAGGGCGTCGGCCAGAGGCTCGTCGCACCGGTCCGAGGCAGTCAGCAGCTCACTGACGGCGTGTCCCATGGCGCGAGCCACACGCCGCAGGGTCGGAATGGACGGCAAGACGTGATCGTTCTCGTAGCGCGACAGGGTCGGTTTGGGAATTCCGCTGCGGTCGGCGAGTTCTGTTTGGCTCAGTCCGGCCGCCAGGCGTGCAGCGCGCATACGGGCGCCGAGGGTGTCTCTCTTCTTAACCACCGTCGTCCCTGCCGTCGGATTTGATCCCATCCAACGATTCGGCCAAGCGCCGCGGACTCACAAGAGGGGTCAGATACCCGTCTTTTGGCTCGGTGAACCGCCGGGTTACCATTTGAAGCAACGGGTATAGAGTGGTCCGAGATGGACCTCCGGCTTGCAGGGGGGCGGGCCGCATGAGTCAGGTGCACGTCACCGGCCATGGACGTCGCTTCGACTGGATCGTCGATCAGGACACATCCGTCCTGACGGTGGGGCTCGAGGGTGAGATCGATCTCGCCGCCGTCGAGGAGTTCGAGCCGACGCTCGAGTCGTTCATGGAGCACGCGCCGGCATATGTCGTCCTCGACATGGCGCGTGTCACGTTCATCGATTCGACCGGGCTTCGTCTGCTGCTCCGGCTGAAGCGGCGCGTTGAGGACAAAGCGCTCGGATCGCTCCTGCTCGGTGTCGTTTCGCCGGCCGTGCAACGGCTGCTCGAGATAACCGGCCTGACCGAGGTCTTCACCTACGTCGACGGCCACCCGCCCGACACGTTCCGCTGTCCGCTGTGCGAGTTCCGTGTCTCTGCCTCGGCTCGCATCTGCCCGAACTGCGACGGGGCACTGTAGGCCGCTAACGGTGCGCTGGCATGTCGAGTTGAACGAAAACGGAACGCCCGTGCGCGTCGAGCACGTCGATGACGAGGGCGTCGCCACGACGACGGTGCGTGAGCTGGCTGCGGAGACACACGGAGGTCACGCGCGGGCGTCGACCGACGAGATCGAACGTGCGCTTGGTCGTCTCGCGGACGAAGGGCTCGGCGACGTCGTTCCGGGCGTCGAGCGGAGCTTCGAGATCAACGAGGGCGTGAGCGTCGTCGTCGTCGGTCTCGAGGACGCCGATACCGACGATCAGTGCGCTCGCTGCCGCCGCAACGGCATCGCAACAACCGGCTCGCCGCGCTGACGAACGGCCGAAAAACGCAGGTTGCCGTTCCTGCTAACCGGGTAACTCACCGTCATGGATCGGACGAGCGACAAGCACGCGCCGCGGGTTGACGACGAGCTCGAGCGCGAAGTCGAGCCGTTGACGCGCGGGTTGCCGGCCGACAGTCGCGCGCAAGAGTCGCGCGAGAAGGAAGGACCGGCCGATGGTGAGCCGGCGCCCGACGCCGTCATCTCCACGGACGGCGACTCGCCTCCCGGCTCCATGCCGCACGATCAAGTCGAGCGTCGGCGAGAGATCGCGCGCTACCTCGAGCGGCGCTACCCCGCGACTCGCGAGGAGCTCCTCGAGAACGCGATTCAGATGCACGCGCCGACGATGGTGATCGCCGAGCTCGAGCGGCTCCCCGCGGGAATCTACGAAGGATTCCCGCAAGTCTGGGACAAGCTCCGCTAGGCGCTCCGTCTGCGCAGTGTTCTGACCGCAAACCATACGGCGAGCCCGAGCGCGGTCAATGGGATCAGACCGCCCAGCACGACGAGCAATCCGGCGATGATCGTGAGTCCGGCGCGCAACGCCGTCCGCCACGCCTCCAGAAGGATGCCGTCGTCGCCCGGCTCACCGGGGTCGTCGGCACCGCGCTCGAAGACCGTCGCGTTAATCGTTGCGTAGTCGACCTGGCTTGCGAAGTACTCCTTCTGTGCTTTGAGCGACTCGGACTCCTGCCGAACTGCGTTGAGGCGGTCGCGCACTTCCAGGACCTGACTGACTCCGGACGCCCGGCCGAGCAGCTCGAGGAGCTGCGCTTCCTCGGCGCTGAGCACGCGCAGGCGCGCGTCGATGTCGACGATCTGTGCCGAGACGTCCTCGGCCGTCGTCGTCGACTGGATCACCTTGCCGAGCTTGCGCAGGTCGGCAAGCGCTTTCTCGAGCTTGGCGGCCGGCACGCGCATCGTGATCGTGCCGCGCTCGATCGAGGCCTGCGAGCTCGTCACGAACCCCCCGTACGTCGTGGCGAGCGCATTCGCGCGTGACCACGCCGCGTCGAACGAATCGACCTGGACGTCGATGTTGGCCGTCCGGACGATCTTCGGCGGGAACTGCCCGGGGCGTCCGCCGGGAACCGGGGGAACCGGCGCGATCTGCGTCGTTGCCGCTCCCGGCGACGATCCGCCCGCGCCGCCGCCTTCCGCGGGAGCCGGCTTGAGCTCGCCCCCGGTGTCTTCGGCCCCGGTGCCTTCGTCTCTTCCAATCCTGCCGGATGAGTCCTCAAGAATCGTGGGCCCGGCGATCGCCGGCTCGGCGACCGGCCGATCGAGAACCGGGTCGGTTCGCACGAGCGTGCCGACGGCGAACAGCAATACCGCCGTGGCTACGGCGCCGCCCGCGTAGATCCAGCGCGGGTAGCCGGTGACCGGCGCGCGTAGCCGCCACGCGTCGGTCAGTCCGCGCAGCCGCTCTCGGAGCGTCGGCCTCGCCGCCTCGCGCGCGGCCTTCAGCGTTCGGTCGGCCAGGCCGGACGGAAGCTCGACTTCGTGAGCCTTCGCGTCCAGCGCCATGCGGATGTCCGTCTCGATATCTTTGCGCATCTGTCTCACCCACCTGCGCCCGCTGCAACGGCGAGCTCGTCGTCACCGGCGAGCAATCGGCGCGCCTCGTGCAGGCGCGACTTAACGGTCCCGGGGCGAACCTTGAGAACGGTCGCGATCTCTCGCTCGGACAGGTCGAGGAAGTAACGGCAGATGATCGTCACTCGCAGCCGGTCGGGGAGCCGCTCGATCGCCTCGGCGACGACGGCCGCGGTGTCGCTCGCGTCGGACGGGTCGGCCGCGACCGTCAACGGACGGTGGCGCTCGAGCGCGGCCTTCTCGCGCTTGCGACGCCGGACCTCGTTGAGGGCCGTGTTCACCGCGATGCGGTAGAGCCACGGCCGTACACCCTCGCCGGGGTCGACGCGATGCGCGGCCCGGTAGGCGCGGAGAAAGGTCTCTTGGGCGACGTCTTCGGCGGCGGCCGTGTCGCGGAGGACGAGGTAAGCCGCGCGGAAGACGACGGGCTGGTACGCCGTGACCCATCGCTCGAGTGAGCGCATCGCCCTCTCCCGGTCGTCGTCGTCCATTGGGTGCTCTTTCCTCCTCAACACCGCGGCCCCGCGTTCGGTTCACCGCCGTCGCCGGCCCGAAGTACCCTACGGTTCCGGAGGATCTGGAGGGCGGCGTGGCCGACATCATCGACGGCAGGAAGATTGCCGAAGAGGTCTTCGACGAGCTCCGCGGCCGGATCGCGGCTCTCGGGGACAAGGACGTCGTTCCCGGACTCGCTGTCATCCTCGTCGGGGACGACCCGGCGTCCGCCACCTACGTGCGGCTCAAGGGTCGCGACGCCCGCAAGCTCGGCATCGCCGAGGTCACGCACAAGTTGCCGCCGGCCACCGAGGCCGACGACCTCGAGGAACTGATCGATTCGCTCAACGCGGATTCTTCGATCCACGGCATCCTGCTCCAGACACCGATCCCTCCTCACCTCGACGAGCTGACGTTCCTGAGCCGCATCGCGCCGGTCAAGGACATCGACGGGCTCCACCCAACGAACCAGGGGCTGCTCATGCGCGGGCAGCCGCGCTTCATCTCGTGCACGCCATACGGCGTGCAGCAGCTGCTCGTCCGAACCGGCGTGCCCATCGCCGGTCAGCACGTCGTGGTCGTCGGGCGCAGCGTTCTCGTCGGTCGTCCGCTTTCGGTGCTGCTGTCGAACAAGGCCGACGACGCGAACGCGACGGTCACGATCTGTCACACGGGCACGCGCGACCTCGCGCGCTACACGTCGCGAGCGGACATCGTCGTCGCCGCAGCGGGGAGCCCGGGCATGATCACGGCGGAACACGTTTCGGAAGGCGCCGTCCTCATCGACGTCGGGACGACGCCGAACGCGGAGGGCAAGCTCGTCGGTGACGTGGACTTCGCATCGGTCTCACAGAAGGTTCGCGCGATCACACCGGTGCCTGGCGGTGTCGGCCCGATGACGCGCGCCATGCTCATGTGGAACACGGTGCTCGCCGCCGAGCGCACCGTTTCTTAGTTCGGCTACCCAGGCACACGTCCCCTAGTCCGGCTACGTAGACACAACGGACTAGGTCCCCTAGCACGCCGAGGTCGTCGCTCGCGTGCGTCCCTCGACGTTTCACGCGTCGAAGGGACTCGAACCGCCTCTCGAGTTCCTAGCGAGGGCTCCGGCCCCGGGAAGGAGGTGGATCGAATGCTCAAGGCTTACGTTTGGTTTACGACCCGCGTGAAGTCGCTGTTCGTCGACAACGAGCGCGGCGCCGCAGCGGTCGAGTACGGCCTTCTCGTCGGCCTGATCGCGGTTGCGGTCATCGTGGCCGTCTACTGGCTGGGCAACGCCACCCACGGCGTGTTCTGCAACGTCGCGGAGACGCTGCCGTTCGGCCCCACGGACTGCGACACCCCGATCCCGTAAAGAGCGCCCAGGCCCACCGACTGGTGGCTCATCGGACTGGGGTCCGGGTCACCCGGCGCGAGCCGGGTGAACCCGGACCCGACCACTTGGCAGGACCAACGAAGGAAAGGACGGAGGACTTGCGGATCAAGGATCGTCTTGCCGGCGAGCGTGGCGGCGTGATGATCGTCGTCGCGATCGTCCTGCCGTTGCTGTTGTTGCTGACGGCGGGCGGTGTTTCGGCCTTCAGCTTGTACGCATCGAATCGGGAGCTGCAGCGTTCCGCCGATCAGGCGGCCCTCGCGGGAGCTGCTTCGATTCCGTTGACCGACCCCAACGTCCTCGTCGAGAACTCTCCCGTCCCGCTTCCCAATACCGACCCGGTCTACGAGCTCGCCGAGGGACAGGGAGTGAACCTTCCGCGGATGAGCGACTTCGTTTTCGATCCACGATCCGTCGCGTGCGCCGTCGGGTCGGACTCGCTCACCAACGGCGCCGATCTCGTCGGAGCGTTCTCAGAGAGCATCACCGACGCCCTCTTCGACGACGACGGCAACGAGATCACCTCGGTGTGCGACGACGCACGCGTCTACCCGCAGCTCCAGCCGAACCCCGACACAACAACTGTGCTCGAGTGCACCAACCTGCTCATCCAAGAGGTGGCGGCCGACGCCGGGTCGCTGAACCCGGACCTGCTGACGTGGCTGTTATCGCCGATCCAGAACCTCGTCAACGGCGTCGCCAAGATGCCGCTGCACCACGTCCTGCCGGCCATCTACACGCCGCGAATGAAGGTCACATCCTTCAGCAAGCTTCGCCCACCCTTGGTGTCACTCGTCACCGGCAGCGAGACGGGGACCATGCGCGCGTCGGCCACCGCCTACCGGCGCATCAAGAACGCCGTCGTCGTCCCGATCATCCCGAGTGTGACGCAGCAACTGCAGATCGACCTGGGGCTGCTCGACGGCTCGACCCTCTTCCGCAACTTGATCAATAGTCCGGTCAACTTCAACAACGCGCTGCGCCGGGCGCAGAAGCCGCTCATCGACGTGATCACCAACGTGGACAACCGGCTGAACGGCATCATGTCTACGTTCGGCCTTCCCTGCCGCAACGTACTTTCGAATCTGCGGCAGGACCTTCTCGATATCTACAACCCGCCGTCCGGACCCGCGCCGAGCGCTGTGGACATCGTCGACGCGGCCGTCGAGGCGGCCGAGCTGACGGCGGCGCAGATCGGCGCGTCACCTCCGAACCCGACGGACCCGAACTCTCTGGCCGGCGAGGCCTTCCTCGTGATCGGCGTGACGGCGACCAATTCACTCCTGCCGATCTCGGCGACCCAGATCCCGATCCTCGACGCCGCGGTCGTCACCATCCGCGAGGTCGCCGAGGGCGACTACCGCGCCGCGATCGTCTCTGCCTCCAAGGCGCACGGCGCCTTCCGCGCGACGCTCATCAAGTGAGGGTGCGATGCGCGTGCGGAGGCTGATGCGAGACGAGCGTGGGGGCGAGGCTCTCGAGTTCGGGCTCGTGTTCCCGGTCGTCGCTCTGATCATCTTTGCGCTGATCTACGGGCTTCTCTCGTTGGCCGCACACGTCTCACTCGCTCACGCGGCGGCGCGAGGCGTCCGCTACGCGTCGTTGCCGATCGATCCGATCGCGGGGACGTACCCGACCATCGCCGAAGTCGAGCAGCGAATCGACGACAGCACACCGTTCTTCACGGGGGACGCGTGCGAGACGGCGGTCGTCGGCGAGTCCAAAGAGAACGCACCGGTCGCCCTCGACGTCTCGTGCAGCTTCCCGAACCCGATCGGGGCGACGCTCAGCGCGCTCCGGTCGTTGTTCGGCGGCTCCGACGAGTCGACGTACTCCGACAACTTGACCATCTCGGCGCACGCCGAGTCGAGGAGAGAATGACTGTGCTCGCCCGGCTTCGCCGTGAGGACGGAGTGGCAGCCGTCGAGCTCGGCCTGCTTCTTCCGGTCCTGCTGCTGCTCCTGACCGTCGTCATGCCGCTGATCAAGGGCGGCTGGGAGTACATGGTCGTCTCGCGCGCGACGGCGCACGGCATTCGGTACGCGACGCGCGCGGATCCAAATGCTCACCTGACGTCGGGCGGGATGCTCACGCGCCGCCCCACCGCCGCGGAGGTCGATGCGTTCGTTCGTGACGCAGCGGATCCGATTGCGCTGACGTCGGTCTCCGTGACGCCCGAGCCCGCAGGGTCGCTTCCCGGCGAGGTCATTACCTTGCGCGCGCGGTACCAGGTGACGTTCGGACCGCTGGCCGTCGCGGCCAACGAGGTGAAGTCGCTGTTCTTCGGTGGGGGAGCGTTTCTGCCGGAGTCGAAGGAGATCACCGTCTCCACACGGGGACGGGAGGAATGACAAGGAGGTATCAGATGCAGCAAACGCGATCGAGAACGATCGTCGTGGCAGGCGTGGTGGTCGCGCTGTTGGGCGCGGTCATGGTGTTCGCGTACGCGCGCAGCGTCACGGGCCGGATCGGCGGAGAGGCAACGGTGCCGGCGTTCGTCGCGACGCGTGACATTCCCGCGGGCACGTCGTGGGAAGGGGCGGTGGCGTCGATGACGCAGCGCTCGGTCCCGACGACGCTCAAGCCCGCGAGCGCGGTGACGTCGTCTACTCAGATGACGGGACGGAAATCGGTGCGAGCGATCTCCAAGGGTGAGGTCGTGACGACGGCCCAGTTCGGCGGCGTGAAGAGTGCCCCGGGCGCGGGCCTGGAGATCCCGCCGGGGCACAACGCGGTGACGATGAGCATCTCGCCCCCGCAGGGCGTCGTCCACTACGTGCAGAAGGGCGACCTCGTGAACATCTTCGTCACGCTCAAGCAAGGCGAGGGGACGCTGACCAAGCTTCTCCTGTCCAACGTGCAGGTCCTGGCCAACCAGCCCGCCAGCCAGGCCGCTTCGAGCGAAGGCGTCGTCGGCGGCGGCGGCGAAGTGATCCTCACGCTCGCGCTGACGCCCGACCAGGCGGAGAAGGTCATCTTCTCCAAGGAGAACGGGTCGCTGTACTTCGGTCTCGTCCGTCCCGGCGACGCACCGGCTTCCACCGGCGGTCGCACCGCACAGAACGTCCTGAACTAGAGGAGCGGGCATGCGCTTGCGAAAGAACGAACGGCAGCCGGCGGAAGAGCTTGCCGGCACGAACAACGGGATGCCTACCGTTCTCGTGCTCGACCGGCGCGGCGATCTCGCTGCGGAGATCGCCGACGCCGTCGACTCGATGCGGCCGCGTCCGGAGGTGCTCCGGCTGCGGCGTCCGACGGAAGTTCTCGACGCGACTCGCACCAGCCCTCCGGACGTGATCGTGGCCGCACCCGAGGAGGTGACGCATGCCGGCTTGCGCCGTCTCGCGCACGTCCATCGGGAGCACCCGCGCTCGGTCATCCTGCTGACCCCGAACGGACGGTCGTCGGTGACGATCGGTGAGACGGCGGCGGCCGGAGCGAGCGACGTGATCGCCTACCCCACGACGCCGACCGGCATCCGAACAAAGATCCGCGACGCCCTCGAGGTTGCGTCGCAGCTGCGGGCCGAGCGCGTGGTCGTCCGTGAGACGGCCGCACAGGCATCTTCACCGGCCAAGGTCGGCCAGGTCATGACGGTCACGTCGGCGACTGGCGGCTGCGGGAAGACATTCTTCGCGACGAACATCGCCGCGTACCTCGCCAAGGCGGGCGCGGGCCGCGTCCTGCTCATCGACCTCGACCTGCAGTTCGGCGAGGTCGCGCACGCACTGCGCTTGCGCGCCGGACGCTCGATCGCCGATCTCGTCGAGGAGGAGGACATCCGTGAGGCGTTGGCGTCCTACGTCGTCCAGCACGATGCGGGGTACGACGTCCTCTGCGCGCCGGACGATCCGATCGCGGCCGAGCGCATCGGTCCTCGCGAAGCGACGCTGGTGCTCGAAGCGGCGCAGGCGATGTACGACTACGTCGTCGTCGACACTCCACCGGCGCTCAACGAGGTCGTCCTCGCCGCGTTCGATCGTTCGCGATCACTCGTCGTGATGGCGACGATGGACGTCCCGTCGCTTCGGAACCTCCGTGTGTTCTTGCAGACACTCGACAGGCTCAAGCTGCCGTCCGAGGACGTGTCGCTGATCCTGAACAAGGCGGAGCGGGACGCCGGGATCGACCTTGCGCAGATCGAGCGCGTCTACCCGCAGGGCTTCCTCGCGGTTCTGCCGTACGCGACTGAAGTCACGCGGTCGATCAACGCCGGCAAGCCGGTGATCACAACCGCACCGCGGTCGGATATCTCGAGCCGGTTCATCGAAGGCGCGACCAAGCTCGTGCCGCCGGTCGACGAAGCCGCCTTCAGCGCAGCGGGAACCGAGATCCAGACGCGGTCCTGGCTGCGGCGTCTCTTCAGCAGAGCAAGGAAAGGAGCAACGACATGAAGCTCTCCGAACGAATGGAACGGGTCGAGGTCGAGCGCGCGCGGGCGGAGGGCAAGTCGAGCCGTCCCTCCAAGCGCCGCCCAGGACCGACGTCGTCGTCGGGCCGCAACTGGGGACAGATGAAGCGGCAGGTGCGCGACGTGCTGCTCGACGACCTCGGCCCGAAGCTCTACGCCCGCAAGACCGAAAGTGAGTTGCGCTCTGTTGTCTCGTCACACCTCGACGAGGCGCTGCGGAAAGCCGGGGTCAGCCTCGTGGCCTCGCAGCGTTCGAAGTTCGTCGGCGAAGTGGCGGCGGATCTCCTCGGTTACGGTGCGCTCGATCCGCTGCTCGCGGACCCGAACATCACCGAGATCATGTGCAACGCGCACGACGACATCTACGTCGAGCGCCGCGGCAAGATCGAGCGGACGTCGGCGACGTTCATCGACGAGGCGCAATTCCGTCAGGTCATCGACAAGATCGTGGCCACGGTCGGGCGTCGCATCGACGAGGCGTCACCGATGGTCGATGCCCGGCTTCCGGACGGCTCGCGCGTCAACGCGGTGCTTCCGCCGGTGGCCGTCCACTCGCCGGTTCTCACCATCCGGCGCTTTCCCGAGACGCCCTACGAGATCAAGGACCTCATCAACTTCGGCACGCTCACGATCGACGTGTCGACGTTCCTCGAAGCGTGCGTCAGCGCGCGGCTCAACATCCTCGTGTCCGGTGGGACGGGGACCGGGAAGACGACAACGCTGAACGTCCTCTCCGCGTTCGTTCCCGCCGACGACCGCATCGTCACGATCGAGGATGCAGCGGAGCTGCGGCTGCACCAGCCGCACGTCGTCTCGCTCGAAGCGCGGCCGTCCAACATCGAGGGCGCCGGGGAGGTCACGATCCGCGATCTTGTTCGCAACGCGCTGCGTATGCGCCCCGATCGGATCATCGTCGGCGAGGTCCGGGGAGCCGAAGCGCTGGACATGCTCCAAGCGATGAACACCGGTCACGAGGGGTCGCTCACCACCGTGCACAGCAACTCGCCCCGCGACGCGCTGTCGCGCCTCGAGACGATGGTGCTCATGGCCGGCTTCGATCTGCCGTTGCGCGCCATCCGCCAGCAGGTCGCATCGGCACTCGACTTGATCGTGCACATCGACCGTTTCGGGAACGGCAGCCGGCACGTCACGCACGTCGCCGAGGTGCAAGGCATGGAAGGCGAGGTCATCACGCTCCAGGACGTCTACCGCTATCTGTTCGCGGAAGGCGGACGGGAATCGGCTCGTTCGGCGGGCCGTCTGCGGCCCACGGGCCTGCGTCCCAAGATCATGGACAAGCTCCGTGACGCCGGCGTCGACCTTCCGCCCAAGCTGTTCCGGCCGGGAGCCGAGGCCGGGACTGGAGCCGACGGCGCCGCCGCCGGCAACGGATCGCGCAGCAGCCGTCCGCGCAGCCTTGCGGAACGTGCTCGCGCGGCATCGAGGAGGCGAGCGTAATGGCATCGTCGCTGGCCGTTGTTGCAGCGCTGTTCGTCGGCATCGGTGTGTTCGGTGTCGTGCTCGGCCTCGCGATGCGAGCCCGAGCACGGCGGGAGATGCTCGCTTCGCTTCTGGAAGCCGAGCTCGCCGAGCCCTCGGGCACGCCCGAGGCGCTCACCGAGCTCATGGAGCGCACGGGAAAGCTTGCCGAGCGGATGCTCCGCGGTACGTCGCTCATCGGCCGTCTCCAGCTCATGCTCAATCGCTCCGGCTGGTCGCTTCGTCCCGGTGAGTTCATCGCCGTGGTCTGTGCTGCGGCAGTCGGCGCCGGCCTGTTCCTCCTTCTCCTGACGAGCTCGCCGGTGTGGGCCGTCCTCGGCGCCGCGGCCGCCGGAAGCATGTTCGTCTCGCTCGTTGCCCGAAAGGGTCGCGCGCGCTCACGCAGGATCGAAGAGCAGCTGCCGACCGTTCTGCAGATGCTGTCCGGCTCCCTCGAGGCCGGGTCGTCGGTCCTTCACGCCATGGAGCTGATCGTGGAGGAAGGCGATCCGCCGCTGGCGACCGAGTTCGCTCGCGTCGTTGCCGAGACGCGCGTCGGACGGCCGCTCCTCGAATCGCTCGAGGCGCTCGCCGAGCGCATCGGCTCGCGCGATCTCGACTGGACGGTCGAGGCCATTCGCATTCAGCACCAGACGGGCGGCAAGCTCGCCGACACGCTTCGCGTGCTCGCCGACTTCATGCGCGCTCGCCTGGAAGTGCGAGGCGAGGTTCGCGCGCTGTCGGCGGAAGCGCGGCTTTCGGCCAAGGTGCTGACCGCCATGCCGCTGTTCCTTGCCGGTTTCTTCTTCCTGTTCCGCCGCGGCTACTTCGAGCCGCTGTATGCGACCTCGATGGGCCGCGTGATGCTCGTGGTGGGCGCCGCGGGCCTGCTCGTCGGCTCGTTGTGGATGCGGCGACTCGTTCGCGTGGAGGTGTGAGATGGAGACGATCCTTGGTTTCGGACTGCTCGCCGTCGCGATGGGTCTCGGCGCCGCCACGATCGGGCTCGGGCGCACGCTCGTCGCCGGTCGTGTGCGCGGCGACGCCGTGAGCGCGATCTTGGACGACTCGCCCGACCAGCACCGTGCCGAGATGGCGCAGCCGTTCGTCTCGCGGCTCCTCGGGCCGTTCCAGGCGTCGTTCGAACGCGCCGTTCGCCGGGTGACACCGACGTGGTGGGTCGAGCGGTTGCGACGAAACGCATCACTCGCCGGTCTGGGTAGATGGGGAATGGAAGGCGCATTCGCGCTGAAGGCCGTCGTCGCCTTCGGCTGTGCGGTGCTCTTTGTAGCCGTCGCGAGTATCGCGAAGGTCGGTGTCGGCGGAGTGCTCACCTGGGCAGTGCTCGGTGCGCTCTTCGGCTTCTTCCTTCCGGACCTGTTCATTGCGCGGAAGGCCGAAGACCGTCAGGGCGAGATCCGCAGCACACTCCCAGAGGCACTCGACTTGCTGGCCATCGCCGTCCAGGCCGGGATGGGGCTGGAGCAGGCCCTCGAGCTCGTCGCTCGCCGGCTGCCGGGTGCGCTGGGCGAGGAGTTCCACCGCATGCTTCAAGAGGTGCAGCTCGGGTCGTCCCGGCGCGAAGCGCTCACGCACTTGCGCGAGCGCACTGAGGTCACGGAGCTGTCCACCTTCGCGCTCACGCTCGCGCAGGCCGACGCGCTCGGCAGCCCGCTGGGTGAAGTGCTTCGCGTCCAGGCACAGGAGATGCGGATGCTGCGCCGTCAGCGCGCGCGCGAGCAAGCGGCGAAGGTGCCGGTGAAGCTCCTCTTCCCGCTGCTCTCGTGCATCTTTCCGGCGCTCGTGATCGTCGTCATCGGCCCGGCGGCCATCTCGATCATCAAGGCGTTCGGTTAGGCAGGACACGGCACACGTCGAGGGTTTCGGGCGTTCGTTCCTCGGGTTGCATGAACGCGGCAGCGACACCGACCGCAAGAGAGATCATCATCGTCGCCGCGAGGAAGCCGACGAATGTCTCCGCGAGCTGCAGCTCGAGGGCGAACGCCCAGATGTAGATCACCGCGACCGAAAAGAAGACGTTCAGCGCGCCGCGACTGACGACCGAGCGCCGCGCTTCACGGCGCACCGGGCCGTCGAACCTGCGCAGCCGTGCGACGCCGGCAAAGAACCCCAGCCAGCGCCACACGACCCAGAGGCCGCCGACGGTGCCGAGCGTTCGCAACGGCTACGCGCTGTACAGCCAGGGATCCTTCAAGTCGATCCACTCGACGTCGCCGGTAATCTCCTGGAAGCCCTCCATGGCCTTTTGGACTTCGGCGGGCCACTCCTGCTTCTCGCCCTCGCGGGCTTCCGCCTCCGATGTGAAGTAGTTCGTGTCGAAGACGGTACCCTCCGTCGAGATCGCCGTCGTTCCGCCCAAGATGTCCTTCCGGTCCATCGGCAGCTCGGCGAATTGCTTCGTCATCTCGACCAGCTTGTCCACGTCGGACGGCTTGTACGACATGATCTGGACGAAGCCCGCGTCGTCGGAGCCTCCGCCCATGAACGACTCGACGCGGGGGCAGTTGTAAAACGACGCTCCGTCGATCAGCTTGCTCGTCTTTTCCCACCACGCGCCCTGCTCGGGCCGAGCGCTGTTGGCATTCGCCGCCTCCTCCGACTCGAAGCGGACGACTGCGATGAACTTTCCGTCGTCTGTCACGCCTTCGGTCGAGCCAAGATAGCCCTTCGCTCCGGGCTTCAGCTCCTTATCCCACTCGTCGGAAGCCGCGCGGACGGCGGCCGCGTCTTTGACGTTGCCGCGGATGACCTGGATGAACATCTGGTCTCCTTTCCTCGTCAGCTCGGCAAGAGATCTTTGACGGCTTCCCGCTCCTCGATGAGCTCGTCCGTCGTGACCTTGATCTTCTCTTTCGCGAAGTCGTCGTGCTCGAATCCTTCGATGATCTTCCAGCTCTTCCCCGTGCTTCGAACGGGGAACCCGAACTGCAGACCTTCCGGGATGCCGTACTCACCGCTGCTCGGGACGGCGAGCGCAACGTTGTCACCGGCTGCGGTCTTCTTGAAAATGCTCTGCACCGAATCGATCGCTGCATTGGCGGCCGATGCGGCGGAGGATGCACCGCGCGCCTTGATGACGGCGGCCCCACGCTGCTGGATCGTCGTGATGAAATCGCCGCGCAGCCACGGGTCGTCGACGATCACGTCCGCGGCCGGACGCCCGCCGATCGTGGCGTTCTGATAATCGGGGAATTGCGTCGCCGAGTGGTTTCCCCAGATCGCGAGGTTCGCGACGTCGGCGACCGGAACGTTGGCCTTTTGGGCCAGTTGCGCCTTCGCGCGGTTTTGATCGAGGCGCGTCATCGCGAACCACCGTTCGCCCGGGATGTCCGGGGCGTTCTCGCGAGCCACAAGGCAGTTCGTGTTGCACGGGTTGCCGACGACCAAGATGCGGACGTCGTCGGCGGCCGCGGCCTGGAGTGCCTCACCCTGGGCCTTGAACGTTCCACCGTTGATGGTCAACAGGTCCTTGCGCTCCATTCCCTCCTTGCGAGGAACGGAGCCGACGAGCAGCGCAAGCGAAGCGCCGTCGAAGGCCGTCTTGTACTCGGCGGTCACGTCGATCGACCGGACGAGTGGGAATGCACAGTCGTCGAGCTCCATCACGACGCCCTCGAGGGCCGGCACGACGGCTTCGATCTCCTGCAGGCGAAGCTCGAGAGGCTGATTCGACCCGAGAACTTGTCCGCTGGCCAGGCGGAACAGCAACGCGTAGCTGACATTGCCGGCGGCGCCGGTCACGGCAACTCGTAGCGGCTTCTTTTCGGTCAACGAGGCTCCTTTGGGACGTGTACCCGCAGAGAATAGTGCGCTATCCGCGTGCTCGGCGGGCCAGCGGGACGGCGTACCACAGGATGAGGAAGAGCCCGCCGACGGCCCCCGCTGCGGCTCCTCCGACGGCGGAACCGTACAGGAACTCGGCGATGAGGAAGAGCGCGCACGTCATCGCGACGGCAAGGAACACCGTCCCGGCGATGGCGAGGCGGTTCGTGACAAGCAGCAGCCACTCCTTGTCGCGTTCGCGGAACAGGATCCGATGAAAGGCGCTCGGCGAGATGAGAAGCGCCGAGGCAACGGCGGCGCTGATGAGCGCCGCGAGGAACAACGCCTTCTCCACGGAGCTCAGTCCGGCGAAGCGGTTCGAGAACGGAACGGTGAGCAGGAACGCAAAGAGCACCTGCACACCGGGAAGGACAACGCGCAGCTCCTGGAGCAGCTCGCCGAGCTCGCGGTCTAAACGTTCGGGCTTGGTCTCCCGGGGAGCCATGTGATGAGACCTCCCCGAGTGGTGGGCCCGGCAAACCCTTACGCTGTTCGTCGCCCGAGTTCAGCCCCAGGCCCGAAGGGCCGCCCGTATAAAGAGGAGACCCCATGCCTTTCGACGACCTCACACCGCCCGACGGCAGCACGATCTCGATCGCCGACGGCGAGCTCAACGTTCCGGACGACCCGATCCTGCCGTTCATCCGCGGGGACGGCACGGGCCCAGACATCTGGGCCGCGTCGCAGCTCGTCTTCGACGCGGCCGTCGAGAAGGCCTTCGGCGGCAGCAAGCGCATCCATTGGTTCGAGGTCTTCGCCGGACAGGCTGCGTTCGACAAATACGGGAACTGGCTGCCGGACGACACGATCGAGGCGTTTCGCGCGTACCTCGTCGGCATCAAAGGCCCGCTGACGACTCCCGTCGGTGGCGGCATTCGTTCATTGAACGTCGCGCTCCGGCAGATCCTCGATCTGTACGTGTGCCTGCGTCCGGTGCGTTGGTACCAGGGCGTGCCCTCACCGGTGCGAGAGCCGCAGAAGGTCGACATGGTCATCTTCCGCGAGAACACCGAGGACATCTACGCGGGCATCGAATGGGAAGGCGAAAGTGAGGAAGCGAAGAAGCTCATCGCGTTCCTCGAGCAAGAGATGGACGTCCACAAGATTCGGTTCCCGGCGACGAGCGGAATCGGGATCAAGCCGGTGTCGCGCGAGGGCACCGAACGACTGGTGCGTGCGGCGCTGGCCTATGCGATGAAGTACAACCGTCGGTCCGTTTGCCTCGTCCACAAGGGCAACATCATGAAGTTCACCGAGGGCGCCTTCCGTGACTGGGGTTACGACCTCGTCCGGCGCGAGTACGAAGGCAAGGCCGTCACGTGGGAGGACTGCGGGGGCAAGCCGGCCGAGGGCCAGATCCTCGTGTGGGACAACATCGCCGACATCACCCTCCAGCAAGTGCTGACGCGTCCGGACGAGTTCGAGGTCATCGCGACGATGAACCTCAACGGCGATTATTTGTCCGACGCGCTCGCTGCGCAGGTCGGCGGGATCGGCATCGCCCCCGGCGGCAACATCAACTACGACACGGGCCACGCGATCTTCGAGGCGACCCACGGGACGGCGCCGAAGTACGCGGGCCAGGACAAAGTGAACCCGTCGTCGGTGATCCTCTCCGGTGTGATGATGTTCCGGCACCTGGGCTGGGACACCGCGGCCGACCTCATCGAGAAGGGGATCGAGCGGGCGATCGCCGAGAAGGTCGTCACGTACGACTTCGCCCGCCTGATGGAACCGCCGGTCGAGCCCGTGAAGTGCAGCGAGTTCGGCCAGGCGATCGTTGATCGTATGTAAAGCAAGCTTGACATGACGTAGTGGACGCGCTGTGTCCTAGACCTCCGACGGGCTGACATCCTCCAGCAGGCGTCCGCGTGCTTCGGGGAGGCGCTGGATGAAGAACAGCGCTACGAGCAGCGGCGCCGCCGCGGTGATGGCGGCCGCGTAGCCGATCGAGCCGAGCGGGTCGGCGAGATAGCCGACGACCAGCAGCCCGGACGCCGATCCGCTCACGCTCGCGATCGTGAGCCACCCGCCGGCCGTTCCGCGCACCTCGGTAGGGAAAAGCTCGGTGCCGAAGGCCGATAACGCCGGGCCGGCCAGCGCTTCGGCCGCGGTCGCGATCGCCAGCATCAGCCAAAGGGTCGGTCCGCCCATCGAGAAGTACGCAGCGCCGGTAACGGCGGTAAGCGCGAGGCCCAAACGCGCTATCGGGCGTCGTCCGCTCGATTCGGCGAGCCGGCCGCCGATGAACGCGGCGACCAGACCGGGCAGGGCCTGGGTGACGGTGCGTAACAGCAAGATGCCCGCGCCGGAAAAGCCGCGTTCATCGCCGAGGTATCGGTTCGTGAACTGGGCTTGCGGTGCGAGATAGAAGTACATGAGGAAGCTTGCGATGCAGAGCAGGACGAACCTGCTCCCGTATCGCTTGTCCACGATCTCGCCCATCCGTCCCCGCGCTCCACGTGCCACGAGGGCCGCGAAGCGGCGTGTCTCGGTGAGAGTCCTGGAGATGGCGGGCAGGAAGGCCAGCCCAACGAGCCCGAGTCCGTAGATCGCGCGCCACGCCTCGTCGGCGATGTCGGCGATCGGCAAGAGGAGCGTCGGGATCACATAGCCGAGACCGCCGGCGATGCCGACAATCGCGATCGTGTACGTCCTCGAGCCCTCGGGTGCTTCCTCAACGGCGGCGATGAAGGCGACGACGACGACGAGGTTGACCGTGCCGCGCACGATCAGCTGCAAGATCGTGAAGCTGGTCAGGTCGGGCGCGAGAGCCGTCGACGCCGTCGCGATCAAGGCCGTCGCCGTGGCCCAGAGCAGGAGCTTTCGACGCCCCATGCGATCCGTGAGGATCCCGCCGGCGAGAGCGATCAGCGCGCCGATTCGTGTCAGCGCTGTGACCACGCCGAGCTCTGCGTTTGTGGCGTCGTAGCTCTTGGCGACGTAGTCGACGGTTTGGGTGAGCAACGACCCGCCGTACTCCGCAACCGCGAGGAGCAGGCTCAGTGTTGCGATGATCCGGATCTGGTCCGATGTCATCGGGTCGGGCGGCGCCCACCAGGGCGTCTTCGGCGGTGGCGGCGGCTCTGCGCCCGTTGCGACGGCCTCGAGCACGGAAGCCCGGTGGACGAGCATTTGCCGCACCGAGTTACGGACGAACCCCGCGAAGGCCCATTCGAAGTACGGGACGGCGGCGCCGTACGTGCAGCTGAGAACGATCCGGCACCCGGACGGCGCTTCTTCGGCACGAGCTGAGAGCTCCAGCTCGTTGTCGCTCCCCATGGTCGAGATCTCGACCCAGGTGTATGTGCCGTCTGCGGCCGTCGACCCGCCGGGATGGAGACGCCGGACGATGTCGACGACCGTCTCGGTGACTGCGGTGATCTCGCGTGTGTACTCGACGCGGCGCGTCAGCGCTTACGCCTGATCTTCCCGATGACGAACGCGACGGGGTCGTACTTCCGGTCCACAACGCGTTCCTTCAACGGAATGATGCCGTTGTCGGTGATATGGATCGACTCGGGACAAACATCAGTGCAGCATTTCGTGATGTTGCAGTAACCCAGGCCGAGGTCGTCCTGCATGAGATCTCGTCGATCCTCGGTGTCGAGTGGGTGCATCTCGAGCTCCGCCAGCCGGATGAAGAAGCGCGGCCCCGCGAAGTGCGGCTTGTTCTCCTCATGGTCGCGGATGACGTGGCAGACGTTCTGGCAGAGGAAGCACTCGATGCACTTGCGGAACTCTTGGATCCGGTCGATGTCTTCCTGGTACATGCGATGGCGGCCGTCCTCGCCCTCGGGTGCCTTCGTCTTGAGGGCCGGGATCTTCTTGGCCATCTCGAAGTTGAACGACACATCGGTCACGAGGTCCTTGACGATGGGGAACGTGCGCATGGGAGCTACCGTGATCTCTTCGTCCGGGTCGAAGATGCTCATGCGCGTCATACACGTCAGGCGCGGCTTCCCGTTGACCTCGGCCGAGCACGAGCCGCACTTGCCGGCCTTGCAGTTCCACCGGACGGCCAGGTCGCCGGCTTGCGTCGCTTGGACTCGGTGCAAGAGGTCGAGGACGACCTCGCCGTCCTCATAGGGAACTCGGAACTCCTCGAAGTCGCCGCCGCGTTCGTCTCCGCGCCAGATCCTCATGCGCGCGATACGCGTGCCGGTGATCTCCTCACGGCGATCGGCCGCCCACTGCTCGAGTCCGTGAGGACGCGCAATGGTCACGTCGGTTGCTCCTCGATGATCTTGCGGAGCTCGTCGGGCATCTGCGGCAGCGGCTCCTGCCGGGTCGAGATCGTGTCGCCGTCCTGCCGGCAGGCGATGTTCACCTTCGCGAACTCGGCGTCGGTGTCTGGGTAGTCGTCGCGTGTGTGACCGCCCCGGCTCTCACGGCGTTCGAGTGCTGCGCGGGCGCAGCATTCGGAGACGGCAAGCAACGCCTGCAGGTCCATCGCCAGGTGCCAGCCCGGGTTGTACTTGCGGCTCCCGGTGACTCGAACGTTCGACGCCCGGTCGCGCAGCACTTGGATTTCGTCGATGGCCTTGGCGAGCTCGCTCTCGTTGCGGATGATGCCGACGAGCGTCTGCATCGCATCCTGCAAGTCGTGGTGGATGGTGTACGGGTTCTCTCCGCTCACGCGCTCGAAGGGCGCAAGTGCGTGCCGGGCAAGGTCGTCCAGCTGGGCTGTGTCGATCTGGGGATCGCTCGACACGCTCTGCGCGTATTGTGCTGCGTGCTCGCCTGATCGCTTGCCGAAGACGAGCAAGTCGGACAGGGAGTTCCCGCCCAGCCGGTTGGCGCCGTGCATGCCGCCGGCGGATTCACCGGATGCGAACAGTCCCGGGATCGTCGCCGCCGTCGTGTCGGCCTCGACACGAATGCCACCCATCACGTAATGGCACGTCGGCCCGACCTCCATGGGCTCGGCGGTGATGTCGACGTCGGCGAGCTCCTTGAACTGGTGGTACATCGACGGGAGCCGGCGCTTGATGGTCGCGGCGTCGAGCCGGGATGAGACGTCGAGGAAGACGCCGCCGTGCGGGCTCCCGCGCCCGGCCTTCACTTCCGAGTTGATGGCGCGGGCGACTTCGTCGCGCGGCAACAGGTCGGGTGTGCGGCGCGCGTTCTCGCGATCCTTCGCGAGCCAGCGGTCGGCCTCTTCCTCCGTCTCGGCCGTCTCTTTCCGGAAGAGGTCGGGGATGTAGTTGAACATGAAGCGATTGCCGAGGGAGTTGAGTAGGACGCCGCCGTCCCCCCGAACGCCTTCAGTCACGAGAATCCCGCGCACCGACGGCGGCCACACCATCCCCGTCGGATGGAACTGCACGAACTCCATGTCGATGAGATCAGCCCCCGCCCACAGCGCCATCGCGTGCCCGTCGCCCGTGTACTCCCACGAGTTCGATGTGATCTTCCACGCCTTGCCGATGCCGCCGGTTGCGAGGACGACGGCTTTGGCCGCGAACGCGATGAACTCGCCGGACGGCCGCCAGTAGCCGAACGCGCCGTTCACGTTTCCGGAAGAATCGCGCAGCAGCCGCATGATCGTGCACTCCATGAAGACGTCGATCGAGCCGCCGGAGACTGCGTTCTGTTGGAGCGTGCGGATCATTTCGAGCCCGGTCCGGTCGCCGACGTGCGCGAGTCGCGCGTACCGGTGACCGCCGAAGTCGCGCTGCAAGATGCGTCCGTCCGGGGTGCGATCGAAGAGTGCGCCCCACTCCTCGAGCTCCCAGACACGCTCCGGCGCCTCCTGTGCGTGCAGCTGCGCCATGCGCCAGTTGTTCAGGAACTTGCCGCCGCGCATCGTGTCGCGGAAGTGCACCTGCCAGTTGTCCTCGGGGTAGACGTTGCCGAGCGCCGCGGCGATACCGCCTTCGGCCATGACGGTGTGCGCCTTGCCGAGGAGGGACTTGCAGATGAGCGCGGTTCTGCACCCGGCCCGGGACGACTCGATGGCCGCCCGCAGCCCCGCGCCGCCGGCGCCGATGACGATGACGTCGTACGTATGTGACTCGTAGGAGGCCATTACAGAATCCGGAAGTCGGTGATCACGTCGGCGGCAACGAGCCGCACGTAGAGGTCGGTGATCGGAATCCAGAAGAGGCTCGCTAAGGCGTAGATGCCGTGCCGCTCGTTCAGCCGGCTGACGATCTTCCATGCGCCGTAGCGCAACGGTGCGCGCGAGAACGTGTCGACGTGGCCGCCGATCGCGTGACGGCACGAATGACAGGAGGCGACGTACAGGCCCATCGTCGCGATCATCACGAGGAAGACGAGCGTGCCGACGCCGATGCCGAAGCCGTCCGGGAACATGAACGCCTTCACCGTGTCCCATGTCAGGAACACCATGTTCACGAGCATCAGATAGAAGAAGTAGCGGTGGAGGTTCTGGAAGATCAGAAGCTTTGTCTCACCGTTGTAGCGGGGCGCGGGTTCGGCCACCGCGCAGGCGGGCGGCGAGAGGAATGCGGCCCGGTAGTAGGCCTTTCGGTAGTAGTAGCAGGTCAGGCGGAAGAGGATCGGCAGCCACATGACGAGCAGTGCGGGCGATAAAAACCACCACTCCCCGATGAGCCGGACGGTGGCGTGCTCGCAGTTGACTGCAAGGCACGGCGAGAAGATCGGCGAGATGTACGGCTCGGCGAAGTAGCCGCTCGTCTGCAAGCCGGCCCAAGTTGAGTACAGCAAGGTCGCGCCGAGGAATCCGAGGATCGCGACGGGGTAGGCCCACCACGGATCCTTGCGCAGCGTCGCCTTCTCGATGGCCGCTCGGGCTTTCGTTTGCACCTCGAGACGACGTTCTGGAGCCAGCACGACTGGAGCATATCTATCCTTGCGTAGAGCTAGGAGGACGTATGGACCACGAAGCTGCGAAGGGGATCGCAGAGCGATTCGTGCGATTCGTCGAGACGAACGACCCGGACGGCCTCCTGGCCGACGACGTCTTCGCCGACATGATCAGGCCCTGAGCTCGATACTCGAGGGCGCTCGCGAGCGCGGCCCGTTCGCCGGCGAGGGAGGTCGGACCGACGCGACTTTCGAACGCGCCGTCCTGCGCGACGGGACGAAGGTGGTCATCAAGCACGTTCACCTCGACGGACTGGTCGCGAGCCTCGGTGGACAACCCGACCGCCAGTACCGGCTGTGGACCGACGGCGTGTTCGATCGGGTTCCATCGGTGATCGATCACGCGATACTCGCCGTCGAGCCCGACGACGACGGCTGGATCCTCGTGCTCCGCGATGTATCCAACACCCTCTTGCCAGACGATTACGTCCTGACGCGCGATGAGAGCCGGCGCGTCTTGAGCGCGGTCAACGAGCTGCACCAAGAGTTTTGGGGCGAATATGTTGAGCAGATTCCGTCGCTCGATGAGTACTACTCGGTCTTTCTTCGGCTGCACACGGTCGCTGCGGACTTCTCGATCTCGAAACTGATTGCGCGCGGCTGGGAGCTCTTCCCGGATGTCGCGCCCCCGGACATCGCCGGTGCGATGGCGGCGCTCCTCGGCGACCCTGCCTTGATCTCGACCGAGCTGACGCAACATCCAACGACGTTCATCCACGGCGATCTTCGGCTGCACAACCTTGGGCTCACGGCGGACAAAGTCGTCCTGCTCGACTGGGAGATCACTGCGAACGCACCACCGTTCGTCGAGTTCGCCTGGTACCTGATCATCTCGGCGACTCGAGTCGATGCGTCCCGCGAGCAGATCATCGACGACTTCCGAGAGATCTCGGGCGAACACTTCGATCCTCGTGCTCTGGAGATCGCGCTCATTGGTGGTCTCGCCTCGCTCGGTTGGAACAAGGCCCTCGACATCGTCGAGAACCCCGACCCGGCCGTCCGCGAACGCGAACGTGCGGATCTCGACTGGTGGATCGCTCGAGTGCGCACGGCGCTCGAGACCTGGTCGCCTGTCTGAGCGGGTAACATCCTCCGCATGGCCGAACGCGATGCTTCAACGAAGGATCTGGTCTTCGCGCTGCCCGACATCGCCAAGCTGCTGTGGCGCGTCACCCGCGACAATCGTGCACCGCGCCTCGTTCGCGGGGGCCTCGTCGCGCTCGCCGCGTACCTGGCGTTGCCTATCGACGTCGTCCCGGACTGGATCCCGGTACTCGGTCAGCTCGACGACGTCGTCGTGCTGACGGTAGGTGTGCGCACACTCCTGCGCCGCGTTCCCGAGCCGATCCTCCGAGAGCATTGGTCGGGAGAGCACCGCGTGCTCGAGGCGTTGCTCGGCCGCCCGGTGATCGACGCCGCCGCCAACGGCGGCTAGCTCACACGGCTTCCTGACGCGGGAACCAGATCTCCTGCACGAGTACCTTGATCGACGCGGCGATCGGAATTGCGAGCAGCGCTCCGACGAAGCCGAGCAGCGTCCCGCCTACTAAGGCGGCCAGCAGCACGGCCGCAGCTGAGATGTCGACGGCGCGGGTCATGACTCGCGGCGTGATCACATAGTTCTCGATCTGCTGATAGATCGCGTAGAAGATCAGCGTTCCGATTCCCGACCACAACGACGCGAAGAACGCGACGGTGACGGCGGGGATCGCACCGAGCGTCGCACCGACCATCGGGATGAGGTCCGCGATGGCAACCCACATCGCCAGCGGAAGCGCGTACGGCACGCGGAGCGCCGTGAGAACGATGAACGTGACGACGCCGGCGATCACGGAAACGGCAAGGTTCCCGACGATGTATCCGCTGATTCTGTCGAACACGATCTGCGCGTGGCCTTCGGCATCCTTGCGCCGGCTCTTCGGTACGAGCTTCGCCGCGCCCGCCATGAGCTTCGGCAGATCGACCAGGAAGTAGAGCGTGAGGATGATCACGGTCAGCACATTGAACAGCGTCCGGCCGATCGATCGTGCGACGCCCAGCGCGCTGCCCGCGGATCTGCTCGCCAGCGACGGCAGGTCGTTCACCGTCTCGCGCAGACGCTTGGAGATGTCGTACCGCTCGTCGAGCTCCCGAAAGCGATCGCTGCGCGTCGAGAGCTCGCTCGCGAATTGGGGGATCTCGCGGGCCAGCCGCTGCGTCTGCCGTACGAGTGGCGGCGTGACCGCGGCGAAGAATCCACCGATGAAGATGATGGTTCCCACGAAGACGGCGAGTACCGCCTGCCCTCGCGAGAAGCGGAAACGACCGAGTGCCTTGACGAGCGGATCGAGTCCGATCGCGAGGAACATCGCGACGATGACGAGAACGACCACTTGGCGGACGATGAATACCGCGTACAAGAGAAGCGAGACGACGGCGACGGTGAGCGTGATCCGGACGACGGTCGCTGTGGACGGGCGCTCGGTGACGGCCACGACTCGGACGCTAGCAGCGTCTTGGGACGGCGACGTCGAACTTACGAGCCGTCGTGCAGGGCGGCCATCGCGTCGAACGCGGTGATCGCGTCTATGCGTGTCTCGGCCGGTTGGCCGTCGAGCTCGAGCCACAGCCGCATGAGGTTCAGGACGAGCCGTTCCGGGTCTTTCCACGACTCATACGGGCCGAGGTCGATCTCGCGAGCCGCATCCAGCGGCGAGAGCCCGGCGTCCTTGAGCTTGCCGCCCTCGGAGACGACCAGACGCAGGTAGCTCTCCATCTCCCGGAGCCCCTCGGCGTCCGTGATCGGTCCGTGTCCGGGGACGATCACACGCGGCTCGAGATCGATCAGGCGGCCGATCGTCGCGATCCAGTTCAGGAGCGACCCTTCCCACACCAGCGGCGTCGACCCGATGAACCCGAGATCGCCGGCGAACAGCACGCGATCGTGCGGAACCCACACGGCGACATCACCAAGCGTGTGACACGGGCCGTGGTACTGGATCTCGGTCTCGTTGTCGTCCACGAAGAGCGAGAGCCGATCGTCGAACGTGACCGTCGGCGGGACGATCTCGATGCCGGAGAAGTCGAACGGTGAGAACGCGCGCTTGAGGTATGCCGCAGCTCCCGTCTCTGCTTCCGACTCCGAAGCCGCGGCCAACAGCGCCGGCGCGATCCCGTTGAGGAGCTCTTCTCGACAGCGGCGGTGGCCGACGATCGTCGCTCCCTCGACGAGCTGGTTCCCGAAGCAATGGTCTCCGTTGTGGTGCGTGTTGACGAGCGTTTCGATCGGCCGGTCCGTCGCGGATCGCACGGCCGCCAGCAGCTCGGTCGTGTTCGGGAGGTCGAAGAAGGTGTCGATCAGGACGGCTTCAGAGTCGCCGACGACCAGACCCGCGTTCGACCAGCCCCAGCTCCCGTCCGGCTGGAGGAACGCGTAGGTCGTCGGGCCGACCTGTATCAAGCCCCGTTCGTAAGCGGCCATAACCCTCTACCATCGAAGCATGGCGGATACGGAAAACACCCGCCGAACGCCCTCGGATATCGAGATCGCTCCGGCCTACACCGAGGCGGACGTCGCTGATCTCGAGCTTCCCGAGCGGCTCGGCTCCCCGGGCGACTTTCCGTTCACGCGCGGGGTCCACCCGACGATGTACCGCGGACGCCTCTGGACGATGCGCCAGTACGCCGGCTTTGGGACGGCCGAGGAAACGAACAGGCGCTTCCGCTATCTGCTCGACCACGGCCAGACGGGCTTGTCGGTCGCGTTCGACCTTCCCACCCAGATGGGCTACGACTCCGACGACCCGGTCGCGGCAACAGAGGTCGGCAAGGTCGGCGTCGCCATCGACACGGTCGAGGACATGCGGACGCTGTTCGATCAGATCCCGATGCAGGACGTCACGACGTCGATGACGATCAATGCTCCGGCCGCGATGCTCTTGCTCCTGTATCAGCTTGCCGCCGAAGAGCAAGGCGCCGCACCAAAGCTGCTCGGTGGAACGATCCAGAACGACGTCCTGAAGGAGTACATCGCGCGCGGGACGTTTATCTACCCGCCCAAGCCGGCGCTTCGCTTGATCACCGACACATTCGCCTATTGCGCGTCCGAGCTGCCGCGATGGAACACGATCTCGATCTCCGGTTACCACATGCGTGAAGCGGGCTGCACGGCCGTGCAGGAGATCGCGTTCACCTTTGCCGACGGTGTGGCGTACGTCGAGGCGGCCGTTGCCGCCGGACTCGATGTCGACGCGTTCGCGCCGCGGCTCTCCTTCTTCTGGGGCTGCCACAACAACTTCTTCGAGGAAGTGGCGAAGTTCCGTGCCGCGCGCCGGCTGTGGGCTCGCATCATGCGCGACCGCTTCGGTGCGAAGGAGCCGAACTCGATGAAGCTGCGCTTCCACACGCAGACCGACGGCGCGACGCTCACCGCGCAACAGCCCGAGAACAACGTCGTGCGCGTTGCCTATCAAGCGATGGCGGCAGTGCTCGGCGGCACCCAGTCGCTGCACACCAACTCGCTCGACGAGGCGCTCGGCCTGCCGACCGATCGCTCGGCCCGGCTGGCGCTGCGTACGCAGCAGATCCTCGGCCACGAGACCGGGGTCGTCGATACGGCCGATCCGCTCGGCGGCTCGTGGTTCGTCGAGAAGCTCACCTCGGAGGTCGAAGCGCAGGCCGAGACGTTGCTCAACAAGGTGCTCGATCGCGGCGGCGCCGTCGAGTCGATCACGTGGATGAAGCGCGAGATCGAGGAGGCGGCGTATCGCGAGGTCAAGCGCGTCGAATCCGGCGAGCAGGTCGTCGTCGGCGTGAACAAGTTCACCATCACCGAAGAGGAGCCGACGGAAGTGCTCCAGCTCGATCCGGAGATCGGCCGGCGTCAGGCCGCGAAGCTGGAACGCATCCGAGCCGAGCGCGATCAGGCGGGGGTGAAGGAAGCGCTGGAGGACGTGCGCGCCGCGGCGAAGGGAACAGACAACATCCTCCACCCGATGAAGGAAGCGTTTCGACGGATGGCGACGCTCGGCGAGGTGTGCGGCGTCCTTCGCGAAGAGTGGGGCATCTACAGGCCGGAGTCGACCCTGTAAACGCGCGCGCTAGGGC
Source organism: Actinomycetota bacterium (assembly GCA_035640475.1). Classification (GTDB taxonomy): domain Bacteria; phylum Actinomycetota; class JAICYB01; order JAICYB01; family JAICYB01; genus DASQWC01. Next base: position 6,857 of record DASQWC010000023.1, on the reverse strand, counting down.
AGACCGGAGCCCGGCACGTCTGCCTGGGCGACGAGGATCTTTCCGGCAAGCTCCTGGTTGAGCCGGCCGACGCAGATGAACAGGAGCTTGCGGTCCGGGCCCCCGAGCATGCACGCGAGCGCGCTCTCCTCTCCCGTCGACACGCGGTCGGTGACCTCGCCACCGTCGAGGATCCGGACACATTCGTTGGTCGATGGGGAAGCGACCCAGACCGCGCCTTCCTCGTCCAGACAGATTCCGTCGGGAAACCGTCCCCGGCGACGCGTACGGAAGTCGGCGAATACGGTCCGGTTGGCGAGTGCGCCGCCGGGCTGGATGTCGAAAGCCGTGAGTCGCGCTGCGAACGTCTCGGCGATGATCAGCGTCCGGCCGTCGGGCGTGATCACCGCTCCGTTCGGGAAGAGGAGTCCGTCGGCAGCGCGGTGCACGCGGCCGTCGGCCGTAATGAGCATGAGGCTCGTTGCGCGCGCGGGCTCGCCGCCCGCGTAGTCGAAGCCGAAGTTGCCGACGTAGGCGCGGCCGAAGGCGTCCACGACCATGTCGTTGCACGGGTAGCGCGCGTACGGGGACAGATCGGCATGGACGACGAGCTCGCCTCCTCCCTCGAGCCGCATGACCTTTCGATCCTCCATCGACACGATGAGCAACCGGCCGTCGGGTAGCCACCCCAGTCCGGACGGGACGTTGGGCACGGCGACGACCTCCGTGAAATGTCCGGACAGGTCGAGCGTGTGCACCTTCTTGGACAGGAAGTCGGAGAACCACAGGCGGCCGTCGCGCCAGCGCGGCCCTTCGGGGAAGCCGAGACCCTCGATGAGCGGCGCTGCTTCGTGCTCGCGCACCGCCGTTACGCCTCGCCGCTCAGGAACGGGACGACGAGGTCGGTCGTCTGGAGCGGATGCTCCATCGGGAAGAAGTGACCGCCGCGCATCTGGACGGCTCGACCGTCGCCGAGCAATCCGGCCGCCTGTGCACCACGCTCGAGATTCCACATCGGCGAGTTCTCGCCGGTGACGAGCAGCGCGGGGCAGCGCACATCGGCAAGGCGGTCCCAGGCGTCGGTGGGACCGGCCGCATACACGAGCGCCTCGATCTCCGGCGGACATTTGAGCTCGAAGCTTCCGTCTGTGCGCTGCTTGAGGCCGTAGATCGCATAGGCGCGAAGGAACTCGTGCTGCCATCCCGCCAGCGGCGTCCCATCGCGGAGACGCTCGATCATCTCCTCCGGCGAGTCCCAGATCGAGCGCCGCCGCCGCGCTCGATCCGACATCGGGTTCATGCCCGACGACGCGAACTGCCGGAACTCGGGCGGCAGCAGCGTCGGATCCAGCAGCGCAAGACGGGAAAAGGTTCCCGGGCGCTTCGACTCGGCAAGGATGAGCGCCGTCGCTCCCGCCGAATGTCCGATTCCGGCCGGCGCGTCCAGGCCGAGGTGGTCGACGACGGCAAGCACGTCGTCCCCGAACTTCGTCCACTCATAGCCCGACTCGGGTTTGTCGGAGTCGCCGTGGCCGCGCTGGTCGAGCGCGATCACGGTGAAGCGCTCGCGCAGACGCGTGTACGGCTCCCACACGCGCCCGTGGAACCCGGTGGCGTGCACACAGACGAGCGGCGGACCGGTTCCGCCGAGGTGATGGATGCGAATGCGCACGCCGTCGGACTGCGCAAACGTGCCGGTCAGGGAGGAGTCGCTCCGCTCCATCCTGCTTAGTCCTCCGTAACGGTCGCGCGCTCGATGTACGCGTATTCCATCGGGGCGTCCTGGCCCGGGCGGCCGAGCTTCTCGATCTTCTCGACCACATCCATGCCTTCGATGACCTTGCCGAGCACCGCGTACTCGGCCGCAAGTGCCCGCGCGTCCGGGCCAAACTCCGTGACGATGAACAACTGCGAGCTGGAGCTCCCTGGTGGATCTGTGCCCGCCTTCGCCATCGCAACGACGCCTTCTTCGTACTTGAATCCCTTCGGCGGCGGCTCGACGATGCTGTACCCGGCGCCGCCACTCCCGTCACCTTTCGGATCGCCGCCCTGAATCACGAAGCCCGGAACGACACGATGGAACACGAGTCCGTCGTAGAACTTCTGACGCGCGAGGTACGCGACCGAGTTCGCCGTGGATGGTGAGTTCTCGACGTCGAGCTCGATCTGGATGTCACCGCATGACGTCTCGAGCGTGAGGACGTTGCGCTTGTCCTTGTCGAGCGTCTGGTCCTCCGCTCGGCCGTAGCTGAGCTTCTCGGTGCCGGCGGCGCTCGGCAGGTCCGCGCCGCACGCGACGGGCTCCGGCGTCGGTGCCTTCTGAGCGGAAGCGTCGTCCGACGGCGACGCTTCCGGTTTCGCCTCCTGCGGGTTCTGGACGAGCAGCACGATGATCACGCCGGCCGCGATGAGGGCGAGCGACGACGCGAGCAGGACGAGCCGTTGACGCCGTCGCCGCTTCCTGTACTGCTGTATTGCTTCGCGGCGCGCGTCGCGAGCCTCTTTCTTTCGAGCTCGCTTCTGCGAGCGGCCGGTCGACATGGCGCAACCGTGTGTACCAGATACGCTGCCGTTCGTGGGACGACAGGATGCGCCGGGGGCGCCCCCTCGAACGGTCATCGGAATCCGTCATGGCGAGGTGCACAACCCGGACGGCGTCATCTATTCCGGCCTGCCCGGGTTCGGGCTGTCCGAGCTCGGACGCAGTCAAGCGCGCGCCGTCGGTGAGGCTCTCGCGGGGGCCGGGATCGCCGCGCTGTACGCGTCGCCGCTCGACCGCGCGATGGAAACAGCTGCGTTCATCGCCGCGGCAACCGGTGCCGAGGTCGTCCCGGACGAGCGCCTTCACGAGTGGCGGCACTGGGCGCAGTTCGCCGGAATGACGTGGGAGGAGCTCCGAACCAACGGTCCGGAAGCGTGGCACGCCTATGTGAACGATCCGGGCAGCGTGACCTCGGGCGAGTCGCTGGCCGAGCTCGCCGACCGCGTCGAGGCGTGGGAGCGGGACGCCGTCTCGACGCATGCGGACGGCCTCATCGTGGCGGTTTCTCACCTCGAGCCGCTCCGCGCCCTCCTCCTGCGGAAGCTCGACCGGCCTGCGAACGACCTCTTCTACATCCAGATCGGCCTCGGTGAGGCGGTTCGGCTGGCTCCGGAAGCATCGCCCTCCAGCCTTACGCCCGACGCCCTCAAAACTGCGGGGGTGTGAAGTGCTTCACACGTTTTCTGTGTAACGAAGTTCGTTCCCGTAAGCGCTGTGGGTTACGCTCGCTCGGCAATGGGGGAGGTCCGGCAGCGAAGTGTTGCCCTGATCCTGGCGCGGGAGCTCGCCGTCAATCTCACGACGCCCATGTGGATCTGGGATGAGAACGGCGTCCTCGTGTATTTGAACGAGCCGGCCGAAGAGATCGTCGGACGCCGGTACCAGGAAATCAGTGCTTTGCACCAAGACGAGCTGCCGCAGTTCCAGCCCGAGGACCTCGACGGCAATCCGATCGACTCCTCGGACCTGCCGTCGGCCGTGGCACTGCGTGAGAAGCGCCCTTCGCACAAGGTCATGCGTTTTATAGGTATGGACGGCGTGAAGCGCACGATCGAGGGCACTGCCTATCCGCTGTTCACCCGCGGTGATGAGTTCGTCGGCGCCGTCAGCGTGTTCTGGGAGCTCCGGGAGACCGCCTGATGAAGATCCGGATCTGGGGCTGCCGGGGTTCACTTGCCGCTCCGGGTCCGAACACCGTTCGCTACGGCGGCAACACGTCGAGCGTTGAAGTACGTCTGGACGACGGCACGCTCGTGATCCTCGACGCCGGCACCGGCATCCGCGAGCTCGGCCTCCATCTCGCCCAAACCGAAGAGGCCAAGTCGGTCAAGAAGATCAATCTGTTCCTCAGCCACCTGCATCTCGACCACGTCGAAGGGATCGGGTTCTTCTCCGCGATCTGGAACCCGGACGTCGAGCTGCACGTGTGGGGCCCGCCGTCTCCGTTGCGCTCACTGCAGGACAGGCTCGCGACCCTGATGTCGCCTCCGTTGTTCCCGGTGCACCTTGCCGATGTGCCGTGCCGGCCGATCTATCACGACGTCCCGGACGAGGAGTTCACGATCGGGAGCGCCCGCGTCTACGTCCAGGGGGTGACGCATCGCGGGTCGACAGTCGGGTATCGGTTCGAGGAGAACGGCCGGTCGTTCGGGTACATTCCCGACCACGAGCCCGCGCTCGGCGTCGACCTCGAGAAGGACGAACCGGAGTGGGTGTCCGGGTTCCCGATCGCCCACGGCGTGGATGTGCTGTTCCACGACTCGCAGTACACGGAGGAGGAATACCCGACACACCGCGCCTGGGGGCATTCGAGCATCGCTCACACGATCTCGTTCGCCCACATCATGAAGGTCCGAAATCTCGTGATGTTCCATCACGATCCGGCGCACTCCGACGAGGAGCTCGAGGCTCACCTGGGGCGGGCGAAAGAGCTGTGGGGCGGCGGTAATGACTCTCCGGTCCTCGCGCGCGAGGGTATGGAGATCGACCTGCCGCCGACGTAGCTAGTCGAGAGCCCAGCGTTCGACGAAGGCGCGCATCCGAGCAATCTCGGCTTCGGTCATGTTGCGGTCCTTCATGCGGGCCGCGGCCGCGAGCCGCAGGTGTTTTCGCACAGCCGTTTTGTCGACGTGCTTCATGAACGCGCGCAGAAAGAGCCCGCGTCCCCATCGAATGAGCCTGTGCACCACACCGCTGCCCGGGATGTCCGCATTGGACATGAGGAGCCAAAGATCGGCTGTCTCGGCGTCCGGGGGGCCCAGCCCGGCGTTGGACCAATCGATGACGACGGGCCCCTTGTCCGTGACCATCACGTTGAGCGGGTGCAGGTCGAGATGGACGATCGCCGTGCCGCCGCCGAGCTTGGGCTTGAGCCACGGCGGCGGCGGGATCGCGTGCAGCTGCTTGTGGAGATCGGCCAGCGTGCGCGCATGCCGGTACAGGCGCCAGGGGTGCTTCGAGAAGTCTTCGAGCATGGGGGTACCCGAGAGGCGTTCCATGACCATGTCGCGGCCGTTGGCCGCGATGACCGTCGGCACCGGGTATCCGTGTTCGTGGACGTAGCGCATGACGTCGGCCTCATAGGAGACGTCGTGCTCGGTGCGGTAGCGGCGGAGCACGCGCCCGTCGCCGTACGCGAACACGTCGGCCGCGCGACCTTGTGCGATCAGCTCCAGCTCTTCGGGCATCCTTGGTGAACCTTGCGAGGCGACGTCGAGCTCATTCGATTCCTGCTGGTCGGGATGGTATCCGGGTGGATTGCCGCGATTCTCGTTCGCGGGACGACCCGTCTTCGGGGGTGCATGACGCACGTTGTTGTCGGGATGGCCGGCGCCGTGATCGGAGGCTTCATCTTTCGAGCCGTCGGCGTTTCGGAGGTTGCCCGCGTCCTGGCGGCAACCGCCGGAGCAATCGTGCTGCTGTTGGTCGTACGAGGCTTACGCAACGCCTGGAGCTAGCCGGACGGCTCAGCCGAATCTGCCTCTGAGCACCTTCTTGTCGAACTTGCCCACGCCGGTCTTCGGAATGGCGTCGATGATCTCGACGCGATCGGGCAGCTGCCACTTCGCCCAGCCGTTGGCCTCGAGGTGCTTGCGCACGTCGTCCACCGATACGGTCGCGCCCTCTTGCACGACCACGCACGCCAGCGGGCGCTCGTCCCACTTCGGATCGGGGATCGCCACGACCGCGGCCTCCACCACGTCCGGCATGGCCATGATCGCGCCCTCCATGTCCACCGAAGAGATCCATTCGCCGCCGGACTTGATGAGGTCCTTCGTGCGGTCGGCGATCACGAAGTAGCCGTTGGCATCGCCGATCGCCACGTCGCCGGTCGCAAACCACCCGTCGTCGGTGAACTGCTCGGCCCCGTCGCCCTTGAGATAGGAGTCGACGACGAAGGGCCCCCGGACGAGCAGGTTGCCGAGCGACGAGCCGTCCCACGCAACGTCGTTGCCGTTCTCCTCCCGAATGGCGATCTCGACTCCCGGCACCGGAAGCCCGGCTCGCGTACGCACATCGGCCATGAGGTCGTCCGCGGACGCGTCGCGCATGCTGTGCTTGGGCCAGGCGATCGACGCGAGTGGTGAGGTCTCGGTCATGCCCCAGGCCTGCACGAACGGGATGCCGAGCTCGTTGATGTACTTCTCCATCAGCGCGCGGGACGGCTGGCTGCCCCCGCAGACGAGGTGGCGCAGTGCGGGAGGCCGCGTACCGCGCTTCGAAAGCTCCTCGGCAACCATCATCCATACCGTCGGAACGCCCGCCGTGACCGTGACTTCCTCATTGATGAGCAGATCCACTACGGTCTTTGGGTCCAGGTGCGCGCCGGCAAAGACTTGCTTGGCTCCCACGGCGGTTGCAGCGAAGGGAATGCCCCACGCGTTGGCGTGAAACATCGGAACGATCGGCAGCGTGCAGTCCATCGGACCGATCGACAGGCCGGCGCCCGAGCTCGCCATGATCGTGTGCAGGTAGTTCGAGCGGTGTGTGTAGACGGCGCCCTTGGGCCGTCCGGTCGTGCCGGACGTGTAGCAGATGCCGAGCGGCGTGTCCTCCGGGATGTCTTTGCGCTCGTACGTCGTCGGCTCGTCGGCGATGAGGTCTTCGTAGGCCACGAGGTTGGGAAGCGCCGTCGACGGTACCTCGTCGGCGAGCACAACGATCTGCTTCACTCCGGCGAGGCCGTCCTCGCCGATCTTCTCGAGGATCGGGAGAAGATCCGGGTCGGCGAGGATCACTCGGTCTTCGGCGTGGCCGATGATGTAGGTCAAGTCCTCAGGTGACAGCCGCAGATTGAGCGTGTGCAGCACGCGTCCCGTGCACGGGATCGCGAAGT
>DASQWC010000022.1:0-9865 GCA_035640475.1 Actinomycetota bacterium | reverse complement strand
CCGTGCAGCTCGCCCGCTCTGAAGAAGCCTTCGCCGCGGCACCGCTTCGTACGCCCACGCCGCAGCGAGTCGTCGTAACCCAGCAATGGACGCCATTTGCCGAGGTCGGCGGCATCACGCTCGTCCACCCGTCGAGACGGGTCGAGCGCGTTGCGTTCCACGAAGCCAACCACGACGGTGCGCGACAGCTCGACGTCTCTCCGACGGCCGTCGCGCCGGTCACGCTCGAGACCCGAGATCGCCGAACCGGGTCACGATCCGCCGCCGACGTCGTGATCGATCCGAATGTCGAGATTCGCGCGCCGGTGACGGGAACCGTGAAGCGTGCCGGCACGTATGTCCTGTACTGCGAGTACTCCGACGACTACGTCGTGATTGCTCCGGATGACCATCCCGCCTGGGAGGTCAAGCTGCTGCACATCGACGGCGTTCGCGTCTCGCGCGGCGATCGCGTGTTCGCAGGACAAACGCTGCTCGCTCCACGACCGACTCGGTTGCCGTTCGAGTCGCAAGTCGACGAGATCGCAAAGACGAGCGCGTGGCCGCACGTTCACATCGAAGTCGTCGATCCATCGATTCCCGACCGCCCGTCGCCGGGCGGCGGCTGCGACTGACGTCCGCATCCCTCCGGGGTATATACAGGTGCTCCGGCGAGAGCGGGAGACCAACGTGCTGCTGGAAGGCAAGAAAGCGCTCATCTTCGGCGTTGCGAACGATATGTCCAACGCATGGGGCATCGCGCAGGCGTTTCACGACGAGGGTGCGGTCGTCGGTTTCAGCTCCGTCGAGGCACTGATCGACAGGCGAGTCAGGCCGCTCGCTGCGAAGCTCGGTTCGACGTTCATCGAGCCCTGCGACGTCCAGGACGACGACCAAATCAGAGCCGTGTTCGAGAAGTGGGAGGCAGAGCACGGCACGCTCGACATCCTCGTGCATTCGCTCGCGTTCGCTCCGAAGGACGACCTCGACAGGTCGTTCATCGATACATCGCGTGAGGGATTTCAGATCGCGCTGGACGTAAGCGCGTACTCACTCGTCGCATTGGCGCGAGAGGCGCGGCGTGTACTGACGCGCGGTTCGAGCGTCATGACACTCACCTACTACGGGGCGGAAAAGGTCGTCTCCAATTACCGCGTGATGGGCATCGCGAAGGCAGCCCTGGAGGCGTGCGTGCGGTACTTGGCCGCAGAGCTCGGCCCGGACGGCATCCGGGTGAACGCCATTAGTCCGGGCCCGGTCCGTACGCTGGCGGCCCACGGCGTCTCCGGATTCAAGACGATGTACAAGACCTTCCCGGAGATCGCGCCGCTGCGGTCGGCCATCACAATCGAGGACGTCGGCCGGTCGGCCCTCTACCTGGCCAGCGACCTCTCGAGCGCCGTGACCGGTGAAGTCATCTATGCGGACGGCGGCTTCAACATCCTCGGTATCGCGACGGGCGACGAATAACCGCCACGACGGTGCGTCGGGCATGAGAAATGCCGATTTGCGGTCGTGCGCCGGGTCGGCTTTCATGTGAGACCTCGCCCGGAGGTCCAAACACAACACATGCGACTGCTTGGCGCTGTTTGCTCATTGGCCGTCGCGGTCACGGCAACAGTGGTGTCCGCGGCTCCGACGCAGGCTCAGCCCGGCCCGACGAGCCTCGAGCGCGCAAGCGATCGGCTCAGTCGAGTCACCGAGGCCTACAACCAGGCCAAGCTCAAGCGAGCATCGCTCGACACGAAGCTCGCCACCGCGAAGGCCGACCTCGCTCGGTCGAAGGCACGGCTGGCGGAGACGAGCCGTCGGCTCGGGCGCGTCGTGCGGAACCTGTACATGCACCCGACGGCCGGGCTCGAGACCTTCTTCCAGGCCCACACGTTCGGCGAGCTCTCCCGGGGCAATGCTCTGGCCGGGCAAGTCGCGCTGTCCGCGGACGACCTGCTGCTCAGAATCCGCAAAGCTCGCGCTGCCCAGCAGTCATCGGCCCAACACCTGCAAGAGCTGCGCGACGAAGCTCGGCGGGACGAGCTCGCCGTCGACAAACAACGCCGGGCCGCCGCCGCCGCCTTCCAGCAGGCACGATCACTGCTTGCACGCTCCAACCTCGGCGCACGCGACGCCGCTCGGCGCTCGCGCCTGGCCGCGGCGGGCGCATTGGCGGCCGACATTCAACCGGCGGGCCCGGTCCGCGCAACGGCTCCGAACGCCGTTTCGGCGGCCGCCTCGCAGATCGGCAAGCCCTACCGGTGGGGAGCAGGCGGTCCCGACTCATACGACTGCTCGGGTCTGACCATGTGGGCGTGGAGCCGTGCCGGCGTCTCGCTGCCACACTCGTCGCGCGCGCAGTACTCGTCGCTGCCTCACGTCTCGCTAAACCGGCTCGCGCCGGGTGACCTGATCTTTTACGGGAGCCCGATCCACCACGTCGGCATCTACAAGGGCGGCGGGGTCATGGTCCACGCGCCGCAGTCGGGTGAAACCGTTCGGGAAGAGTCGATCTATTACTCGCGCCCGGTCGGCGCTGCCCGCCCGTAGCGCTTTACTGCGACGGATCCAGCAACACTTTCGACACGCCGTCCTCTCGCGCGTCGAAGATCCTGTATGCCTCCGCCGCCTCGGATAGCCCCATGCGGTGCGAGAAAACGTCGTCCGGAACGATTCTCCCCGACGCGACGAGTGGAACAAGTGCGTCCCAAGTCGACGGGATCGATGCGAGCGTGGAGCGCAACGTCAGTCGTTTGAACAAGATGAGCGGCTGGGGCACCGGCAGTGCCATGTTCAAGCTGACGCCGATGATGGAGACCGTCGCGCCGGCGCCGCGCACATGATGGCGTCGCTGATCGATTGGTCGGCGCCGACGGCCTCGACGACGGAGTCGGCTCCCCAGCCGCCGGTGCGATCCATAATCTGCGCCACCGAACCGCCTTCGGCGGGGTCGATGGGCTCGGCTCCGAGGGCCTCGGCCCGCGCGCGGCGCTCCGCAACGAGATCGACCGCGAAGACTCGGCCCGGACCGAACATCCAGACGCAGCGAAGCGTCATCAAACCAACGGGTCCACAGCCGATGACTGCGACGGTTGCACCAGGCCGGATGTCGGCGCGGAGGGCACCGAGGTAGCCCGTGGGCAGGATGTCGGTGAGCAGGACGGCCTGCTCGTCGGTGACGCCGTCCGGGATCTTTAGCACCGATGTGTCTGCGGCGGGCACGCCGGCGGCCTCGGCTTGACCGCCGGGAAGATCGGTCGAGGTGCCGAAGACTCGAAGGCCGCCGTTGCGGCAAACGATCGGGTCGCGCGCGAGGCACGCGACGCACCGTCCGCAACCGATGACTCCCGAGACGAGAACGCGATCGCCGGTACGGACTGTTCGGACGTCACCGCCCACCTCGGTAATCGTTCCGATGAACTCGTGTCCGAGGCGGACGCCCTGTCCCCCGAGCGCCCCGTGGTACAGGTGCAAGTCGGATCCGCAGATTCCGGTCTTGTCCACCTTGACGAGCACACCATCCGGGCCGGGAAGCTCGGGGTCGGGCACATCGGTGACGCTGACGCTCCGCTCGCCTTCGAGGACGACCGCTTTCACGAGGGAATCATAGATGGCTCGCGAAGCCGTATTACTCTAGCGAGCACGGTGGAACGCGCACTCAAGAGCCTCGTCCTCATCCGCGCGAAGCACCTCGCCGAGAGTGTGACGACGCCGATGTTCATCATCGACAACGACGGCAACATGATCTTTTTCAACGAAGCCGCCGAAGTGAAGGTCGGCCGGGCCTTCGCCGACGTCGGGCAGATCCCGGTGGCCGAGTGGCAAGAGCAGTTCAAGGTCCGCGAGCTCGACGACACGCCGGCCCCGCTCGAGTCGATGCCGGGCTGGTTTCAACTCCAGAAGGAGCGTCCGGGCCTCGGCGAGCTCATGTTCACGACCTTCGACGGTCGCGACCTCCGTATTGCGGTGTGCGCCCTTCCGCTGTTCAGTGGAGAGGATCAGTTCGAGGGCGCACTCGTATTGTTCTGGGAAGACGGGGAGGGCTGATCGAGCCGTGCGAGCGACGATCTGGGGTTGCCGCGGATCGCTGGCTTCGCCCGGAGCGTCCAAGCTCCGCTACGGCGGTGACACGTCGTGTGTCGAGGTTCGCTTGGACGACGGCACGCTGATCGTCCTCGACGCCGGCACGGGCATCAGAGAGCTCGGCACTCAGATGGGCAGCGACATGAAGGAAGTCCATCTTCTGCTCACGCACCTGCATATGGATCACGTCGAGGGATTTCCGTTCTTCCCGCTGCTGTGGAGCCCGGGCGCAGACATGCACGTGTGGGGCCCGCCGTCACCGATGCTGAGCCTGAAGGAGCGCCTCGCGCGTTACATGTCGCCGCCGCTCTTCCCCATCGATGTTCACGATGTCCCGTCGACCTGTAACTTCCACGACTTGCCGCTCGAACCGTGGACGGTCGGCTCCGCCACAATCTCGGCCGTTCCGATCGAGCACCCGGGACCCACCGTCGGGTTCAGGATCGAGGAGAACGGACGCGTGTTCGCGTACATGCCCGACCACGAGCCCGCAATCCTGAGTGACTTTCGTCACGAGACCCCCGACTGGATCGACGGCTTTGCGGTCGCCGACGGCGCAGACGTGCTGCTCCACGATTCGCAGTACACGCCCGAGGAATACGAGGGACGGCGAGGCTGGGGTCACTCGAGCTACGCCGATGCCGTCGCGTACGCGCAAGTAACGGGCGCGAAGAAGCTCATCCTGTTCCATCACGATCCGTCGCACAGCGATGCAACGCTGGAAGAGATGGAAGCCGAAGCGAAGGCGTTGTGGAACACAAGCGGCACGCCGCCGTCGCTGGCGGCGGCCGAGATGACGATCGACCTCACGGCACCGGCTGTTGCGCGGGCGCCGACCGCGTGATTCGAATCAGCGCGAGGACGCCGTGGAATGTAAAGAGATTCAGATGCGCTTTTCGGACCTCCGGGGTACCGTTTACTGCCGCACCCGGATCCGGCCCTTGAAAGGAGCTACCACGTGAGGCTCACCCGCATCGCCGCCGTCCTTGTCATGACGCTCATGAGCTTCGCCCATACCGTTGATCGCGTTGGAGCCGATGTCATCGCTTCGCCGACGTGGGCTCCCGCCGCAACCGCTCCGATCCACCCGGGCGTTCAGACGACGACGGGATCCGGCGGATGCACGGCGAACTTCGTGTTCTACGACGCGACGAACGTGTACATCGGCCAGGCCGCTCACTGCTCGTCTCAGGGACTGCCCAACGACACCAACGGCTGCACGGCCCCAGTCCTCCCGCTCGGCACGCCCGTCCAGATCGACGGTGCGACGGCTCCGGGAACGGTCGTCTACAACTCGTGGATCGCGATGCGTGAAGCCGGGGTGCAGGACTCGAACCTGTGCTTCGGAAACGATTTCGCGCTGGTCAAGCTCGATCCCGCCGACCATGCGCGCGTGAACCCGTCCATACCGGCATGGGGCGGGCCGATCGGACTCGACCCGTCCGCCGGCGGCGGCGAGGCGGTCTACGCCTACGGCAACTCGTCGTTGCGCGGCGGCATCGGGACGCTGTCGCGCCAGTTCGGCTTTGCCGTCTTCGAGTCCAACGGCGGATGGACGCACACCGTCTACATGCTGACGCCGGGCATTCCCGGTGACTCGGGCAGCGCGTACATGGGGTCCAACGGCGGCGCCCTCGGTGTGCTCAGCACGATCTCGGCCACACTCAGCAATCAGGTCGCCGACCTGAGCCGGGCACTCCAGTTCATGCGCGACCATTCCGACCTCGATACGGTCCAGCTCGCCAACGGCACGGTTCCCTTCAGCGGCGCGCTCCTCAATCAGGCGACGCTCGGGACGTCCGCGCTGTCAGTGAAGCGGGTGCTCGGCGGATAGGTAGGCGACGGCGTCCTCACGGAAGAGGACGCCGAGGAGCTCTCCCTCCGGCGTCGTGATCGGCGTTTCGGACAGGTCGTTGTCGCGCATGAAATCGACCGCCTCTTGGAGGGGAACGTTCGCGCGCAGCGTCGATGGTGCCTGCTGCATCACCGACTCGACGCGATCCTCAGGGGACTCGCCGAGCTCCCTGATCCCGAGTGCTCCGAGGACGACCTGCCGGTCGTTCACCACGACGCACATCGCCGAGCCGGCTTCGCGAGACCGGCGGCCGGCAGCTTCGACGGTGTCGGAAACCGAACAAGTTGCCACGTCCTGCCGCGCGACGTCGTGTGCCGTCGGAGTCTCGGCCGCAGTCCCCTCGGAAGGCAGGCCGGCCGCCAGCCAGTCGGACTTGCCGGCGACGTAGTCGTAGACGTCGGTCAAGCCGAGGCTCTCGAGCCGCCACGCGGCTCGCGGGCTCAGGTCTCAGGTGGAGTCCCAGCAGTAGACGATGATGGGACGTCCCGGCTCGAGACGTTCTCGAGCTTCGTCGATGCGCTGGAGCGGAATATGCACCGCACCGGGCAGGTGCTGCTCCTCATACTCTGCGCTCGGCAAGACTTCCACGACGTGTGCGCCGTCGGCTTGAAGTTGCCGGAGCTCGGTTCGACCGATCGGCCGCGGCATGTCGAGTAACAAATACCGAGGGCTCCGACGAGGGAAACTAAGAGCATGAGCAATCGACTTCTGGTCGTCGACGACGACCGCGGGATCCGCGAGATCATGCAGGTCGCGCTGTCGGAAGAGGGCTACATCGTCGACACGGCCAACGACGCCCTCGAAGCCGAGGAGGTCATCCGGCAGAACGTGCCCGACCTCCTGATCTTGGACGTCATGCTCCCGGGGAAGGACGGCTTCGAGTTCACGCGCGAGATCCGCAGGTCGTCCAACCTGCCGATCATCCTCCTGACGGCGAAGACCGACACGATCGACGTGGTGGTCGGCCTCGAGTCCGGCGCCGACGACTACCTCACCAAGCCATTCGAGATGCGCGTCCTGCTGGCTCGTATTCGCTCGCTGCTGCGGCGAGCGCAGGCCGAGGACGAGGAACCCAGCGTCCTGCGCGTCGGCTCGATCGAGATCAGGCCGGAGGAGGGTGTCGCCAAGCGCGGCGACGAGACGTTGTCGCTGACGAGAACGGAGTTCCGGCTCCTCACGACGCTGGCGTCCAAACCGGGCCGGGTGTTCTCGCGCGAGCAGCTGCTGTCCGAAGTGTGGGGATACGACTATTTCGGAGACGCCCGTCTCGTGGACGTCCACATCAGAAGACTGCGCACGAAGGTCGAAGACGACCCACACAATCCGACCGTCATCCAGACCGTGCGCGGGATGGGGTACAAGGTCTCGGAGGACTGACCGTGCTCCGGTTCAATTCGCTGCGCTTCCGAATCGCGGCGGCCTACATCGTTGGAGCAATCGTCGTCGCCGGCGCAGTAGCGGCCGGAACGTATTCGTTCACATCTTGGGCGCTCACGCGTCAGGTCGTTCAAAACGCAAAGGTGCAGACGTTCGACCAGCTCGCATTCCTGCGCGACCAGCTCAAGCTGAATCCGGGGCCCGGAAAGATCCGCACCTATTTGCAGACATTGCAGCAACGCGGCTCGGAGCTCGTCGTAAAGACCCAGGGGATCCGCAACGCCGAGTCGACCTCCCTCGACGTCACCGAGGACGCCGTCCCCGCAGCTCTGCGTCGCGCGGTTGAGAGTGGGGAAGTCGGATATGCGATCGCGCGCGGCCCCGGGCATCGCCGTTTGTTCTTCGGCTCCCCGGTGCCCGGCCGGACGATCTATACGTACTTCGTGTTCTCGCTCGAGAACATCGACCGCACGCTGTCACTGCTGTGGCGCGTCCTGCTGGCGGTACTTGCCGTTGCCGGCGGCGCGGCGGGGGCGGTCGGGCTGCGTCTGGCCGACCGGACCATCCGCCCGCTTCGGGTGGCCGCCGACGCCGCCCAAAAAGTGGCACAAGGCGGGCTCGAGACTCGACTCGAGGCGACAGGTGAGGACGAGCTCGCGCGACTCGCTCGAGACTTCAACTCGATGACCGAGGCGCTGGAGAAACGCATCGTCCGTGAGCGCCAGTTCATCTCCGACGTGTCGCACGAGCTGAGAACGCCGCTCACGGCCCTGAAGGCGTCGATCGATTTCATCGGCGAGCGCGGCGCCGATCTGCCGGGCAGCGTCAGGTCGGCGATCGGGCTCGCCGCCGAAGAGGTCGCGTCGCTGCGGCGCCTCGTCGACGACCTCCTCGAGCTCAGCCGCGCGGATGCCGGCGCCATGCAGGTCGCCTCAGACGAGGTCGACTTGCGGGACTTCGCGAACCAGATCGCTCGCACCCGCGCACCGAACACGCTCGTCGAGATCGACGGCCCCGATCACCTCATCGTGCACACGGACAAGATGCGGCTCGAGCGCGTCGTCGGGAACCTGCTCGAGAACGCAGTCATGCATGCCAGCGGCGAGGACGTTCGAATCGAGCTCGAAGCGCTCAACGGAGCCGCGCGCATCGTCGTCGCCGATCGGGGACCCGGCATCGATCACGAGCAACTGCCGCGGATCTTCGATCGTTTCTGGCGGGGCGACGCGTCACGAACGCGCGAGAGCGGCGTCGGGGCGGGACTCGGGCTGGCCATCGCTCACGAGAACGCCAAGCTTCTGGGCGCCGACCTGCAAGTTGAGTCGACAATCGGTGAGGGCACTCGGTTCGAGGTTCTGCTGCCGACGGGGGCCGAGCAGTGAAGCGCTTGAGCTTCGCGGTCATCTTCCTGTTGCTGGCGGCTTCGTGCTCGACCGGCCCGGAGGTGCACCTGCTTTCTGAGGACGAGCTGCCGGATGCGCTGTACCGTCCCTCCGATAACCCCAGCGCGAATCGCAGGATCGTCCGTTCGCTCATGTATTTCGCGCGGACGACGGCCGACGGGCGTCTGCTCGTTCCGAATCGGCTCGGTGTCGTCGCACGCGAGCGATCCTCGGACAGACCGGCGATCGAGGTCGTTGTGGCAATGCTCCTCGATGGTCCGACTCCGCGCGAGCAGGAAGACGGGTTTCGAACAGCGATTCCACCGAACACGGAGCTGCTCGGTGTGACCTTGCGCGACGGAGTCGCCGACGTGAACCTCACGGCGCAGTTCGAGGCGGCCGGCGCGGAGGTGCTGCAGAAGTTCCGGGTGGCCCAGCTGGTGTGGACCCTCACCGAGCTTCCTGAGGTGGACGCCGTCCGGTTCCGAATTCACGGCGCGCCGCAGCCGGTCATCGATCAGTTCGGGATCGCTCACGACAGCGTCGGTCGCGGAAGGTACTCGCGACTGGAGCCGCGCGACTCGGATGCGGGAGATATCGAAGGGTCGGTGGCGCCCTTTGGGAGCGCCGAGCCCTAGCGGAAAAGTTCCCGGAAAGAGAGCGCCGCCGAACTTGCGTCCGGCGGCGCTTCCGTCGATGCGACCAACCCTCGTTGGTGACCCAAGAATCGTCCATCGGTATCGCGGTCCGAGGAAGACCCCGTTACGGAAGCATGACAATCCACAGGCACGGTGCGCGCGTGGATTGCCACTCTCCGTGGTTCGCTTACGGCTGAACCGACAGGTCGACGCTGATGTCCCCGGCACCCGTGCACTCGATGACGCCGTCGCCGTCCTCGTCGAAGCATGGGACGTACGGATCGCACGGGAAGGCGTTCCGCTGCGCGCCCCGACACCCGGCGGATGCGGGAGTACCGCTCGAAATGTGCGCTCCGAGCGCGACCGCGATGGTCGCGAATACAACCAAGACTCTGCGCATGCTTCCCCTCTCCGGGGAAGCTCACGGTGGGAAGGTCTCGTAGGTTAGCTGCTCTCGCCGACAATCGTCAGGATCTCGTCGTGGACGAGCCCGTTCGTCGTCAAACAGCTCCTGCCGTAGATCGAGGCCCGGCCGCCGAAGTCGGTCAAGCGACCACCCG
>DASQWC010000021.1:0-46321 GCA_035640475.1 Actinomycetota bacterium | reverse complement strand
CGGCCCGCCGCTCGGCAACCGACGACGGCACGCGGCCGCGGACGAAGGATCCGGCTTCGGTGCCGTCTTCGCGCGAATACGGGAAGAAGCCCGCCCAGTCCAAGCGCGCCTTCGGCAGGAAGTCGGCGAGGAGCTCCGCATCGGTCTCGGTCTCGCCGGGGAAGCCCACGATAAAGGCCGAACGAAGTACAGCATCCGGGAAACGGTCGCGAATGCGCCCGATGAGGTCGAGGAAGCGGTTGCCGTCGCCCCACCGGCGCATCTTGCGCACGAGCTTTCCGGATGCGTGCTGCAACGACAGGTCGAAGTACGGGACGGCCGGAGAAGAATCCTCGACGGCGCGCAAGAGGTCGTCGTTGACGTACCGCGGGTACTGGTAGAGCATTCGCAGCCACAAGAGGCCGCCGATCGCACCGACGCGCCGCAACAGGTCGGGCAGCCTCCACGAGCCGTCGGTGTCGCGTCCGTACAACGACATGTCTTGCGCGACGAGGACTACCTCCTTCACGCCGCGCTCGACGAGCCACTCCACTTCCGTCTCGACGGCCTCGGCCGGACGCGACCGATGACCGCCGCGGATCATCGGAATGGCGCAGAAGCTGCACACGCGATCGCAGCCCTCGGAGATCTTCACGAAAGCCGTCGGCGAGGACGGCGTGCCGCGGGCATCGAGCGAGATCGCGACCTTTCCGGCGTCGAAGCAGAGCTGGCGCACACCGCGCATCGTTTGACCCACGATCTCCGGTGCGCGGGCGTACGCACCGAGCGACATGAAGCCGTCCACCTCCGGCAGCTCGTCGGCCAGCTCCTTCCCGTACCGCTCGACGAGACAGCCGGTGACGAGCACACGCTGCCCGTCGGAGCGAGAGGCGACCTCTTCGAGAATCGCGTCGATCGACTCCTTTCGCGCCGCGTCGATGAACGAGCACGTATTCACGACGACAACGTCGGCGCGCTCGGAGGTGTCGGCGGCCGCGTACCCGGACTGCTCGAGCATGCCGCGCAAGTGCTCGGAGTCGGTTTCGTTCTTCGGACAGCCGAGCGTCCGGATGTAGAAGGTCTGATTCACGGATCTACAGTACGGGCCCAACGACTACGGGTTCGTGCCCTCGACCTCCGCCGTCGTGACGACGGGATCGCCGCCTTCGACGTGCGCGTCGGGCTGCGCCGTCGCCTGGGGCGACGGCTCGGCGGCATTCGGTTCGTTCGGAGGCAGCGCCGCGGTCTCCGGTGTGAAGACTCCGGTGTAGGTTGCATCGGCCGGCGAACCCAAAATGCGCCCGTTGGCGGTGATCGTGACCTCGCGCGCGCGAGCGAGGAACAGCAGAACACGCTCGGTCCCGCGGAACGTCCGCGACTCGCCGTTGTGCAGCGTCTGTGCGAACACCGTCTGCCCGTCGGCGCTCGCCTCCACCCAGCTCGCGTCGCCAGTGATCTGCACGCGAACGACCGATCCGAGCGGATTCGGTGCGGCCTGAACCGACCGCGCCGCGGCCGCCGGAACGACCGGAACGTCCGCCGGCTCCTCACCCGAGCGGAACGCTCCCAGCAGGGCCAGCAAGATGATGAGCGAGACGGCGCCCGTCACCGCGATCTTCCACGCGCGGCGCTGGGCGGCGGGCGGGACCCGCACACCACGCTGCACGACACGCGAGAGCTCGGGCGCCGGTTGCGCGTAGCGCTCCTCGTACGCCTTCGCGAACGGACGCCAGTCCAAGCCGAGGTGGGTCGCGTACGCCCGGATGAATCCCTTGGCATACGCGCCGGCGGGGAGGTCCTCGATCCGGTTCTCATCGATCAGCTGGAGGAAATCCAGGCGCACGAGCGTGCCGCGAGCCACCGCGTCCAGTGAGATCCGGCGTTGCTCGCGCTCGGCGCGCAGGGCGGCGCCGATACCGTCTTTATTGACGTGCCCAGATGAGGTCATGGGGTCGTGGGAAGGCAACACTATAGGTCGATGCCGTCACCGGGACAAGCAGTCCAACCGCGCTTCGTCGTCCTCGAAGGACTCGACGGAGCCGGGACGACCACGCAAGCCGGCCTGCTCGCCGACGCGCTTCGTGGTCGTGACCTGCGGGTCTGCCTGACCTCAGAGCCGACCGACGGGCCGCTCGGGCGGGTCCTGCGGGCTCACATCGCAGGCGAGCTGACCCTCGACCCCCGGACCGCGGCCCTGACGTTCACGGCCGACCGCTCCGACCACCTCGCCCGGCTCGTCCGCCCCGCGCTCGCGGCCGGAGACTGGGTGGTTTGCGATCGCTACCTTCTTTCCACGCTCGCCTACCAGGGTCTGGACGTCGCCCGCGAGTGGGTCCTGGCCGCTTCGCGCGACTTCGATGCTCCGGATCTCACGGTGTTCCTCGACGTCCCGGACGAGGCGCTCGCCGAGCGGATTCGTGCACGGGGACCGGCCGACCGCTACGAGGCTCCTGCGTTCGCTGCGCGCCTGCGAGCGTCGTACCTCGATTCGATCGAGCTCCTCCGGGATGCCGGCCATCGCATCGAAGAAGTCGATGGGAACGCCGAGCCGCAGGCAGTCCTCGAGGAGGTTCTGCGCCGGTTGGACGCGCTCGGCTGAAACCAGATATACCCCTAGCGCCAAACGGGTAAGTGAGATCTGACACCGGGTCTAGGGGAAGGAGACCTCATGAGGCGTCGTGTGTTCTTTGCGTTGACCGCCGCAGCAATTGCGCTTGCGCCGGCAGCGGCCGTCGCACAGGAAGGTCGCACCGAGCGGATTCCCGGGACCGGACGCACACCGGGCACCCCGCGAATCGAGAGCACCCAGGGACGGACCGAGCGGATTCCGGGCACCGGACGGACACCCGGTACCGGACGGACACCCGGCACGCCGCGCGTCGAGCGGCCCGGGACCGCGAGACGGCTTCCAACCACGGGTGCGTCCGCCGAGTCGATCGCGCTCGACGGTCTGACGCTTGTCGGCGCCGGTGTTCTCGCGCTGCGGTTCCGCCGCAAGCTCCTCGCCGAGTAGCTCGAACGACAGCCGAATAGAACGCAGATGCGATTGCGCTTCTCGCTTGCCGTAGCCGTCCTCATCGGCGCGCTCGCTGCGATGTCGCCGGTCTCCGCCGACGACGGCCCGGCCTTCCCAGACCTTCCGGGAATGAAGCTCGCCGACGAGGCGACGCGTGGCGAGGTCGCACCAGCGGCCGGGAACACGCAGTCCTTCAACACGCCCGACGCGGCACCGGCTTCGACGAGCAAATCGGCGGCATCGACACCGGACGTCGCCTCGATTCATGAGCTCCCGGGAATGGGACAGCTTCCGGTGATCGGCGATATGAAGGCTGCGCCGACGTCGTCCCGTCGCAATTCCGACGCTATGCCGCGCGGCCTTGCGGCGCTGGCCGCGCTCGGGACGATCGTCTCGGTCGGTGCCTTCTTGGTCTTCCGCGACCGAGTGCTCGGAGGCTAGTCGCCGTACTCGGACTGAAGTACGTCGAAGGACCACGTTTCGCTCGTCGGCGCGACGGGCCCGTGGGTCGAGTGCTGGCGGTGTCCTTCGGCAAAGGCCGGCGAGCGCAGCCACGCCTCGAAGTCGTCCTTGGACGTCCAGCGCGTGTAGACGATGTACTTGCCGCCCGTCTCCGGCTTGAGGAGCTCGAACGCCTCGAAGCCCGGCGACCCTTGGACTTGTGCAGCCCGGTTGGCGAAGCGCCGCTCGAACTCCTCCTGCCGGTCCTCCGGGACATCGACGACATTCATCACGACGTGAGCCATCTCAGGATGCGCCGTCAGGCGCCCCTTCCCAACTGGAAGTACCGTTTCCCTTCGCCGAACAACACTCGGCCGAACTTCAGCTCGGGAAAATGCGACGCCGCCGCGATCGTCTCGGCGCCCTCGAGCTCCTGGTACAGGCGGGCACGGGAACGCACGGCGAGGTCGGGGTCGATGTCCGACATCGCCGTCCACTCGGCGTCCTCCAGCTGAACCGGACACGTCACCGCGTCGCCGAGCATGAACGCGCGCTGCGTCCCGGAGGAGGCGACCACGCTGACGTGCCCGAGCGTGTGTCCCGGGGTATTGAGCACGCTGATTCCCGGCGCCACTTCCCCGTCGCCGTCGATGGTCTGGATGCGTCCGGCCGCGTCCAGCGCTTCGACGGCCGGCTTGGCGAAATCGTCCGGCTTCTCCGCCCGTATGAACTGATCGAGATCCTTCTCTCCAAAACGGATCGTTGCGTTCGGGAAGAACGGCTTGCCGTCCTGGACGAGCCAGCCGATGTGATCGAGGTGCAGGTGGGTGATGAGGATCAAATCGACGTCTTCGGGAGAGACGCCGTTCGCCGCGAGGTTCTTCGGCAAGTCGCCGGCGCGAAACGGGGGGAACGTCACCGGGCCGAGACCGGCGTCGATCAGAACGTTGCGATCCCCGGACTTGACGAGGAAGCACGCCAGGTTGACGTCGAAGTTTCCCTCCTCGTCGAGGACGTCTTGGTGGCGCTCCCAGTCGACCTTCGGCAGATACGTGGACGGGAGCTTGCCCTCGCCGTCGTTGACGGGAATGACCTCGAGATCGCCGAGCTTCACCCCGAGACTTTATCGGAGCAGCAGCTTGAAGATCTCGACACAGCTTTCGACATCCGGTTCTTCTCCAGCGATGAGATCCGCGTAGAGAAAGGACTCCGTTATCCGCACGATCGCGTAGGCCATCTTGTGCGGCTCCACGGGAAGCTCGAGTCGTCCACACGCCACCTCTTCGGCGAGACGCGCTTCCCACAGCCGGATAGACGTTCGCTGGGCGTGCCCGTATTTGGACGCGACGATGCGCAGCGCCGTCTCCGGGTCCTCACGCGAGAGCCACTCCCGGTACGGGCCCGCGGCGATGTAGTGCAGGCCACGGCGGAACGCGTCGACCAGAAGCCCGACGCCCTCGCCCTCAGCCTCACCGAACGAGACGCGGAAGTTGTCCTCGGCCAGCGAAGCGATCACTCGGTCGGTCAGCTCTTCTACGTTTCCCGCCCATCGGTATGCGGTCGCGCGAGAGACGCCGAGCTCCGCGGCGAGCGCCGGGATGTCGAGCTTCTGTCCGCGCAAGAACCGGCGGCGCGCGAGACGCAGGAGGTCCGGCGGGGCCGGCGACGGCCGTTCGTCCAGCTTGATCGTCACGTTCGGCCTCCTCTTGACGTGTGAGACATTCTAACATATTGTCTCACTCATGAGACATATTCAGCGTTTGTCTCACCTATCCATCGCGGCGGCCCTGGTGATCGCCGGCGTCGTGGCGACGACCTTGCCGGCCCAAGCTGGCCCCGCATCCTGTGGCGTTCCGAAGTCGTCCTGGACGGCACGAGCGCCGGCCCGCCTGGGCCTCGACCCGGAAAAGCTCCAGGAAGCCCTCGACTTCGCAACGACCCACTCGAGTGAGACCGTCCTCGTGTTCAGGCGCGGATGCCTCGCCGGCGCGAGCCGTCTGGATCCCGTGACGTCCGAGCTGACGATCGACGGCTGGAGCATGACGAAGAGCGTCACGGCGCTTCTCGTCGGCCGCGCGGTGACGTTGGGAAGGCTGAACATCGACCGGCCGATCGGACCGCTCTTCCCCGAGGCCGACCAAGCGCATGCGCGCATCACACCGAGAAATCTGATGCAGATGTCATCCGGACTCCACCGGCATTGGATGCGCGATTACCACGGGCCGTCGCTGCATCCAGACCGCGTTCGCGACGCGCTGTCGCTGCCGTTCGATCACAAACCGGGAACGGTCTGGGAATACCACCAGAGCGCCGTCACGCTGCTCGGTGAAGCGGTCGCTCGAGCGGTCGGGCGAGATCTCCAAGACTTCGCGCAGCGCGAGCTCTTCACTCCCATCGGCATCGCCCCGGGCACCTGGACGTGGGACCGCGACCGGGCCGGCAACAGCGAAGCATGGGCGCACCTACACATGCGTTCGAGTGACTGGGCACGACTGGGCACACTCGTCCTTCACGGCGGCCGCTGGGGAGGACGCCTGCTGATCTCCAAGGCGTACATGCGCCAGTTCTCGACGTCGGCGCCCACAAACCGCGCGTACGGCTTCCTCACGTGGCTCAACGGCAAGGACTCCTACGTGCTTCCCGGTCCGAACGGGCGCGACCGGGGCAAAGGCTGGGTCACAGTGAACGCACCTCGCGACGCGATCATCTTTGCCGGACAGGACGAGCAGCGCATCTACGTCATTCCGTCTCTCGACATGGTCGTCGTCCGTCTCGGTCAGAAAGCTTCGCGCGAGCTCGACTTCCGGGTCACGTTCTGGAGCGGCCGTTCCGGTGAGTTCGACAACGGCTTCATGCTTCGCCTCAAGAAGGCGGTGACCGACCGGAAGCTCGACACGACGGACCACTACCGCAGCGCAGGTCTGGTCTTGCCGTCGACGGAGCGCGACTCATGGGAAGGCTCGGCCGTCTACGAGCCGGTGGAGTTGCTTGCCGCCGTGGGAGCGGGACCGCATGCGCCCGAAGGCTGCACGCCAGCCGGCTGCGACTAATTCGTACTCGGCCTCCGCGGAGGCGAAGCCGAAGCGGGAACTAATACTCCGAAGGCAGCCGCCCGGCTCGCTCGCTGCGTTCGTCGAGCTCGTCCGGAGTGATCAAGACGGCGCGCGCTTTCGATCCTTCCTGCGGTCCGACGACGCCGCGGCGCTCGAGCAGATCCATCAGCCGTCCGGCGCGTGAGAAGCCGACACGCAGCTTGCGCTGCAGCATCGACGTCGATCCCATCTGCGCGCGAACGACGAGCTCCATGGCTTCTTCGAGAAGCGGGTCGCCGTCCTCGTCGGACATGCCGTCCTCGTCTGCCGTCGCTGCTTCGAGCGCATCCTTCGCGTACACGGGCTCGGCCTGTGCGCGGATGAACGACGTGAGCTCCTCGAGCTCCTTCTCCGTGACGTACGCGCCCTGGACGCGCCGCGGCTTGGACGTTCCGGTCGGCAGGTACAGCATGTCGCCGTGGCCGACGAGCTTGTCGGCGCCACCCATGTCGAGCACAACGCGCGAGTCGGCTTGCGACGCGACCGCGAACGCGATGCGCGACGGGATGTTTGCCTTGATAAGACCGGTGACGACGTCGACCGACGGGCGCTGCGTCGCTGCGACGAGGTGGATGCCGACGGCGCGCGCCATCTGCGCGATGCGGCAGATCGAGTCCTCGACCTGACGGGCCGCAACCATCATCAGGTCGGCGAGCTCATCGATAAACACGACGATGTACGGGAGGTCCTCCGGCTCGCCGCCGCCGGGATCCGGAGGCACCTGTCCCGTACGAACCGCTTCGTTGTAGAAGTCGATGTTCCGCTGACCGACGCTCGACAGCAGCTCGTAGCGCCGCTCCATCTCGCGGACGACCCAGCCGAGCGTCTCCGCAGCACGCTTGGGATGCGTGACGACCGGTGAGGCCAGATGCGGCAGGTCGGCGAAGTGCGACAGCTCGACCATCTTGGGATCGATGAGCACGAGGCGAACTTGATCGGGACGAGCGCGCGCGAGCAGTGACGAGATCAGCGCGTTCAGGCAGGACGATTTCCCGGCTCCCGTCGCCCCCGCGATGAGCAAGTGCGGCATCTCGGCGAGGTTGATGACGACCGGCTGGCCGGAGTCGCCTTTGCCGAGCGCGCACACGAGGGGATGGCGCTCGTCGTCCCACACGCTCGACTGGACGACGTCGCCGACGAGCACGAGCTCGCGGTCGCGGTTCGGCACCTCGACGCCGATGGCCGACTTGCCCGGGATCGGCGCGATCAGCCGGACGTCCGGGGAGCCGAGCGCGTAGGCAATGTCGTCGGCCAAGCGCAGCACCTGCGACACCTTCACGCCGGCCGCGAGCTCCACCTCGAACCGCGTCACGGTCGGACCGCGCGTCATCGCCGCGACCGCCGCGTCCACGCCGAACTCGCGCAGCGTCCGCTCCAACACGCGCGCGACCTCCTCGGCCCCGCGTCCGGCGCGTCCTGTGGCCGACGAGCGGCGGAAGAGCGTGACCGGCGGGAGGCGGTAGGACGACGCCTCCGGCAGCTTGAGGTCCAGCGTCGCCTGCTTCGGATTGACCGGCTCGCGGCTGATGGTGACGCGTTTGGGCGGCAGCGCCGCCGGTGCCTCCGGCGTGAGATCTGTGAGATCCGCGGTGACGTTGAACTCTTCGAGGTCTGATGCGAGGCTCTCCTCGAGAGCCGGGAGATCCTTCTCGTCGATCGGTGTGCGAGCCGCCTCGGACTCCTCGCCGGTCTCCGGCTTCTCGCGGCGGATCGACGCGACGCCGGCGAGGAAGCGCGCAGCGGCCCACACGACCTTCGCGATGCCGATGATCCCCGTCCAGACCCAGATCCACGCCGTCTGCACAGCGCGGCGAAGCGGCGTCTTCGTCACGATCAGCACGCCGAGCGTCCCGGCGAACACGCAGGCGAGCGCCCCGGCCCACGTCCCGATGTAGGTGCGCAGCGGGACGGCGACCAGTGCACCGAGCGCTCCCCCGCCCGATGCGAGACCCGCGTAGCCGCCGTCGAGCCGCGGTGTGCCCGCGATGAGATGACCCAGACCCGCGCTCGCTGCGGAGATCAGGGTCGAGCCGACGAGAATTCGCCCGGCTTCCTCGCGGCGCACGAAGGCCGCGACCGAGACCACGAGCGTCGCGAACGGAATGAGATACGAGATCTTGCCGAAGCCACCGCGAAGCGTCCACGCCACCCAGTACCCGACGGGTCCGGCGGCACCGGCGAGCGAAAGGCCCATGAGGATCGCAACGAACAGCACAGCGAGGCCGAGGGCATCCGGTGCGTGCGCGCGCCAACCCGAGTGACGATCACGGACCTTGCGCGCGTTGCGTGCGGGCGCACCTGTCTGCCTGCGCGAACGCGGACGCGACGATCTTCGACTCCGCCCGCTCGGGCGCCGTGAACCACTCTTCCGCAATCCGAGCACGCCCACTCCTTCCAGTCCCAGGGGACGCCCTTCGGGCGCATCCTGAGATGCCGCGCGCCGGAAACGCCTGCTGCGGCTCTTACAGCGCGCCGATTTCTTGCAGTGCAGCTCTGATGCTCTGTTGCTCCTCCGCGCTCGCCCCGCGAAGCGGCGGACGCGGTTCCCCCACCTTGAACCCGAGCATGTTGACCGCGGCCTTGATCGCGACAGGGTTTGCGTTCATCAGCGTCTTGTTCACTCGCTGCTGCGTGTACTGGAGCTCGCGCGCGCGGTTGGAGTCGCCGCTCTCGAATGCCTTCACGAGCTCGAGAAGATGCTCACCCATCACGTGTGCCAACACGCTGATGACGCCGACGCCTCCGATCGCCAAAAAGGCCAGTGTCATCGAGTCGTCGCCGGAATAGATCTCGAAGTCGTCCGGCTTCTGTGCGGCAAGAAGTGTCGACGTCGCGATGTCGCCGCCGGCGTCCTTGATACCGACGATGTTCGGGTGCTCCGCCGCGGCTAGGACGGTCTCGACCTCGATCTTCGTCACGGTGCGCGAGGGAACGTCGTAGATGAGGACGGGCAGGTTCGATGAGTCGGCAACGAGCCGGAAATGATTGAGCAGGGCATCCTGCGGAGGCCGGTTGTAGTACGGCGTGACGACGAGCGCCGCGTCGGCACCGGCCTTCTCGGCGGCGCGCGTGAGCTCGACGGAATGCTCGGTCCAGTTGGTGCCCGTTCCGGCGACGACGTGCGCGTCGGTGCCGACGGCGTCCTTCACCACGCGGAAGAGCGTCGCCTGCTCCTCGTCGGTCAGCGTCGAGGCCTCGCCGGTGGACCCGGCGACGACGAGCCCTTCCGAGCCGTGCTCGATCAGGTGGCGGGCAAGCTTCTGGGCCTCGTCGAAATCAAGTGAGCCGTCCTCACGGAACGGCGTGACCATCGCGGTGATGACGCGTCCAAATCGAGCCGCCACAGCTCCTCCTCCCCTCGCAGGTGTTCGGATTCAGAGCATAGACGCGAGAGGCCGGAGCCAATTTAACATGCGCCACACAAGCAACATCCATCACTTCAGAAACAGAAGATGCGCAGGTGGCGCGACTGAATCTACGGGGGTCCGGGCGGCCCATCCGCCCCCTGTGGCCCGTCGGTTCCCGGGCAGTCGGTGCAGTTGCTACTGCCGCCCCCGGGCTGCTGCGCCGGCTGCCCGGGCTGGCCGGGACCTCCGGACTGCCCGTTGCCCGTCCCTTGGCCGCCGGCCTGACCCGCGTAGCGCGGATCGACCGTCGCCTCGGGACGACTCGAGCTGCCGGAGGAGCCTCCCGGGCCCCCGATGCCGGACCGGCTGCTGCCGTCGGCGCCGGATGTATCCGCGCCCCTTGGGGCGCTGCCGGGACTGGTCGTCGCGCCTTCGACTCCGGGCAGCGCCTTGTCGCGGACGACGATGGGCCCGTAGAGCACCTCTTGGGACCAGTTGATCTTCCCGTCTGCCCGGAAGCCTGCGCGCAGGACGAAGTAGCCGCGGCCGCTGAACCGGAAGAAGACCCGTCGGTCGTTCCCGCTGGGGCGGATCGCCGGGGCGGGCAGGCGGGCCGGGTCCTCGACCATCGCCCACCAGTACCCGTCGGCTCCGTCGACGGCCGACCACGAGATCGACACGTTCTTGTTCCCGTTCGGCGTGCTCGGGAGGTGTCCCGACGGGCTGAAGATGCCCGACGGGCTCGGCGCCTCCACACCGTCATCGCCCGCGATGACGACCACGGTCGCGATGCCGACGACCAGAGCGATCCCGAAGACGACCGTTCGCAGGAGCCGGTCGGCTCGCCTGAGCCGCGGACGTGCGGGGGCCGCGATCGTCTGAAGCGGTTGTGTCTGCGTCAGATCCTGGGTGCGCGTATCTTCCATCCCGTCCCCGCGCTGTTTTGCGAGCATTCAACCACAGTTCTGTGACCATCGAGAGGATTCGTCACCCGCAGAAGCTGGGCGACCGGCTGGGGGCTCCGGACGCCGTCCAGGCCTCCTTTGTCGTCCTCTTCGACGGCTGGGTCGAAGATCTCGAGCGCCTGCACGCATCAGCCGTTGCGCATCTCGGCCCCCGCGACTGGGAGCTGGTCGTCGTCGACAATCCCGTCGACGATGCGGCGTCCGAGCGAATCGCGGGGCTGGAGCGGGTCACGCATCTCCCGCTCCGGGATCAGCTCGGCTGGGCGGCCGGGCGGAACCTGGGACTGCGGCAAGCAACGGGACGGATCGCGATCGTCGTCGACACATCCGTCGAGCTCACGGGAGACGTCCTCGGTCCGATCGAAGACCATCTCGACGACCCCGGCGTCGGCCTCGTCGGACGCTGGGGCGTCTCATCGGCACACGGGTTTCACTTCGAAGAGTCCGACGGCCCCGACGTGGACGGCGTCGAGGCCTACCTCATGGCCGTGCGCCGCGCCGATCTCCAGCGCACCGGGTTGTTTAATCCGAAGTTCAAGTGGTACCGCAACGCCGATCTCGACTTCTCGTTCCAGGTGCGCGATGCCGGCTTGCGAACGATCGTCGATCAGACGCTTCCGCTCGAGCGCCACACGCACCGCTTGTGGGAGTCGACACCGGAGGCGATGCGCGACGAGCAATCGCGGAAGAACTTCTTCCGTTTCCGCGATCACTGGGGCGACCGGCGGGACCTGTTTCTCGCGACCGAGTAAACGCGCGGTACGGGATTCCTCGACCGGATGCAGCGATTCGTCAGTCGGTCTTCGGTGTAGGTCGTGCGGGCTGGTCGGAACCGCGCGCTTCCCGCGTCGGGATCATGACCTTCCGGACGAACTCGCAGACGATCTGGCCGTCCTGGTTGTAGGCGATCGTGCGGACCTTCACGATCCCGCGGTCGTTGCGCGACTTCGACGGAACGATCTCGAGCACTTCAGTCTCCGCGTAGATCGTGTCGCCGTGGAAAACCGGCGACGGGTGCTTGAGATTCTCGATCTCGAGATTTGCGATGGCCGAACCGGACACGTCGCGCACGCTCATGCCGAGGGCGAGCGAGTAGACGAGATTCCCGACCACGACGTTGCGCTTGAACTGGGTCGCGTTCTCCGCGTAGTGGACGTTGGTATGCAGCGGATGATGGTTCATCGTGATCATGCAGAACAGGTGGTCGTCGTACTCGGTAATCGTCTTGCCCGGCCAGTGCTTGTAGACGTCGCCGACGGTGAAGTCTTCGAGACATCGACCGAAGGGAAACTCGTTGGTCATCGATCCTCCTTGTCGCGGGCAGTTCGTACTCTATCGAGCACCTTCCTCATGCCTTCCCCTGCGCAAGGAGGCATGATAGTGAGCGTGAAGAGCGTCGAGCTTTACGAAGCCCTCAAGCCCCACGTGGGCCAAGAAGCCGCACAGATGATTGCTGAGGTGATCCCACCAGCTGCGAACATCGCGACCAGGGAAGACATTCAGTCGCTGCGAGCCGACATCTTCAAGTGGGGCCTCACCTTTTACGTCCCGATGTGGGCGACGACGATCGCTCTCGTTATCGAGATGATTCGCCGCTAGGCGAGAAGCGGGAACTTCGCCGCCAGCGGGCCGAGCACGAAGCGCTCGTTTGACTCGAGACGGCGCCGGCCGGTGCCGCTGAGAATGAACGTCCGTGTATCCCAGCCGAGACCTTTCGGTAGCTCGGCGTCCAGACGGCCGTCCAGGATCTCCTTGACGATCTGCGCCGCATCCGGGTGGAGGCGCTCGCCGCGAAGCGTCGCGTGGCCGACGTCCATTGTGTGGATGCCGAACTCGAGCACGCGGCTCGCGATGAACTCGTCGAAGCGCATGCGGGGATGCCCGGATCGCTTGATAACGCGATCGCCCGGAATCGTGCGCACACCCGCGAGGGCCGAGTCGATGGCGCTCGAGAGCGACGCTCTGATCTCCTCGCCCGACCGGCCACCGACTTCGTCGATCACTCGTTGTTGGATGACCTCAGAGAAGGTCTTGTTCGGATCCTCGCCGTCCCGAGGGCCGTCCGGGTCGTAGGCGTAGTAGCCCACTCTGTCGATCTCCGGGGACCCTTCGACCTCCTCCGAATTGGCGCCGACGAGTCGCTGAAGCATGCCTTCGCAGTGGACCGCCAGCTCCATGACCGTCCAGCCCGGACAGCGCGTCGGGCGATCCCAGTCTTCGTCGGAAAGCTCGTCGAGCAGCGCCGACAGCTGCGCACACTGCGCGCCGAGAGCGTCGATCTCGCGGGTCAAATCTTGTAGCGCTCGACCAGCTGTCTGCCGATGATCCGCTTCTGAATCTCGGAGGTGCCCTCGCCGATGATGAAGAAGGGAGCGTCGCGGTACAGGCGCTCGACCGTGAACTCCTTCGAGTAGCCGTATCCGCCATGGATTCGGAGCGCCTCCGTCGTCACGAACATGCACATCTCGGATGCGAACAGCTTCGCCATTCCCGCCTCGAGATCGGTGCGCTCGCCGGCATCTTTGCGCTGCGCGGCGTTCAGCATGAGCAAACGGGCCGCTTCGATCTGTGTGGCCATGTCGGCAAGCTTGAACTGGATCGCCTGGTGTTGTGCGATGGGACGACCGAACGTCTCGCGCTCCTGCGCGTACCGGATCGCCTCCTCGAACGCGCGCGTCGCGACGCCGATGGCGCGAGCCGCGACGTTGACGCGACCAACCTCGATGCCGGCCATCACCTGGTAGAAGCCCTGGCCCTCTTCTCCTCCGAGAAGGTTCTCAACGGGAACCGGATAGTCGTCGAAGATCAGCTCCGTCGTCTCGACGCCCTTGTAGCCGAGCTTGTCGATGTTGGGTGAAACCTCGAGGCCCGGCATCTTGCTGGCGCCGGGCTCCTTCTCGACGATCAACATGCCGATACCGCGGCGCGGCGGGTCGGCATCCGGGTCGGTCTTGCACATCAGCATCACGATCCCCGACCGAAGACCGTTGGTTACCCACATCTTCGTGCCGGTGACGCGGTAGACGTCGCCGTCACGGATCGCCTTGCACTTGATGGCTTGGGAGTCGGAGCCCGCGTGCGGCTCGGTCATCGACAGGGCCGCGCGCACCTCGCCGGTCGCCATACGCGGGAGAAACTTCTTCTTCTGCTCATCGGTGCCGAAGGTCTCCAGCTGCCAAGCCGTGATGAAGTGCGTGTTGAGGATGCCCGACAGTGACATCCAGCCTCGAGCAAGCTCGACGACGACGAGCGCGTATGTGGTGAGTGGCTCGCCGAGACCGCCGTACTCCTCGGGGATCTTGAGCCCGAAAAGACCGATTTCCTTCATCTTCTCGACGATCTCTTCGGGGTACTCGTCGCGGTGCTCGAGATCGTTCGCGATGGGGATGACGTCCTTCTCGACGAAGTCGCGGACGGTCTGAACGATCTCCTTTTGAACGTCGGTCAATTCAGCGATGATGGCCATGTCCGTAGAGTATCGAGTCGGAATCCCGACATGCTGATGTCGTCCGGCGTCGGCTAACGTCGGGGGTATGGCGGACATCGACGCGTCGACGTATCTCGAGCACATCAAGCGCGACGGATTGCGCATCCCCGACGTCGCCGAGGGGAACTTCGAGAAAGCCGTGCCGACCTGCCCCGGCAACACGGTCGAGAGCCTCCTCATGCATACGGGAACCCTGTACGTCTTCTGGTCCGAGGCGATCCGGCAAGATCGCCGGCCGCAGATCGACTGGAGCGTCCTGAACAGCGACCTCTTGGCCGCGAACCGCCAGGGCGTTGCGAGCTTCCTCGAGTGCCTCCAGTCACGAGATCCGGACGAAGTGGTTTGGACGTGGGCCCAGCTCGTCCCCGGCGGTCCCAAGAACACCTTGCGCTTCTGGTATCGACGGGCGGCACAGGAGCTTTCGGTCCATCGATGGGACTTCGAGAACGCCGTCGGGGCACCTTCAGGAATCGATCCCGAGCTTGCGATGGACGGCGTCGACGAGCTTTTGGTCGCGTTCGGGCCCGCGACGGGCATGGAGGCGTATCGAGGAGCCTCGGAACGGTTCGCCGGGGACGGCGAGACGTTCAAGCTCGAGCCGACCGACGGCCCGGACCCGATCACCTTCACCGCGCGGCCGGATCGCTTCGAGCTGAACAGCTCTGCAGAGCCGAACGTTACGGCGCGTGGAGCGGCGTCGGATCTGTTGCTGTTCGTCTGGGGACGCGTTCCGCCGAGCGCGCTCGAGGTCAGCGGCGACGCGTCGCTCCTCCAGCGCTGGCAGGAGCGCGTGAAGATCTAGGCCTTCGAGCGCTTCAGTCCGGCCGCTCGTCCCTGTGCAGCGTGCACGGCGGCCATCTTCCGTGACGCTTCATCGATCATCTCGTCTCCGAACATCACAGCGCCGGTCCGGTCTTCGTCAGTGGCCTTCTGGTACGCCTCGAGAATGTCCTCGGCCCGGTCGTACTCCTCCTGCGACGGCGTGTAGACCTCGTTGAGGACCGTGATCTGATCGGGGTTCAGCGCCCACTTGCCGTCGTAGCCGAGCTGGCGTGTGCGAGTTGCGACCTCGCGCATGCCGTCGAGATCGCGGATGGCCGCATAGGGTCCGTCGATCGCCTGGAGGTTGCGGTTCCGGGCGGCGACGAGGATGCGCATCACGATCCAGTGCCAGTGGTCACCTGGGTACTCCGGCACGAGCTGCCCGACCGTCGAGTGCGGCATACCCATGGCCGCCGCCATGTCGCCGGGTCCGAAGATCAGCGTTTCGAGACGGTCGGACGCGGCGGCGATCTCGTCGATGTTCGTCAGACCTTGTGCGTTCTCGATCTGTGCCTCGATACCGATGCGGCGCTCGAACCCGTTCGTGTCCTCGATCATTCGCAGGAGATCGGCGACGAAGGTGACGTCCGATGCGTACTGCACCTTCGGGATCATGATGAAGTCGAGCTTCTGGCCGGCGGCTTCGACGACCTCGATGATGTCTCGGTAGCACCAGTACGTGTAGACGCCGTTCACACGGACGCCGACCGTCTTGTCGCCGTAGTCGTTGTCGTTCAGTGCCGCGACGATGTTCTTCCGTGCCGCCGCCTTCTCGTCGGGCGCCACGGAGTCCTCGAGGTCCATGAAGATCTCGTCGGCCGCCAGGCCGGGAGCCTTTCCGAGCATCTTGGGGCTCGATGCGGGGACCGAAAGGCAAGATCGGCGGGCCCGGTACTTGACGTCGCCCGCGGTCGTGTATGGCATGTGATTCCTCCTCTAGCGTGCTGCGGCAATCGTAAACGTCACCGCGTGACGTTCGCTTCGCCGTTCCAAATGCGTGCGCCGATTCCCGCGCGTTGGATGTAGGGACTCCATTCACCTTCCGGCTGCGCGAGTCGGTCGGCGACGACGCGCAGCGATGCCACGTTGTGGATCAACCCAGTGTGGCTCCCGCGCACCTCGATGCACTCATGAAGGTCGTCCGGATCGAACACGCAGGACCGCCAGCTGACGACGCCGTCCGTCTTCGAGAAGATCGCGGTCAGCGGTACCGACTCGGGAAGATGATCTGTGTCCAGCCGCCGTGCTCGTGCGCGTTCGCTGTGGATTCCTCGCAGCGACTTGTAGAGGGGCGCGACGACGCTGTCGGAGTCGCGGCGCCACCGCACCGGAGAGCCGAGCGTCACGACCTGCCGGACGCGGTCCGGGGCACGGCGTGCCAGTTCGCGTGCGTAGATGCCGCCCAGACTGTGACCGATGAGCGTGAGCTTCCGTTCGTGCTCGTCGCTCAACGACGCGAAACGCGCCGCGAGGCCGTCCAGGATGTGGTCGGTCGGACCCCAATTCCGCCCGAGACGCCATGCGTGCACGTAGTAGCCGAGGCGGCGCAGGAAAGCGCGCATAACGCGCGTCGACACGTCGGTGCCGGTGAAGCCCGGCATGACGAGGACGTGATGTCCGTCTCCCCTCGGCGCCCGCCGGAGTGCCGGACTCGACACCAGGCGCATCATGAGCTCCTGCGCCGCCCGGGGCGCTTCGAGCACGGACAGGGCGCGCGACGGCATCTACAGATCGAGCAGGTGCTCGAGACCGACGGTCAGTCCGGGCCGGGACGCCACCGATTTCACGGCGAGCAGGATCCCCGGCATATACGAGCTGCGGTTCATCGCGTCGTGGCGAATCGTCAGCGTTTGCCCGAGTGCGCCGAAGATCACCTCCTGGTGCGCCTCTCCACCCAGAAGCCGCACGCCGTGAACATGGATGCCGTCCACTTCCCCGCCGCGCGCACCCGGAGCTTTCTCCTCCTCGTCTGGATGGTGCTCGCCGCCGGGCGGACGACCGTGCTCGTTCCACACCGCGGCGATCTCACGAGCGGTCCGCATCGCCGTTCCCGACGGCGCGTCGAGCTTTTGGTTGTGGTGCATCTCGACGATCTCGCACGAGCCCATGTGACGGGCAGCCTGCTTGGCCAAGTGC
Organism: Actinomycetota bacterium; assembly: GCA_035640475.1. Taxonomy (GTDB): domain Bacteria; phylum Actinomycetota; class JAICYB01; order JAICYB01; family JAICYB01; genus DASQWC01. The sequence continues at coordinate 29,036 of DASQWC010000021.1, read as the reverse complement.
ATCATGAGCACAGCGCCGATCGAGAAGTTCGGCGCGACGAAGGCGTTGGCATCCCCGCTCGTTGCGAGCTCCTCGATCTTGTCGAGCTCGGCCTGGCTCATTCCGGTCGTTCCCACGACGCAGTGGATACCGTGCTCGAGACAGAAGGAAGCGTTGGCGAACGCGCTGTCCGGCTGCGTGAAGTCGATTGCGACCTGCGCTCCGGCGTCGACGAGCGCTTCGATCGAAGTCGCGATCCCCTCGCCGCCGCTCGGATCGACGCGAGCCACGAGCTCGAGCTCGGGGTCGTTCGAGACGGCCTCGCCGACGGCGCGACCCATGCGGCCGGCCGCGCCGAGCACGCCGACCTTTATGCGCATATGTCTAGTTTCCTATCGGTTCCACGGCAAAGTCGAGGGCGCCTTCCGAGACGGGACCGACGCACGCGAAAACCGGGCCCTCGCCGGCGAAGACGCGCTTACCGATTCGTGAGACGTCTTCGATCGTTACGGCGTCGACGCGCGCCAAGAGCTCGTCGACGCTCAACACCTCGCCGTGCATCAGCTCGGATCGGCCGAGGCGGGACATGCGCCCGCCTGGGTCGTCCATGCCGAGGACGAGCCCCCCGCGCATGTGGCCCTTCGCGCGCTCGACCTCCTCCTCGGAGACATCGCCGGCCACGATCTTCGCCGCCTCCTCCCGCGAGATCCGCAGCACTTCTCCGGCCGTCGTGTCCTGTGTTCCGGCGTACACCGTGAGTGTTCCGGTCTCGAGGTGGAAGTGCTCGTGCGAGTAGATGGAGTAGGCAAGACCGCGCTTCTCGCGGACCTCTTGGAACAAACGTGAGGACATGCCACCGCCGTACAGCACGCTCAGGACCGACAGCGCGTACCGGTCGGGATCGGTGCGGCTCAAGCCCTCGAAGCACAGCACCATGTGTACCTGTTCCGAGGGCCGGGTCTCGTACGCGGCCTTTGGGCCGCCGAACGACGGCATCGCCCCGGGAGCGCGCCGACTCGGTTCGCGGCCCCCTTCGAGATAGTCGGCCAGCAGCTTCGAGACCCCCTCGTGTGAGACGTCGCCGGCGACGGCGACGACGAGACGATCCGGGATGTACCGCGACCGGTAGAACTCGTTCAACCGGTTGCGATCCATCGCGCCCACTGTTTCGGCGGTTCCGATGACCGGACGGCCGAGCGACTGGCCGGGCCAGGCCGTCTCGGCGTACAGGTCGTGCACGCGCTCCTCCGGAACGTCGGCGGCCATTCGAATCTCTTCGAGCACGACGCGCTTCTCCGACGAGATGTCCTCCTCGCTCAGGACGGCGTTGCGGTACATGTCGCACAGGACCTCGACCGCGAGGGGGAGATCGGAGCCCAGCACACGTGCGTAGTAGCAGGTGTGCTCTCGGGCAGAGTAGGCATTGATCTCGCCGCCGATCGCATCGAACGTGTTCGCGATATCGAGTGCGGTCCGCCGCTTCGTGCCCTTGAACAGCATGTGCTCCAGCAGATGCGAGGCACCGGCAATGTCGTCGGTTTCGTCGCGCGAGCCGACGTCGAGCCACAGCCCGATCGAGGCCGAGCGGACGTGCGGCATCGCCTCCGTGACGAGCCGGATCCCCGGCAGGGGCTCCGACTGCTCGAAAGGCGTGACGCGAGACGTCAGCGCAGGATCACTCTTCGGTCTGGACCTCGTCGCCGTCGACGGGGACGAGGTTGAGCTTGCCGTCCGGGCGAATCTCCGACACCTTCACGCGCAGCTCATCGCCGACGTTGACGACGTCCTCGACCTTCGCGATGCGCTTGCCGCGTCCGAGCTTGGAGATGTGGACGAGCCCGTCCTTGCCCGGTGAGATGTTCACGAACGCTCCGAAGTCGGTGATCTTGACGACCTTGCCGTCGAACTCCTGCCCGATCTCGAGCATCGGAGGCGACACGATGTCGCGGATCATCTTGAGCGCCTGCTCGGCCTTATCGCTCTCGGTCGACGCGATCAGGATGCGACCGTCGTCGTCCACGTCGATCTGCGTGTCGGTGCGGGCGATGATGTCGTTGATGACCTTGCCCTTCGGACCGATGACCTCGCCGATCTTGTCGACGGGGATCTGCTCCATGACGATCCGCGGCGCGTACGGGCTGAGCTCGGGCCGGGGCGCCGGCAGCGCTGTGTGGATGACGTCGAGGATCTTCATGCGCGCTTCCTTCGCCTTGACCATGGCCTCGGCCAGAATGCTCACCGGTATGCCGGTGAGTTTGAGGTCGAGCTGGATCGCGGTAACGAAGTCCTTGGTGCCGGCGACCTTGAAGTCCATGTCGCCGTAGTTGTCCTCGGCTCCCAGGATGTCGGTGATCGTGACGTAGCGGTCTCCGTCGGAGATCAAACCAATCGAGATGCCGGCGACGGGATCGCGAATGGGAACCCCGGCGTCCATCAGTGCGAGCGTTTGCCCGCATACCGAAGCCATCGACGTCGATCCGTTGGACTCGAGGATCTCCGAGACGATCCGGATCGCGTACGGGAACTCGTCCTCGGAAGGCAGCGACGGAACGACTGCCTTTCGGGCGAGCTCACCGTGGCCGATGGCCCTGCGATTGGGGCCACGAAGCGGGTACGCCTCGCCGGTCGAGAACGGTGGGAAGTAATAGTGGTGCATGTACCGCCTGGACTCATCGCGCAGCTCGTCGACGCCGATGATCTGCTCCATGCGCGGCATCGCAAGCGTCGTGATCGACAACGCCTGCGTCTCGCCGCGCTGAAAGAGTCCCGTGCCGTGCGTACGCGGCAGAACGCCGACGTCGGCGGCGAGCGGACGCAGGTCGTCCACGCCGCGGCCGTCCATGCGCACGCCCTCTTCGAGCACGCGGCCACGGACGATCTTCTTCTTGAGCGCGCGCAGCGAGCCCTTGATCTCCGCCTCGCGATCCTCGAACTCGGGCGCGAGCTTCTCCATCACCTCGGCTTCGATCTCGTCGAGCGCGATATTGCGCTCGTGCTTACCGGCGATCCGGAAAGCGTCGCGCAGACGATCGACCGCCGCCTCCGAGACGCGCTCGAAGACGTCGGCTTCGTAATCGGTCGAGTGGACCCAGGTCCGCTCCGGGATCTCGCACTGCGCCGCGAGCTCCAGTTGGAGGTCGCACAGTCCGGAGATCAGCGGTTTGGCCGCTTCCAGCCCTTGGATGATCACGTCCTCGGTCGGGGCCGGTGCACCTTCGGCGATGCGCTCGTACGTGTGCTCGAACGCGCCCGACTCGACCATCATCACCTGCACGTCGCCGTCGACCTTGCGCCCGGCAACGATCAGCTCGATGGTCGCGTTGTCCAGCTCTTCGTCGGTTGGGAACGGCACCCACGCGCCGCGGATGTGCGCCACGCGCACGCCGGAGATCGGGCCTTCGAAGGGCACGCCGCCGATCGTCAGCGCAGCGCTCGCTGCCGTCAGCAAGTGGACGTCCCACGGATTCGAGCCGTCGAACTGCATGACCGTCGCGATGATCTGCACGTCGTGACGGAACCAGTCCGGGAACGAAGGCCGCAGCGGACGGTCGGTCATTCGGGCCGTCAAGATCGCCTTCTCGGACGGCCGTCCCTCACGGCGGAACACGGCGCCCGGAATGCGGCCGACCGAATACACCCGCTCCTCGACATCGACCGTCAGCGGGAAGAAGTCGATGCCGGCACGAATGGTCGGCGACGCGACGGCCGTCACCAGCGCCACGGTCTCACCGCACGCGACCACAACCGCGCCGTCTGCCTGCTTTGCGAGCGCTCCGGTTTGGAGCTCGATCTTCTTCGAGTCGAACTGCGTCTCTACACGCTTCACTGCCATAACGAATCTCCTTTCTCAGGGGCGCTTGGCGGCGCATCCTGAGGTGTTATGGCGGAGAGCGCGGGGTCAGTTCTCAGTCGGGAGCCCTGGCGTCACCAGAGCTCTCTCCTGATAACTGGCTCCCGGCGCTCCCGCCGTTTGCCAGTTGCTTCCTCTACATGCTTCGGGGGCCCTGTCTCGGCCCCCGTCTTCACCTCCGTAGACCCAATCGCTCGACGAGCGACTTATACCTGTCGAAGTGTTCGCGCTCGAGGTACTTGAGCAGACGCCGGCGCCTGGCGACGAGCTTTTGCAGACCCAGCCTGGTGTGGTGGTCCTTCGGATTGCTCTGGGCATGCTTCGTCAGGTACTCGATGCGCTTGGAGAGCAGAGCCACCTGGACCTCTGGGGAGCCCGAATCGCGCTCGTGGGTCCGGTATTCGGACACGAGCGAGGTCTTGGTTTCTTTTGGGAGTCCTTCGGACAAGCTAGAACTGCTCCGTATCGACGTTTTTCACAGTATAGGCGACCCCGCGGCGTCCATCAGGTGGCGGCTTCGAGCAGATCTCGTGCCCTTGCCGCGTCGGCATGGATCTGCGCGACGAGCTCCTCGGTGCCCGTAAAGCGGATCTCCGGACGCAAGAACGCCGTGAACTCGATCTCTCCTTGTTCGCCGATGATGTCTTGGTCGAAGTCGAAGACGTGGATCTCGACGACGACTCCGGACGCCGGCTCGAGGTCCGGTCCACGCTCGCGTCCGACGTTGATCACGCCCGGACGATGCTTCCCGCCCCATACCCAGTGGCCCGCGTAGACGCCGATACCCGGCAGGCATGCACGGCCGTGCGGATCCAGATTTGCCGTGCGCAAACCGTGGAGCTCGTGGCCGAGGCCCTGCCCCGCGACGACGGTCCCCGCGAGGCGGAAGCGATGCCCGAGGAGCTCCGCAGCTTCCTCGACCCGGCCGTCGCCGATCAAGCGCCGAATGTCCGTCGAGGAGATCCGGTGCGAGCCGTTCGCGAGCAGGCCGATGGCCTCGGCCTCGAAGCCGTACTGCTTGCCGAGCTCGCGCAGCGTGCCGACATCACCTGCGCGCCTGTGTCCGAAACGGAAGTCCTCACCGACGAGAACCTTCCGAACGTGCAGATCCTGGACGAGCATCACCTGGGTGAACTCGTCCGGGCTCAGAGACGCCAGCTCGTTGTTGAACGGCAGCACGAGGGTGATGTCCAACCCGGCGTTCTCGAAATGCTTGAGTCGCTGCTCGAGCGTGGCCAACGCGCACGGCGCCTTGTCCGGCGCGAGGACCTCGAGCGGATGTGGATCGAACGTGACGACGGCCGCGCGTGCGCCGATCGCCTTGGCTTCGTCGCAGACACGCTTGAACACGAGCGCATGTCCGCGGTGCACGCCGTCGAACATCCCGACGGTGACGACCGTCGGTTTCGGCTCGGACGGACGGGCGGCGGCGCCCCACAGGATCTCCATGTGGTTCCTAATTTCCCAGAACCGTCTCGGCTCTGAGCGCGCCCTCGCAGGACACAAAGACTCCGACCGCACCTGCCGGCCCGACCACGACATACTCCCCCGCTCCGGCTTCGGTCGGCACGCGCTGGCCGTCGCGCAGCCGTTTGGCCGTTGCATCGTCGACCTCGAGCCGCGGCATGTGTTCGAGAACTTCCTCGACCGGAGCGACGTCACCTACGGCCACACGCTCCGGTTCGACGGCATCGGCGACGGAAAGGTGCCCGACGGCCGTCCGCCGCAGCGTGACGACGTGTGCCCCGCAGCCGAGCCGGGCGCCGAGATCGGCGACGAGACTGCGGACGTACGTGCCCGACGAGCAGACGATCCGAGCGTCGAAGGCGTCCGAGGAGGTGCGAAGAATGTCGAACGAATGGACGGTCACCTTGCGCGGCTCGATGGCAACGTCTTCGCCCCGGCGGGCGCGCTTGTATGCGCGCTCGCCCGCGACTTTGACGGCCGAGACGGCGGGAGGCACCTGTTCGATCTCACCGACGAACGACGCGGCCGCCGCGCGCACTTCACCCGGCGTGACGCCGACCGGCCTGTGCTCGACGACATCACCGGTGGCGTCGAGGGTGGTCGTCGTCACACCGAGCGCGCACGTCACCTCGTAGGTCTTCGGGAGCGGCTGCACGTATCGCAGCAGTCGTGTGGCCGGGCCAACGGCGACGACAAGCAGCCCCGTGGCCGGGGGGTCGAGCGTCCCGGCATGCCCAACTCGCTTCACGCCGAGCGCGCGGCGCACGGCATCGACGATGTCGTGCGACGTCGGACCGTGCGGCTTGTCGATGAGGAGAAAACCCGTCACGCGCCCTTCAACACGTCGCGCACGGCCTCAACCGCCTCGTCGAACGGCACGGCGAGCTCGAAGCCGGCCGCCAATCGATGGCCGCCGCCGCCGAGCTTCTGCGCGGCCGCACCAACGTCGGTCTCGCCCTTCGACCGGAAGGAGCCCTTCCACGTTCCGTCGTCGAGCTCCTTGAACAGCACAGTCACGTCGGCGTCGCGCGTCGTACGCAAGATGTCGATGACGTCGTCGGTGTCGTCCATCGTCACGCCGATCTCCTTGAGATCGGCCTGCGTCAGGTGCGACAGGACGAACGCCGGGGCACTCTCGAGCGTCGCGCGTTCGAGCACTCGACCGAGGATCTTCGCATACGCGAACGGATACGACTCATACAGGCGCTGCGAGACTTCGTCGACGCGTACGCCGCGCTGGATAAGGAATCCGGCCGTGGCGTGCGTTCGCGGCGTCACACTCGCGTATGCGAACTGGCCGGTGTCGGTGACGACTCCCGTGTACAGGCACGTTGCGATATCCGATGTGATCTCGGCCCCCATGCGCGCCAGGAGCTGGACGACGAGCTCGGCCGTCGATGCCGCCTGCTCGTCGACCGCATTCACGCCTCCAAACTTCGTGTTCGATACATGGTGATCGATGTTGACGAGCACACCGGCCTTTTCGAAGCGCTCGCGCAGCCGGCCGAGCCTGTCTGCCGCCGCGCAGTCGAGCGCAACCGCCACGTCGGCCGGACGGAAGGCAGGCGCCGGAACGAGCAGATCTCCGCCGGGCAGGAAGTCGTACTGACGCGGGAGAGCGATGGGATCGTCGTCCCAGCCGACCTGCAGTGGAATGTCGCGTTCGGCCAGTGCGAGTCCGAGCGCGAGCAGGGAGCCGAGTGCGTCGCCGTCGGGTGAGAGATGGCACGCCACAGCGATCGACGATGCGCCGTCCAGAAGCTCGACGATGCGCTGCATCGCGTTTTCGACATCGGGGTGCAGCGGCGGCAAGTACGCCCCGGGGCTCATGGCCTCCGTTCGGTGGATGTCCGCCAGGATCGAGTCCACGCGGTGAGCCTGCGCGGGGGTGTCGTCCAGATGGAACTCGAGCTGCGGAAGCGTCTTCAAACGAACGCGGCGGCCGACCTCGGTCCGCAGAAACGGCGCGGCGCTCTCGAGACCGGCCTGCGTCGCCGCATGCTCCTGGCTGTCGCCCAGCACCGTGTAGTAGATGTCCGCCCTGGAGAGATCGGGCGTCACACGAACCGCCGTCACCGTGACGAACCCGATCCGCGGATCCTTCACGTGGCGCTGGATGAGCTCGCCCAGGGCCTCGCGCATCGCTTCACCGACGCGTTGTGTCCGTCTCGACATCTACTCGTCCTCCCACGACCGCACATCGACGAACGCATCGAGCATCTCAACGCGGCCGTCGCGCGCGACAAACTTTTCAATCTCCCGGAGCATCTTCTTCGCGTGAAACGCCGATTCGGAGATACACGTCACGCCGAGCGATGCTCGCTGCCACAAGTCCTGGTGATCCACCTCGGCCACCGCCACGTTGAACTTCGCGCGCAATCCCCCGGTCAGCGCCTTCACGACGTGGCGCTTCGACTTCAGCGATCCGCTCGCCGGGATACGCAATTCGATTCGACCGACACCGATGAACATGTGCGATCTCGCTCGCTAGGCGACCGGCGCGACCTCGACCATCTCGAACGCCTCGATGATGTCGCCGACCTTCACGTCGCTGTAGTTCTCGAGCGTGATTCCGCACTCGAAGCCCTGCGCAACCTCGCGGACGTCGTCCTTGAATCGCCGGAGCGTGTCGATCTTTCCTTCGTAGACGACGACTCCGTCACGCAACAGCCGCGCAGGAGACCCGCGCACGACTTCGCCGTTGGTCACGTAGCAGCCGGCCGCGAGGGTGCGCGGGACCCGGAACGTGTCGCGCACCTCCGCTTGACCGAGCACGCGTTCGCGGTAGACCGGCGCGAGCATGCCTTTCAATGCGTTGGAGATGTCCTCGATGAGCTCGTAGATCACTCGATAGGTGCGGATCTCGACGCCGTCGCGCTCGGCCGCCTCGCGCGAACGGGCATCGGGCCGGACGTTGAAGCCGACGATCACGGCACCCGACGCCTTGGCAAGGTCGACGTCGCTCTCGATGATGGCGCCGACGGCGCTGCGGATCACGCTCACGCGGATCTCGCCGGCCTGGAGCTTCGCGAGCTCACTGGTGACGGCTTCGAGCGAACCGCGCACGTCGGCCTTGACGAGAAGCTTCAGCTCTTCGGCCTGTGCGAGGAGCTGGTCGAGCGTGAGCACCGGCCGTGTGCGAACCAGATCCGCCTGGCGGCGCGCCGCGTCGCGTTCTTGCGCGATCCCTCGTGCACGCCGTTCGTCTCCGACGACCCTCACCTCGTCTCCGCCCTCGGGAACCGAGTTCCAACCGAGGACGAGCGCCGGGCGCGCCGGGTCGGCTTCCGTGATCTGATCACCCCACTCGTCGAGCATCGCGCGTACTTTGCCCCACGCCGTCCCGGCGACGATCGCGTCGCCGATGCGCAGCACGCCTTGCTGGACGAGCACGGTGGCAACCGGTCCGCGTCCGCGGTCGAGGTGAGCTTCCAGGATCACGCCGCGAGCCGGTCCTGCCCCCGGCGCTTTGAGATCCAGCTCCTCCGCGACGAGCACGATGCCGGTGAGAAGGTCGTCCAAGCCGTCGCCGGTCTTGGCCGACATGTCGATGAACAAGGTGTCGCCGCCCCACTCCTGGGGCTGCAGTCCGTGCTCGGAAAGCTCGCTGCGGACACGCGTCGGGTCTGCTTCCGGCTTGTCGACTTTGTTGACGGAGACGACGACGGGCACGTTGGCCGCCCGAGCGTGATCGATCGCTTCGAGGGTTTGCGGCATGACGCCGTCGTCGGCTGCGACGACAAGAATCGCGAGGTCCGTGACCTGCGCACCTCGTGCACGCATCTGCGTGAACGCTTCGTGGCCGGGTGTGTCGATGAACGTAATGCGCTCGCCGTCCTTCGTCACCTGGTAAGCGCCGATGTGCTGGGTGATGCCGCCGTGCTCGGCGGCGGCGACGTCGGACTGACGGATCCGGTCGAGGACCGTCGTCTTTCCGTGGTCGACGTGACCCATCACGGTGACAACCGGCGGCCGGGCCGACAGCGCGTCGACGGTCGGGGGCTCGGCCTCCTCGGCGTCGTCGAGCCGTTCCTCGAGCGCCGGATCGACGATCTCGACCTCGATGCCCAAATCGTCGGACACGACGAGGATCTCTTCGTCGGTGAGCGACTGGGTGATCGACTTCATCGAGCCGTGGCTCATGAGGCTCTTGATGATCTCGGGTGCTGCGCGGCCGATCCGCTCGGCAAAGTCCTTGACCGTAATGCCCCGGTGAACGTGGATGGCACCGGCGGCCGCAGGCTCGGGTTCCGGTTCGGGTGCGGGCTCGGGCTTGGGGGTCGGCGCTTCAGCCTTCGGCGCCTCGGCCTTCGGCGTCTCCGGCTTCTCCGGCTCGGCCTTCGCCGGCGCCGGTGGCGCTTCTGTCGCCGTGGCTGCGCCCTCGAGCCGAGCGACGACGCTTTCGTCGACGGACGACGAATGCGACTTCACGTCGACGCCCATGCCCTTCAGGCGCTCGACGAGCTCCTTGGAGGGAACTCCGAGCCGCTTGGCGATCTCGTGAACGCGAACCTTAGCCACTGAACTCCATTCTCAGGCGCTCGAGCTCACCGGCGCCGACCGGGGCGCGCAGCGCGCGTCCGAGCCGGCTCCGCTTCGCCGCCTGGTCCAAACAATCCCCTCCAGAGCATACGTAGGCGCCGCGTCCCGGCGTGCGGCCGTCTCGATCCACGGTCAACGATCCGTCGGGACGGCAGACAATGCGGACGAGCTCGGCCTTCGGAGCGCGCCGGCGGCAGCCGACGCAGGTTCGAACCGGGACTGCTATGAAGAGGCCTCCTGCGGCTGGGAGGCGGGCTCGGTATCGGCCGTCGGCTCGGGAGCCTCGGCCGGCGTCTGGTTGTCGGCCTCGCCGTCGGATGCGCCGCCGCGTCTCGGCCGCCGTTCGGGCGCCGTGGGCTCGAAGACTCCGGGCGCGCCGGTCTGATCACTGGGCGGCTGTTCTCCGGCTGCACGCTGGCTCTCGCTTTTGATGTCGATCCGCCAGCCGGTCAACCGGGCGGCCAGCCGGGCGTTTTGTCCTTCCTTGCCGATGGCCAGCGACAGCTCGCGGTCGGCAACGATGACCGTCGCCGTCTTGTTCTCCTCGTCGATGCTGACGCCGCGCACTCGCGCCGGCTGCAGCGCCTCCGACACGAGCCGGCCCGCATCGTCGGTGTGCGCGACGACGTCGATCTTCTCGCCGCGCAGCTCGTTGACCACAGCACGGACGCGCGATCCTTTAGGCCCCACACACGCACCCACGGGATCGATGTTCGGATCGTTCGAGGAAACGGCGACCTTCGTGCGATGCCCGGCCTCACGAGCGATCGCCTTGATCTCGACCAGCCCGTCCTGAATCTCCGGGACCTCGAGCTCGAAGAGCTTGCGCACGAGGCCCGGATGTGAACGCGAGACGACGATCGTCGGTCCGCGGCCTTCCCGCACCTCGCAGATGTAGCCGCGCACGCGATCGCCGATCTCGTAGCGCTCACGGGGGATCTGCTCCGAGTAGGGCATGATCGCCTCGGCCTTGCCGAGGTTGAGGATCACGAAGCGGGGATCGTGCTGCTCGACGATCCCCGTGACGACCTCGCCCGTCCGGTCCTCATATTCCTCGAACGCCATCTGCCGCTCGGCTTCGCGCAGCTTTTGATGGATGACGTGCTTGGCCGTCTGTGCGGCGATGCGGCCGAAGTCCGGCGACGTCTCGACGGGGGTCTCGGAGAGCACTTCTTCGGTCTCCTCTTCGACGACCTGCTCGAAGACACGGATTTCGCCGGTTTCGCGGTCGATCTCTACGCGCGCGTGTGTCGCCGTTACGCCCGGGGTCTTCGGGTACGCGGCCGCGAGCGCCGCCTCGAGGGCCGAGTAGATCGTGTCGGCGGGCATGCCACGATCGCGCTCGAGCGTCGCGAGCGCGTCGATCAGCTCGAGATTGCGATCCGGGGTCTTTCGCTTCTTTGCCATCAGATCTTGATCACCAGTCGTGCGGTGCGGATGTCGTCCAAGAACAAACGAACGGCGCCGTCGTTTGTCTCCATCTCGACCACGTTGTCGGTCAGCTCGCCGATCTTTCCTTCGACGCTCCGCCCGTCGCTCAGGGTGACGCGGGCATCGCGTCCGAAGCAGACGGCGAACTGCTCGGCTCCCTGCAGCTTCCGCTCGGCTCCCGGCGAGGTCACCTCCAGGACGTACCGCTTCTGTCCCGGGACGACGTCGCTGTGGTCGAGCTCGCGAGAGACATCCTCGGAGACTCGCGCCAGCTCGTCGGCGCCGACTCCACCGACGCGATCACATGCAATGCGCAGCGTCTCGCGCCCCGCCTCGCGCACGAAGCCGACGTCCCAAACAACGAGCCCGTGGATCGCGGCGATCTTCTCCGCGATCGGCCGGACGGCCGCCGAAACGTCGCGCGAGCTGCGCCCGGTCCGCGGCGCTTGCTTTCGGCGTCCTGTTTGTGGGACGGCACGGCTACCCATGGTGGTCCTCACTTCGTCGTCCCCCAAACAAAAAGTGGGCCGAGGGCCCACTTACCTACGCACCGACTCGCGCCGATCGGCGGCGCTGGTACGAGGATAGCCCACGTTGGGTGCTCCCGCAACTGATCTGCGGATGAAACCGCAGGTCAGAGGCCTAGATATGCTGTTGTCCATGGCGACGGACGACGACACGCTGGCCGACCGGCTCTCCGCGATCCCGATGTTTGCTGCTCTGGAGCCCGATCACATCCAGAGCGTGTGCGGCGTCCTGCTCCCCTTCGACGCTCCGGCCGGTCAGGTCCTCGTCCAGCCCGGCATGGTCGGCGCCGGTCTGTTCCTCATCGAGCAGGGCTCGGTCACGCTTACCGTCCAGAACAAGGACCTCGAGCTCGGTCCCGGTGAGTTCTTCGGCGAGCTTGCGCTCCTCGACGAGCGAGCGGTCCGAACGACTCGAGTGCGCGCGAAGACCGACGTCAGCGGGTACTGCATCGACCGACACGACTTCAACAAGCTCCTGGAGGAAGAGCCGAAGATCGCCCTCTCCATGCTGAAGGTGCTCGCCCACCGCCTCGTCGACCTCATCGCGCCACACTGACCGCCGCATCCGGGTCGGCAATCACGAGGACGTCGCGGGCGCGCAGCCTTCCGGCCGGCATCGACGGATCACCGGCGACGAGGGCCCTGACCGCTCCGGCTTTCTCCTTGCCGGCCTCCAGGAACACGATTCGCTCCGCCGCCTCGAGGGCCGGGAAGGTCAGCGTCATCCGGACGTAACCGTCGTACGGCTTCGTGATCGCGACCATCCGATCGCGCACGTCCAGGACCGGATCGTTCGGCACGAGTGAAGCCGTGTGACCGTCGCTGCCGAGACCGAGATGGACGATGTCCAGCTTCTCGGGCAGGAGCGCGGCATATCGCTCGGCCGCCTCCTCAAGATCGTCCGCCGTGACGTCCATCGCGTGGACGCGCGGCTGCTTGCCTTCGATGCCGTCCAGCAGCTCGTTGCGGATGAGTTCGAGGTTTCTGTCCGCATGACCGTCGGGCGCAACGCGTTCGTCGACTTGGTAGATGTCGACGTTCGACCAGTCGACGTCGTTCCCGGCCAGACGGCGGAACATCGGCGCCGGCGTCCTGCCGCCGCTCAGCGCGAGCGCGCACCTCCCGCGTTCCTTGAGGGCTTCGGCGATGACGTCGGCCGCGCGTTGCCCGGGACTTCCGACGACTTCCAGCCGCATCCCGCTACGGATGGTCGTGCCAGGCACCCCCGATGAGCTCGTCTGCCGCGGTCGGGCCCCACGAGCCGTCCTCGTAGATCTGAACCGGCGGCGGACCTTCGAGGATCGGCGTCACGATCCGCCATGCCTCCTCGATCGCGTCGGCTCGAGCGAACAGCGTCGTCACGCCGTCGATCGCGTCCTCGATCAATCGCTCGTAGGCCGTCTCGTCGATCGACTCGCGATAGTCGTCGTAGGCGTAGTCCAGATCCACGGGAGCGCTGATCAACCGGTCGCCCGCCTGCTTGATCTGCACGGCCAGCGACATGCCCTCGTCCGGTTTGAGCCGGAACAGAAAGTGGTTCGGGTGCGGTTGCGGCGCGTCGGGATCGCGGAAGACCGGGTGTGCGGACTGGTGGAACTCGACGAGCACCTGCGTGCACGTCCGTCCGAGCCGTTTCCCCGCCCGCAGATAGAAGGGGACGCCCTCCCACCGCCAGTTGTCGACGTAAGCGCGTGCCGCGACAAACGTCTCCACCTCCGAATCGGGCGCCACGCCGTCCTCGCGTCGATATGACGCGTATTGCCCACGCACGACGTCGGAAGGATCGAGCGATCGCACGGCGCGCAGAAGCTTCACCTTCTCGTCGCGGATTGCCCGACCATCGGGCGCCGGCGGCGGCTCCATCCCGACGAGGGCAACGAGCTCGAGCAAGTGGTTCTGGACGACGTCGCGCAGCGCACCAACCTCTTCGAAGAACTTGCCTCGACCCTCCACACCAAAGTCCTCCGCGAGAGTGATCTGCACATTCGCGATGTAGTGCCGGTTCCAGATCGGCTCGAGGATCAGGTTGTCGAAACGGAACACGAGCAGGTCGAGGACGGGCTCTTTGCCCATGAAGTGGTCGATCCGGAACACCGCACTCTCGCCGAACGCCCGCACCACGGCCTCGTTCAGACGTTGTGCCGACTCCAGATCTCTGCCGAACGGCTTCTCGACGACGACTCGTCCTCCCTCGTTCAGGCCGGCCTCGGTCAGACCATCGATCACGTTGGTGAACACCGTCGGTGGGACGGCCAAGTACGCGAGGGGATGACGGACGCCGTGCAGCCGTTTGCGAAGTCCGCGGTAGGTCTCGACGTCTTGATACTCACCTTGGACGAAGCACAGCGACGCGGCGAGATCGGCAAACCCCTTCGTGTCCAGACCATGAGGAGCGAAGCGCTCGATCGACTCTCGCGCGTAGTTACGGAGCGTCTCGTCATCCCACTCGGAGCGAGCGACGCCGACAACCGGCATCCCGAGCTTTCCGCGACGGGCGATCTCGTGGAGCGCCGGGAAGATCTGGCGCTTCGCGAGATCGCCCGTCGCTCCGAACACGATCAGCGCGTCGCTGCGCTCGGTCATTTCTTCTTGACCTCGTGGCCTCCGAACGCGTTGCGCAGCGCCGCGATGACTTTCATCGCCGGTGAGTCGTCCTGCCGGGAGGCGAATCGCGCGTACAACGCAGCGGAGATCGCGGGAGCCGGGACGCCCAGCCGGACGGCCTCTTGCACCGTCCACCGCCCTTCGCCGGAGTCCTCCGCGTAGCCGCTGAGCCTCTCCAGACCGGGGTCTTCCTCGAGCTCGCCAACGAGTAGCTCGAGCAGCCACGAACGAACAACGCTGCCGTACCGCCACGCAGCGAACGCGCCGGCGACGTCGATGTCGAGTTCGCAGGACTTCAGGAGCTCGTAACCCTCGGCGAACGACTCCATCAGTCCGTACTCGATGCCGTTGTGCACCATCTTCGTGAAGTGACCGGCGCCCAACGGGCCGGCGTGCACGAACCCGTCCGGCGGCGCCAGTGCGTCGAACGCCGGACGAACAAGCTCGACATGCGTTGCATCACCGCCCACCATGAGGCAGTACCCGTTGTCCAGTCCCCAGATCCCGCCGCTCACGCCGGCGTCGATGAATCCAACGCCGCGCTCGGCCAGCTCCTCTCCGCGCCGAATGGAATCGCGGTAGTTGGAATTTCCGCCTTCCACGAGGACGTCACCTTTTTCGAGCAGGGAGCCGAGCTCGAGGACAACTTCTTCGGTCGGCTCGCCGGACGGCACCATCGACCACACGACACGGGGCGGCTCGAGTGCCGCGACGAGCTCTTCGAGCGAGGCGACATCGGCGCCCTTGCCGGAGCGCGTGTACCCAACGACGTCGTGACCGGAGCGGCGCAGCCGCTCGGCCATGTTTCCGCCCATCCGCCCCAGGCCGACCATGCCGACCTTCATAGCGGCCTCCTTCCGGCGGGACGCTAGGGAAGCTGCTGCTCGATGGCGGAGACGACCTCTTCCGAGGTCGGCGAAACCTGCGTACGGAATCGGCCGACGACGGCTCCGTCCGGAGCAACGAGGAACTTCTCGAAGTTCCACATGACGTCTCCGGCCTTGCCGTCGGCATCAGCCCGGCTCGTCAGCTCGCCGTACAGCGGGTGGCGTGCATCCCCGTTGACGTCGATCTTTTCGAACATCCGGAACGAGACGTCATAGGTGAGCGAGCAGAATTCTTTGATCTCCTCACTCGTACCCGGTTCCTGTCCGCCGAACTGGTTGCAAGGGAATCCCAGCACCGCGAGCCCACGTCCGCCGTAGGTCTCATGGAGCTCCTGCAGCTGCGTGTACTGCGGCGTGAACCCGCACTTGGATGCGACGTTGACGATGAGCAATGCCTTCCCGCTGAACTCATCGAGCGTCGTTTCCTCGCCGTCGATCGTGCGAACGGCGATCTCGTGAATGCTCATGTCCCTCCTCGTCAGTCGTAGCGTAGCGGGGACTCGTGTTTGCGCGCGCTACGACGTCTCTTCGGCCAACGGCTCAATCGGCGCGTAACTCGCAGCTTTCGTCGGGGCGTCGACCGTTTCTTCGGGATCGGGCAGCTCCTCCGGCTGCGGCGGGTGCTCCTCACGCTGGAGCCCGCAGACGCGGAAGACCCGCAAGGGCTCCTCCTTGCCTTTGACGGTCAGGGGCGCAAGAGCTTCGAGCTCGAACACGTCTGCGACGTGCTGGGCACACGTCTCGGTGATGACGACGTCGCGAGCCTCGGCAACGCCGCACAGCCGGCTGGCGGTGTTGACCGTGTCGCCGATAACCGTGTAGTCGAGTCGCAGGCTCGAACCGATGTTCCCGACGACGGCCTCGCCCGTGGCGATCCCGACCCCGCAGCCTTTGACGGCCAAGTCGGATACCGTGCCTTCGCGCATTGCCTCGTCGATGTACTGCTGCATCCGCAGTGCCGCGCACACGGCACGCTCCGCGTGCTTCGGCTCCGGGCGCGGTGAATTCCAGAAGGCCATTACGCAGTCGCCCATGAACTTGTCGATCGTTCCCTGCTCCTCGAGCACTCCACGCGTCATTGCCTCGAGAAAGATGTTGAGCGCGCCGACGACCGTCCGCGGGGGAAGGTTCTCCGACGCGCTCGTAAAACCACGAAGGTCGGCGAAGAGCACCGAGATGACCGGCGACGCGCCGTCCAGAGACGCGACCGCGTCACTGGGTGCCGCGAGGACTTCGTCGACCACGTCCTTCGACAGGTAACGTCCGAACACGCGTGTGACACGGCGGCGCTCGCGCAGCTCGGTGAAGTAGCGCGCGCCGATCGATGAGACGGTGCTCAGACCGATCGCCAACACCGGGTAGGCGAAGTTCGTGACGGCTCCCGCGTCGAACCGCTGGAACGCGAGCAAGACGAATCCGACCGTAACGATGATCGGTGCGACCGGCGCGAAGAGGAGCCTTGGGAAGCTGATGCCGATGGCGATGAGCAACGCGACGAGAAATACCCAGACCAGCGTGGTTTGCGTCGAGTCGGGTTTCAGGTATGCGCCCGTCAGGATCGTGTTGAGCGCGTTGGCGTGCACGAGCACACCCGGCTGACCGGTGCGCTTGTCGAGGGGCGTCAGCCGGTAGTCACCGAGCCCGAGAGCCGAGGCACCGACGAGAACGGTGGCATTTTGGAACGCGTCCTTCGGGACGTCGTCACGAAGCACGTCGATCGCGCTGTACGTCTTGAAGTTGTCGGTGTAGTTGACGTCCATCAGATGGGCCTCGCCGGTGGGCACCACGCCGTCGATCGTCCGAACACCTTGCCGCGCGAGTGAGATGTCGGCCTCGTCGGGCTGCGCGAGGGCAAGCGATAAGGCGAGCGACGGAAGCAGCCTGCCGTCCGGTCGCCGAATCACGGGCGCAAGCGTCCGGACCACACCGTCCTGATCGGGAAAGACGCTGACATGCCCGACGGCAAGAGCGCCCTTGGGGAGGTCCGATACGGGCGGGTAGTACTTGCTCGCGACCGGAACGTCCTCCGGGCGGCCCTTGTATTCGACTCCAGCGGCCAGCACGACGTTCTTCGCGTCCTTGACCGCGGCGGCGAGCTGTGCGTCGGACCCCGGATTGCTGGCCTCCGTGAACGTCACGTCGTACCCGATACGTGCCGCGCGTCCGCGTTCGAGGTTGCGAATCATCTCGGCGTGCACGGAGCGATCCCACGGCCACTGCCCGATGGCAGCGATGCTGGTGTCGTCGATCATGACAACCACAATTCGAGGGTCCGGCTCCACGGCGGGAAAGAGGCCGTCGACGAGTCTCGGCTGCAGGCTCTGGAACGCGCCGGCGCTCAAACCCGCCCACGACAACGCGGTAACGACGATGGCAATCGCTGCCGAGGAAAGAAGCGCGATCCGCCGGTGCCGGTTCACCGAGCCGATGCTACTCCGGCGCGATTACGCAGCGGGTGAACAGGCGCCGGTTTCGTCGTCGTACGGCGCCGGAGACGGGTGACTAAGCGTGTTTGTCGGCGTGATGACCCAAGCGCCGGTGGACGCGTCCCTGGTGATGTCGAAGACGTGCCACCACTTCTCCGTCGTGCCATCACTCGGCACGTCATACGTCGCGAGCGTTTCGTTCCCCTCGATCACTCGAACGACGGCACCGGCGTTGGACAGCCGTATGGGTTCGTTCGATTTCTTGTGCACCGCGTAGCGCATGCCGGAGTACGGCTTCGCGATCGTTATCGTCTCGGGTCCGAAGCCATCGGTGTCGTCGACATCGAGCTCGACGAACGGACACTCCGTCTGACTACCGCGCTGGGTCGTGGACACGTGGTACTTGTCGGTGCTCGGGAGCCACAGGTGCGCGTTCAAATCCAGCGGTTCGGCATTCCAGTTCAGAACGATCTTCAGTTCATGCGTGAGCAGGATGTCGAACTCGTGGTTGCCCGCCGGCTCCACGGTCACGCCGATGTTGTTCGATCCGTATCCGCTCGCCGTCGCGCGAATCGCGTACTCGCCGGGGGCCAGGCCCCCGAACTCATACGATCCGTTGGATGTCGCGATCGGATCGGCGCCGTCCAGCGAGACGTATGCGTCGTTGATCGGATCGCCCGTTCGGGAGTCACGGACGACTCCGAAAATACGTCCAGGAGTCGCAGTGAGGCGGAAGTCCTCATCGGAGCCGACGGCAACCTCGTTGCGGACCTGGGTGTCGTAATCGGGAGCCGAGGCCGTCAGTTTGTAGGTGTCGCGTTCGATGAGCTCAGTGAAGGAGAAGCTGCCGTCCGCGTTGACGGCGATGGGCTCGGCGTCGTCCAGGGCGATCTTGGCGCCCTCGATGGTGTTGCCGCCCTCGTCCAGAACCGAGCCCGTGATGGAGCCGCGAGTCAGTGCCAAATTGAACGGTACGGTCGAGCCCACCGGGATTCCACCGACGTTCTGGGTGTCGTAGCCCGGCGCACTCGCGGTCAGCATGTGGAGCTCGTTCGCCGGAACGTTGGTGAATTCAAAGGACCCGTTCGGTTGCACCGCGACCGGGTCGGCGCCATCGAGAGAAATCTGTGCACCGTCGATTGGTTGATTCGCGCCGTCCAAGACGCTGCCGTTGATCGTGCCCCTGTCGACTACGAGGTTGAAGATCTGATGAGAGCCCACCGAAACTTCGTCTCTCGTCTGCGGCGCGTAGTTGGGCGCTGCAGCAGTTAACGAGTACGTGTCGCGGGCAACTAGGTCGGTGAACGAGAAGCTGCCGTCGGCCTTGACAGGGATAGGCGCGTCCGAGCCGAGCGCGATGGTGGCACCATCGATCGGGGCGCCAGCTTCGTCATACACGGAGCCGGTGATCGAGCCCGTGGTCAGGCCGAGAACGATCGGAACTGTCGACGGCACCGGGATTCCCCCGATCGGCTGCGCGTCGTATCCGGGGGCGCTGGCCGTCAGCGAGTGAAGACTGTCGAGAACCAGACCATCGAACGCGAAGCTTCCGTCGAGATCAACATCTACAGGCGCGTTTGAATCCAGAGCGATCTGGGCTCCAGGGATCGGCTGGCCCGCACTGTCGAGGACCGTGCCGTCGATCGTTCCCGTTTCCGGTTCGGGCACCGGTGTGGGCGAAGCCGTCGGCGCCTCTGAAGGCGTTGGAGTCGGTTCCTCAGTAGGACTTGCGGTGGGACTCGGAGTCGGCGTTTCCACCACTTCGACCTTTGTAAGAGCGAAGTCGACAGTTTCGGTCTCACCGGGCTCCACATCTGCCGACTTCTGACTCGCGTTGTAACCGTCGTGCATCGCACGGAACGTGTGCGACCCGGCCGGGAGGTCGGCAAATCCGAAGACGCCGCCGGCCACGGTGGCGGTCTGCGACGAGCCCACGAGCTGGACGACTGCTCCGTTCAACGCCTGGTTTGTCGACGCGTCGGTGACCGTACCCGTGACCGATCCGACGGTGACGGGCGCCGCAGTTGGAACGGGCGTCGGATCCGGAGTTGGATCGGGCGTTGATTCTTCGGTCGACTCTTCGACGACGACGGGTTGTTGGACGACGGCAGCCGGCGGCGCGACAAACGAGGGCTGCGTCGCGGTGATGCGGGTCGGGCCTCCGGTTACCGGCGGCGGCGGCGCCGCGTCCTGCGCGAGGACGACTTCGTCCTCGTTGTTCTGCTGGCATTGAGTGATGTTCGTGTTGCCGGCGGCGTTGTCGCAGTTGTTGTACTTCCACCAGTCGTCATAGTCCTCAGGCGTCAGAGGCACAACTTCACCGGTCGCCGGATCGAACTTGAACCCTGCTTCGATACGCACTTCCCTGCCGTCCTCGAAGCGGTACACGATCACACCTTCGAACACCTTTACGATCTCGTCCTCGACGATGAACTCCGTGCCGCGGACGGAGGCCGTTGCGTTGGGCGTTTGCACCTCGACGCGACTGGTCGATCCCGTCAGCTTCACCACACGGTTGAAGGTGCGCCCGCTGCTCTGGTACGCGCGGATGATCTTGTCGCCCGTTGCTTTGCCGGAAAGTTCCTTGAGCTGGAAGGTGGTGTTGAAGTCGAGGCGGCTGACACTGCCGTCGAAGTACTTCAGCGCGGCGCGTCCGTCCTCAGCCGTCTTGACGGTGGTGACGGGCTTGAGAACCTCGCCGTTGCGCGCCGTGCGGAACGCGCCGCCGTCGACGCTGACGGTGACTCGGCCCTCGAGGACTTGAAGGGTGGCCGCGGAGCTCGAGCCGCCGCCCAACAGGCTCGCGGCGAATACGCCGCCGCCCATGACGGCGACACCCATGCCTCCCAGAGCGGCCTTGGGCAAGCGCATCAAGGCCGCGAGCACGCCCGACACTCGGTTGACCGCCTCTCGCCTTCTCTTCGCCCCATCCGGCGTCTTGCGCCGGATTCCATCGTCGCGACGTCTCCGCCGAGCGTCTGTGCAGGAATTCACACTCAGACGGTCGGATTTCCGGCTATTGGAGCCGGAACCCGCAGGTCAGAGCCTACTTCGCCCTGCCGTTCTCTGTGGGCCTTCTCTCCGAGGTGGTCGGAAGCTGCTAGGAGGCCTTGCGGTACATCGTGACGACGCACGCGCCGCCGAGGCCGATGTTGTGCTGCAGGCCGATCTTCGCCCCGTCGACCTGGCGCTTGTCGGCCTCGCCGCGCACCTGCCAGTTGAGCTCCGCGCACTGCGCGAGGCCGGTTGCACCAAGAGGATGGCCCTTGGAGATCAGTCCTCCGGATGGGTTGACGACCCACTCGCCTCCGTAGGTCGTGGCCTCGTCGTCGACGAGCTGTGCGGCCTTTCCTTCCTCGGCCAGTCCGAGCGCCTCGTAGGTGATGAGCTCGTTGGCAGAGAAGCAGTCGTGGAGCTCGATGACATCGACGTCCTGGGGGCCGAGGCCCGCCTTGGCATAGACCTTGTCGGCCGCCGTCTTCGACATGTCGTAGCCGACCAGGTGAATCGAGTCGCCGCCGTCGTAGGTCGCCTGCGTGTCGGACGCCATCGCTTGGGCGACGATCTCCACGGCCTTGCCTTCGAGGCCGTTTTGGCGGACGAACTCCTCACTGCACAGGATCGCCGCGGCGGAGCCGTCAGACGTCGGCGAGCACTGGAGCTTGGTGAGCGGCTCGTAGATCATCGGCGCGTCCAGGATCTCCTGCAGCGAGTACTCGTTCTGGAACTGCGCGTACGGATTGTTCACCGAGTGCTTGTGGTTCTTCCAGCCGATCCACGCGAATTGCTCAGCCTTCGTCCCGTAGCGCTCCATGTGGTCGCGCCCCGCGTTGCCGAACATCCAAGGAGCCGGCGGTGCGCCGGTGAACTCGCGCTTCTCGATCATCGCGGTGATGTGCTTGTCCATCGGGTTCGTGCGGTCGCTGAATGTTGCTCCGAGGGAGCCCTTCTGCATCTTCTCGAAGCCGACGGCGAGCACACAGTCGGCGAGGCCGCCCTCGACGAGCTGCCGGGCCATGAAGAGCGCGGTCGATCCCGTCGAGCAGTTGTTATTGACGTTGTAGACGGGAATCCCGGTCAGGCCGAACTGATAGACAGCCCGCTGCCCGCACGTGGACTCGCCGTAGACATAACCCACGCACGCCTGCTCGATCTTGTCGTAGGAGAGATCCGCATCCTCGAGCGCGCGTGTGATCGACTCCTTGGCCATGTCCGGGTAGTCCCAGTCCTTCGACTGCGGTTTCTCGAACTTGGTCATACCGACTCCGACGACGAACACTTGGCGTCCCATTACTCCTCCTCAGTGAGTCTCGACGGCCGCATTCGTGAGCACGGGAGCGCCGCGCTCTTTGGTTACTGCGCGAACGATGATCCTTTTGTCGTCCTGCCACATCGACGTGACGAGCGTCTCGCCCGGATACATGACGCCGCCGAAACGACCTTGGAATCTCATGACGCTCGTCGTATCTCCACCGAGCGCACGATCGACGACGGCCTTGCACGCCATTCCAAACCAGCACAGCCCGTGCATGATCGGACGGTCAAACCCGCCCATCGCAGCGACGCTTGGATCGGCGTGGATCGGATTCTTGTCACCGGACAGCCGATACAGGAGCGTTTGCTGCGGAAGCGTCGGCGACTCGACGACGTGGTCCGGCTCCCGTTCCGGCGGCAGGTTGCCCGGCCTCGGCCCCCGCTCTCCTCCAAATCCGCCTTCTCCCTTGATGTATGCGGAAAACCGGTTCGTGAACAGCGGTCCGTCCTCGTTGGAGCTCGTCGTCTCCGAAACGACACTCGCACCCAACTTCCGGTCGAAGACATCCGTGACTCTCGCGGTGTTCGTAACGGTCGCCGAAGTCGGGATCGGCCGGTGGATCTCCAGATCGTGGTCGCTCTGCAGGAGATTCGCGATGTTGAACTGCATGCCGGGGATCGTCATGAGTCCGAACACCACGTCGACGACCGTCACGACGCCGAACGTCGGCAGCACCTTCAGGTTCTGCTCGTAGCAGTACTCGAGCTCGCCGGGATCTGTCGGCGGAACGCCCGCTCCGATTCCCAGGTGGTACAGGATGATGTCGTCGGGCCCCCAGCTGGTCGAACCCGTCAGAAGATCGGCGCTGAGAACCTTTTCGACGTCGATCGGCACTAGCTGCCTGCCATCAGCGGTCCGAGCGCCATGAGCTCGTCCTGCGCGCTGCCGGGAATCGTGTAGGGGTCGGTGCTTCGAATCTGTTCGAGGTTGTCACGGACGTCCTCGATCGTCGGCACGGAGTCCGCGCCGCCGAACCAGCCCGGGCCGAGACCAACGAAGACACGAGCGATCCGGCCGCCGCCGACGGAGAACAGCTCGTGGGTGAGCGTGCACTCCTCGGACACGAGATACGCGACGAGGCCCGAGATCTGCTCGGGCTTGAGCTTGTCGCCCATCGGGCCGAGCAAGTCCTCGGTCAGGCGCGTCTTGGCGATCGGTGCGATGACGTTCGACGTGATGTTGTACTTCTTGCCCTCGACGGCGAGGACGTTCGACAGCCCGACGAGCCCCATCTTCGCCGCGCCGTAGTTCGTCTGCCCGAAATTCCCGAACACACCCGCCGCGGAGGCGGTGAGCACGATCCGCCCGAACTGCTGCTCCTTCATTGCGCGAAAGGCCGGCTGTGTGACGAAGAAGGCGCCCCGCAGATGGACGTCCAGAACCGCATCGAGGTTCTCGGGATCGAGGTTGGCGAAGGACTTGTCGCGGAGAATACCGGCGTTGTTGATCACGATGTCGACGCGCCCGAAATTGTCCAGCGCCGACCTGACGATCGCCTCACCGCCTTCCGGCGTCGTAACGGAGTCGTAGTTCGGGACGGCCCGGCCCCCGGCCTGCTCGATCTCCTTACAGGTGATCTCGGCCATCGTGTGTCCGGAGCCCGTGCCGTCCGGATTCCCGCCCAGGTCGTTGACGACGATCGCGGCGCCTCGCGACGCAAGAAGAAGTGCGTGCGACTTCCCGAGCCCCCCACCGGCTCCTGTAATGACTGCTACGCGATCGTCGAATCGAACGTCGGCCATGTCGTCTCCTTCTCGATTGCCGTCGGCGCCCACCTTGATCTCGAGGGGCCCCCGGCGTCAATGTGACGGTACGAGTGTCACATACACCGTCGCTTTAGACTTTCGGAGGGGTTGCTTCAGAGAGGAGGCCGTCCGTGTCGTGGGACTTCGAGACCGAACCTGAATTCCAGGAAAAGCTCGACTGGATCGACCAGTTCGTCGCCGATGAGATCGAGCCGCTCGAGGCGCTGATGTCGGCGCGTGATATCGGCTGGGACGTGTTCATGAAGCGCCGCAACGAGCTCAAGCAGATCGTGAAGGACAAAGACTTGTGGGCATGTCACCTCGGTCCGGACCTCGGTGGCAAGGGCTACGGCCAAGTGAAGCTCGCGCTCATGAACGAGATCCTCGGCCGCTCGGCTTCCGCCCCGGGGATCTTCGGAGCGCAAGCTCCCGACACCGGCAACATGGAGATCCTCGCCCACTACGGCACCGACGAGCAGAAAAAGCGCTGGCTCGATCCGCTTCTCGCGGGCGAGATCTACTCCGCGTACTCGATGACCGAGCCGAAGGGCGGCTCGGACCCGACGAGCTTCACGACGCGCGCCGAGCGAGTCGGCGACGAGTGGGTGATCAACGGCGAGAAGTGGTTCACGTCCAACGGGCAATTCGCGACGATCCTGATCGTCATGGCGATCACGAATCCGGACGTGAGCCCCTACGACGGAACGTCGATGTTCGTCGTCCCGAAGGACACGCCGGGCGTCAACATCGTTCGCAACTTCGGCACGGGAACCGAGCCGATCGGACGCGGCAACCACGCGTGGATCAAGTACGAGGACGTCCGGATTCCCGCCGACCATTTGCTCGGCCCCGAGGGCAAAGCCTTCGCGATCGCGCAGACGCGACTGTCCGGCGGACGGATCCACCACGCGATGCGCTCCGTGGCGCAGCTCAAGGTGTGCCTCGACGCGATGTGCGAGCGCGTCCTGTCACGGCATACGAAAGGTGAGCTCCTGGCGAACAAGCAGATGGTGCAGGAGCAGATCGCCGACACATGGACGGACGTCCAAATGTTCCGTCTGCTCGTGCTGCAGTCGGCGTGGAAGATCGACAAGTACCAGGACTACACGAAGGTCCGGAAGGACATCGCCGCCGTAAAGGCGCGGCTTCCGGAAGTCCTCATGAAGACGATCCACACTGCCATGCACATCCACGGCGCCATCGGCGTTTCCAACGAGTTGCCGTTCGCGCGCATGTGGCAGGGCGCGCCGTCCATGGGGATCGCCGACGGGCCGAGCGAGGTGCACAAGGTCACCGTCGCGCAGCAGGTGCTCAAGGACTACGAGCCGCACGAGGGGCTCTGGCCGCGGCTGCACATCCCGACGCGCCAAGAGGAAGCGCGCAAGAAGCTCGCGCACCTGCTGGAGATGGAGGTCGCGAACGCCTAGGCGGTCAGCCCGGCATATCCTTGCGGGGTTTGGCGCCGCCGTAGCTCAGTGGTAGAGCACCTCCATGGTAAGGAGGGGGTCCGGGGTTCAAGTCCCCGCGGCGGCTCTGCGTAACGATTAGCCGAGGCGAACGGGAAGCACCACTGCCCCGCGCAGTGTCGGGTTCGCCGTTCGGACGACTTCCCCGCCGATCTCCAGCGTTTGTGCTCGTTCGACGAGCTTCTCGAGCACGATCCTTCCTTCAAGCTCGGCGAGGCCGGCTCCCAGACAGCGATGGATACCGGAGCCGAACGACAGATGGTCCGTCGGATTGCGATCGACGCGATACGCATCGGAGTCGTCGTAGTGGGTCGGATCGCGGTTCGCGGCCCCGAACGAGAGCAGCACGCGCGCGCCCTTCGGAATATCGACGTCACCGACCGAGACCGCAGCGACCGTCGTCCGGAAGAACCCCTGGATCGGGGGGTCGAATCGGAGCGACTCGTTGACCGCGGACGGGATCAGCTCGTGCCGTTTCCGAATCACTTGCCATTGGTCCGGATGATCGGACAGAGCGATCACCATGTTGCCGATCAGATTCGTCGTAGTCTCGATCCCCGCAACGAGGAGCAACAGGCAGAACCAGAGCAGCTCGTCGTCCGACAGCCTTCCGTCGCCCGTCGGCTCGATCAGCTTCGTGACGAGGTCGTCGGCCGGATGAGCGCGGCGCTCGACGATCATCGTCGAGAAGTAGCCATGAATGTCGACGATGGCCTGTGTGATCCGCCCGAAATCGAACGTGGCGACCGAGGCATCGCCTCCGGCCGAGTCCGCCGGCGCGAGCGCAAAGCCCTTGACCAAGTCGTCTGCCATTCGGCGCAGATCGGGGATGTCCGTGCCCGGGACGCCGAGGATCTCGGCCATCACTCGGATCGGCACGGGAACCGCCAGAGACTCCACAAGATCTCGGCTCCCTGCGAGCTCTTCGAGGCCATCGTCGACGAACCGCTCGACGGCCGGACGGAAGCGCTCGATGTCGCGAGGCGCGAATTCGCGCCCCACGATGCGCCGGAGCCGTTCGTGGTCCGGCGGATCCATCGTCAGCATCATCGGAAGCGGCGCGCGTACGTACGTCACGCCTTCGGCGGATGAATATCGTGCGTGATCGCGGACGGCTTCGCGAACGTCGGCATGCCGAGACAGGATCCAGATGTCCCAGCGATCGTCTCGCAGCACGCGCGGTCCCTCGTGCAAGGCGGAGTACCAGGGGTAGGGGTCGGTGATGACGCTCACCGAGAACGGATCGAAATCCGCGGCCGTGATCACGCGCGGCAGACTTGTCGCTTAAGAATCGACCAATTCAAACGAATTGACGAACGTTCTAAACGCAGGCGACAGCCGGCTGGGTGACACAACCTGATACAGGATGAAGCGTCGGCCGTTGACCAGAGCGCGACCGTTCGAATACCCGCCCTCCAAGCGGATTTCGAATTCGATGGCCGTAAGGCCGTCGACATTCACGAATCGCGTGCTCAGCAACTCCCCACGTGCTTGCCTCGCAAAGAGCCCCATGATGTTTCGCAGCTCACTTTGGAGGGCTTCGCCCTCGACCTGCTTGCCCTTGTAAGCACTGACCGCGACTGAGAACTGTGTCTGCTCTGTTGAGGCCGTGTAACCGACGGCAGAATTCGATCCGGAGCCACTTACCGATCGATCGGGCTGGACCGGAAAGCTGAGGCGAAAACCATCACGCCCGCTGATGGTCTCCTTGTCCCCACCGCCGATGTACCGCTCGAGAATGCCGCCCGGAATAAGCGTTTGTTCGGGACGCGCGTCCTTTCCACCGCCGCCCTGGAGCACAAAGCCGAGAACGAGATACAGAACCGCGACGCCGGCGATCGAGATCCACATCCAGCGGCGTCGATGTGTCGGCTTCGGTTGAGATTCAGGAACAGGTGCGGCTGTCTCGACGGGAGCCGGGGGCTGTTGCGGTGGCGGTGGCGGGACTGCTTCGGCCGGCGAGGTTGGCTGGACGGGTGGGGCCGGCTGGACGGGCGGGGCCGGCTGGACTGGCGGGGCCGGCTGGGGCGGCGCGGGCTGCGTCGGTTCGGGCTGGACGGGCTGGATCGGCGGTGCCGGTGGAGCGGGCGCGTCCGGCTCCGACGGGCTGACCGGCGGCGGCGCCGGTTGCGGGGATTCGCTTCCTGGATCCGGTCTGTCCGTCACGCGGCGCATTACCCCATGCACATCAGACGGTTGTCAAACAATTGCGCTTCCCGGCGACCGATTGCGAAACATCTCGCCGGTACGATGAGCTCCGCATGCATCCGTTCCAGTTCATTCGAGAATCGGTTACGTTGCGCGACGGTCGCGCCGTGCTCCTGCGTCCCATCGACGCGAAGGACGGCGATCGCCTCATCGACCTGCACAACAGCCTTTCGTTCGACTCGCAATACTTCAGGTTCTTCGGACCGAAGCCGCGCCTCACGAAGGCCGAGGCCACCTATCTCGCCAGCGTCGATTTCGCCAAGCGATTCGCCATCGTCGCTGAAATCAAAGAGGAGCGCAGAAAGCGGCTCGTCGGCGTGGGCCGCTTCGACGTGAACGAACCCGGCGTGGCTGAGGCCGCAATCGTCGTGCGCGACGACTACCAAGGCGTCGGCCTCGGGAGCGCATTGCTCGAACGCATGCGGGAAGTGGGACGCGGCGCCGGTCTTGATGCGTTCACTGCGGAGGTGCTCGCCGAGAACCAGCGGATGCTCGACCTGCTCGAGCGCAACGGGCTCGAGTTCACGGCCGCGCAGGGCGGAGTCGTCCGGGTGATGGCCCCGCTGGATCAACCCGCCCTCTTCAAGGGCCTCAAGGTCGCGGCGCAATTTGCCGGGACGATCATCCAACGGCTGCCCGGACAGAGCCGCGCCGACTAGGGGCAGCCCGCGAGAGCGTCGCGAACGGCGTCGACGCCGGCATCGAGCTCGGACTTCTCGCCCGTGGCTCGAACCTTGACTTCGAGCCGTCCGGATGTGAGGAACGACTTCCCGACGACGACCTGCAGCGGGTAGCCGATGAGATCGGCGTCGGCAAACTTCGCCCCGGCCGAGACCCCGGCGCGATCATCGAGCACGCATGTTATTGCTTCGTCCTCGAGGCCGGATTCGAGCTCTTCGGCGGCCGCGACGGCCTTCGGGTCGTCGGACAGCAAGACGATGCCGACTAGGTACGGCGCGACCGCCTTCGGCCATTTGATCCCACGTTCGTCGTGGTAGAGCTCGACGACCGCTGCGACTGCACGCGAGATTCCAAGCCCGTAGCAACCCATCACGAATCGCTTGGCCGTGCCGTCTTCGTCGGTGAACGTCGCACCGAGACGGTCGAGGTACTCGGCCCCCACGAGCTGGAAGATGTGACCGACCTCGATGCCGCGCTCGATGACGAGCTTGCCGCCGCATCGCTCGCAGAGATCCCCGGCACGAGCGGTGACGAGATCGACCCATTCGTCCGGCGTGAAGTCTCGTCCCGGCTCGACCCCGACGAGGTGGTGATCGGCTTCGTTCGCGCCGGTGATGAGGTTGTGTGCTCCCTCGAGTGAGCGGTCGGCGAGGATGCGGATGCCCAATCCGACCGGACCGGAATAGCCCTTTGCGATGCCGCGGCTCTTGAACTCCTCGCCGGTCAAGAGCTTCGGCTGGGCTCCCAGTGCCCTGCTCAGCTTCACCTCGTTGAGCTCACGATCGCCGGGGACGAGCGCGGCGACGAGGTCGCCGTCGGCAAGCCTGTAGATCAGCGACTTCACCAATCGGCGGGGTTCTGTGTCGAGGAACGCGGCGACGTCGGCAACGGTCACCGCGCCCGGTGTG
>DASQWC010000020.1:0-26385 GCA_035640475.1 Actinomycetota bacterium | reverse complement strand
TCAAGCGACCACCCGCCTCTTCGACGATCACGATGAGCGGTCCGATGTCCCAGGCCGAGAGCGTCGGCTCGATCATCGCGTCGAGCGATCCGGATGCCACGAGCATGTGGCCGTAGAAGTCGCCGATGCCGCGATCGTGCGCAGCCGCGTGGATCAGCCGATGCAGCTGCCTGCCGAAGGCAGGATTCCCACGTTCGGCCGCCGTCGTGTACCCGAGCCGGGCTTCGGAGAGCGTCGCTACCTCCGAGACACGGATCGGCTCCCCATTCCGGAACGCGCCGCTTCCCCTCGACGCCGTGTAGCGTTCCTCGAGCGCCGGAGCACTCGCGACTCCACACACGATCTCGTCACCGACTTCGAGCGCGATGAGCGTTCCCCACACCGGGATTCCCCACGAGAAGTTCTTCGTGCCGTCGATCGGATCGATGATCCAGCGTGACGAAGCGCCCTTCTCTGTCGCTCCTTCTTCTTCTCCGAGGATGTCGTGGTTCGGGTACGCCGAAGCGATCTGTTCTCGCAGTGCGCGCTCAATCGCTTCATCGGCTTCTGTGACCGGCGTTCCGTCGTGCTTTGCGCGGACGGCGGTGTCCGCGCTGCGAAAGAAGGGGCGCGATATCGCATCGGCGACATCGGCCAAGTGCTCGGCGAACCGCAGCTCGGACTCCCAGCTCACGACGCCCCGTAGCCTCGCGCCGCAACCGGCCAGACTTCGATGACGTCCTCACCCCGGAAGGCGTAGAGGTTGTCGTGAAGATTGACGGTCGGGTCGACGTGGGACGGGCGAAGCCATACACGATCCCCGGGTCGTGACGAGAAGCCGTCTCGCTTGGCGAGCGTTGTGTGCTCGTCGGAGAGGAACAGGACGTCCGCCGCAACGTCGTCCGGCAGAAGAGGGTCGCCGTGATCGATCGACATCGTCTTGAGGCCGGCGTCGAGAACGGCGATGTTTCCCTGCGTGCTGAGGACGCTCGTCAGACAGCAAAGCGCTTCTTCGAAGGGGCTCGAGCGTGCGAACGTTGTGTCCATCAAGGCGTAGCTCCCGGCCTGGATTTCGGTGACACCGGCCGTCGTGCCGGTGACGTCGTAGCTCAACGTCGAGCCGGCGCTGACGATGCCGGTGTCGATTCCCGCGTCACGGAACTCGGCCACGACACCGAGAAGCACGTCGATGGATTTGCGAGTGGCGGCTGCGCGCTCGCCGAGGTCCTCGATGATCGTGACGTGACCCTCGTAGCCCATCACGCCGACGACCCGGAGCCCGGCCTTCTCTGCCGTTTGCGCAACCGCTACGGCCTGCCTCGGCGGACAGCCGCAGCGAGGCAAGCCGATGTTGACGTCGACCAGCACGCGCAAGCCCGTACCGGTCAGGAGTTCGGCCGACTCGTTCGAGTCGACGGCGACGGTGAGCGTTACCCGCTCATTGAGTGCCCGGAGGCGGTCGATCTTTGTTGGATCGCACACCTCGTTGGCGATGAGCAAGTCGTCGAAGCCGTGATCGGCAAAGACTTCCGCCTCGGACACGACTGCACAGCACAAGCCCGATACATTGCCCGCATCGATTTGGATGCGAGCGATCGCCGGCGTCTTGTGCGCCTTCACATGCGGACGGACCTTGCATGACTTGCCCTCGAAAAAGCCGTGCATGCGCTCGATATTGCGCTCGAAGGCGTCCAGATCGACACACAGCACCGGAGTAGATAGCTCGGAAAGCTTCATCGCCAACGGTATGCTGCTAGGAGGGGGAAGGAAGGTTCAAGCGCAGCTCGGAAGCGGTTTTTCCGTCTTCGCGGACCGTCCCGGCGAAAGGAGGGAGATGACCGAGGCGTCGACCCGTTCGACGGCTGAGTTGGTGATGGACGTCGCCGACGATCTCAGGCTGCTCGTCCGTAAGGAGATCGAGCTGGCACGCATCGAGCTAGTCGAGGGTCTGCGTGCGCAGGTCATCGGAGCCGGGATCATCTTCCTTGCTCTGATCGGAATGCTTCCGGCGTTGCTCTTCGGTCTTTTCTCACTCGCCCTCTGGCTTCCGTTCTCGCGCGAAGTCGCCTTCGCCCTGGTCGGTCTCGGTTTGCTGGTCTTCGCCGTCGGCGGCACGCTGATTGGGATCGGCATCATGCGCCGCCGGCGTCCCCGTCTCGACAGATCCGTTGCGTCCATCAAGGAGGACGTGAAGTGGGCCCGAGAGCAACTGACAAGCTGAAGGAGATCGAGGAGCTGCGCTCGGGGCTCGGGCACAAGCTCAACGAGCTCGAAGGCCGGTTTCCGTTTGCGACGTTCGGCCGCAAGGCGGCGGCGATGCTGGCCGGCGGTAGCGCCGGAGGTACGGCACTCGCTTTCGCCTTGCGTCGAATGCGCGGCAGTCGCCGCGCCAAATCGCCCAAGCAGGCAACGCAGCAACCATCAGTTGTCGTCAACGTCTTCCCGAAGGCAGCGAGCTGGATCGCCGCCGCCGGCGTGGCGGCGTGGGCCGGCGCGCGTCTCTACGAGGCGATCACCCGCGCGCGGTCGTCCGACGACGGACAACGGCCGGCGGTCGTCAGGCCGATGCCGGACGCGGGAAGGCGAAGCGGAGCGGGTTCGTAAGGACGCCGGTTACACGCCGGTCGCTGCGCGGCGCTGCAACCAGTTCGACAACGGCTTGCGCGGACGCCACATCTCGGCCCGTAGAGCATGTGCGCGCATGCTCGTGCGGCACGCCCGGCACCTCCACGAGAAGCGCGGCAAGCCGCCGTCGGCCTTCGCTGTGCTCAGCCCGAGCCGGCCGAGGCTCGGAATGATCTTGCGACTACCGCAGACGGGGCACCTGGACCGACGGTTGTGGCTACCGCGTGGCGTCACATCGTCTCCTTGTCGTGCTGGCCAAAGAATAGACCCGGTGGGCAAGTGCCCAGGTAGTTCCCGGTGGAGGCCTACCATCAAACACACCATGCGAAAGCGGGCGGTTCGCGGCGTGTTAATGGGCCCTAACGGATTGGTTGCCGACCACGTCGAGTGGGCGACGTCGTTTCGCGCGCGGCGGCGAGGTGTGATCGGGCGTCCGCCGCTCTCGTCGAGTGAAGCGCTGATTCTTTGGCCGTGCCGGCAGGTCCATACCAAGGGTGTCGCATACGACCTTGACGCCGTCTTCTGCGACCGGCGGCTGCGCGTGCTGCATGTCGAGACCTTGGGGCCGCGCGCGAAGTCTCGCCGCGTTCGACGTGCGCGCTGTTGCATCGAGCTCGCCGGGGGCCGGGCCAGCGCGTGCGGCCTCGCGCCGGGTCAGCAACTCAGATTGGAGCAGCCGTGAGCGGCCGGCTGTTCGTGGTCGCAACGCCGATCGGCAACCTCGCCGACATCACGTTGCGCGCGCTCCGCGTGCTCGGCGAAGCCGATGTCATAGCGGCGGAGGACACCCGCACCACCCGCAAGCTGCTTGCGCACCACGGCATCCGCACACCGCTGGTCTCCTATCACGAGCACAACGAAGTCGTGCGCACCCCCGAGCTGCTCAAGCGAATGGAATCGGGCGAGACCGTCGCGCTCGTGTCCGAAGCGGGGACGCCGTCGATCTCGGATCCCGGGTACCGCCTCGTCAGCGAAGCGATCGCGGCCGGTGTCGCCGTCGAACCGGTGCCGGGAGCATCAGCGATCCTCGCGGCCGTCGTCGTCTCCGGGCTCCCCTCGGATTCGTTCGTCTTCGAAGGGTTTCTGCCGAGACGACGGACCGAACGGCAGCGCCGCCTCGAGAGCCTCAAGAACGAAGCGCGGACGCTCGTCTTCTTTGAAGCACCGCACCGGCTCGATCACTCGCTCACGGATCTCCTCGAGGTGCTCGGCGACCGGCGCGTCGCATTGTGCCGAGAGCTCACGAAGCTGCACGAGGAAGTGCGGCGCGGAACACTCACGGAGCTCGTGGCCGCATTGCAGCGCCGTCCGGTGAAGGGAGAGATCGTGCTCGTCGTCGAGGGCGCGAAGGAAGCAGCCGTCGACTTGGACGGTGCGATCGATGAAGCGCTCGACAGGATCGGCAAGGGTGCTTCGCTGCGAGAAGCCGCTCGCGATGTGGCGGACGAGCGCGGTGTTCCGCGCAGAGCCCTGTACGATCGTGTGCTCCAACGACGAAAAGAGCGGGAATGAAGGACACCTTCTACATCACGACGCCCATCTACTACCCAAGCGACGTTCCGCATCTGGGAAGTGCGTACCCGACCATCGTCTGCGACTTCGTCGCTCGGTGGCATCGCTTGCACGGCAGAAAGGCGTACTTCCTCACCGGAACCGACGAGCACGGTGGCGGTGTCGGCCCGGCGGCCGAGGAGCATCAGATGGGTCCGCAGGAGTGGGTGGACCACATCGTCCCGAGGTGGCAGGAGCTCTGGCAGCGCCTGGAGATCACCAACGACGACTTCATCCGGACGAGCGAGCAGCGCCACAAGGACGGTGTCGTTCCGTTCATGGACGCGCTCAGGGAGGCCGGGGACGTCTATCTCGGGACATACGAGGGCTGGTACTGCGACCGGTGCGAGGAGTTTAAAGGAGACGACGAGCTCGTCGACGGAAACTGTCCCATCCACAACAGGCCCGTGAATCGCCTGCAGGAGGAGAACTACTTCTTCAAGCTGTCGGCGTACAACGACCGGTTGCTGCGGCTCTACGACGATCAGCCGGATTTTCTCCAGCCGAAGCGTGCGTACAACGAGATGTACTCGCTGCTGAGGCAAGGACTCCGCGATCAGCCGATCACTCGAACGTCGCTGTCCTGGGGCATTCGTTCACCGTGGAAGGACGGACACATCATCTACGTCTGGATCGAAGCGCTCCAGAATTACATCACGGCACTCGGGTTCCCGGATGGGGAGCTGTACCAGCGGTGCTGGCCGGCGGATGTGCATGTCATCGGGAAGGAGATCGTTCGGCATCACGCAGTCGTCTGGCCGGCGATGCTGATGTCGGTCGGGTTGCCGCTGCCGAAACGAGTCTTCGCGCACGGGTGGTTGCTCGTCGGCGGAGAAAAGATCTCAAAGTCGGGACGCGGGATCACCGACATTTCTCCGTACGAGCTCGTTGACCAGTTCGGCCTGGACGCATATCGATACCACTTCGTGCGGTACGGCTCCTGGAGCGACGACGGGAACTTTTCGATCGAGGACATGACGACTCGCTACAACGCTGAGCTTGCGAACGATCTCGGCAACCTGGCGAGCCGGACGATTGCAATGATCGAGCGCTATTTCGGCGGTGTCGTCCCCGACGCATCTATCTCCGAGGGAGCAGAAGATGCGCTGCTTGCAACGATCTCGGGCGCAGGGTCGTCGGCGGATTCGCTCGTCGCCGATCTACGCGTACCCGACGCGGTGAGCGAGATCTGGGAAATCGTTCGCCATGCGAATCGCTATCTGGTCGAGCGCGAGCCGTGGAAGCTCGCACGTGACGAAGCCAACCTGCCGCTCGTCGGTTCGGTGCTCCACGTTGCCGCCGAGGCGTTGGCGAACGTCGCAGCCCTGCTTGCCCCGGTCATGCCGATCGCGATGCGCGAATTGTGGGGACGCCTGGGCTACGAGGGCGAGCCTCGAGTCGATCCGCCCGCTCCGGCCGGGAACCGAGTGACGCCCGGCGACGCATTATTTCCTCGTCTCGAGGCGTGAACCCACCGACGATCGCCGACTCCCACTGCCACATCGCTCACATCGATGACGATCCCGAGCGGATCGTCGCGGATGCGCTGGACGCCGGCGTCGGCGTGGTCATCGACATCGGGATGGGACCCTCCGAGTCTTCGGCTGCGGCCGACCGAGCCGTCGCGCTCGCGCCGCACGTCTACGCGACGGTCGGGGTCCATCCAAACGAGCTCGCGGAGTTCGAGGCCGATCCGGAGGCCACGACCCGGGCACTTCGCGCGCTGGCCGGACGCCCGCGTGTGGTGGGGATCGGAGAGACGGGCCTCGACTACTACCGGGAGCGTTCGCCGGCCGAGCTCCAAGAGACTGCGTTCCGCGCGCAGATCTCGCTGGCTCGCGAGACAGGGAAGGCCCTCGTCGTCCATTGCCGCGACGCGCACGAGCCGATGCTGCGCGTGCTGGAGGATGCCGGGCCGCCGGATCGCGTCGTCATGCACTGCTTCTCGGGTGACGTCGACTTCGCCGCGGAGTGCGCCGAGCGCGGCTACTACTGCTCGTTCGCGGGCAATCTGACGTATCCGAAATCCGAAGCGCTGCGAGCCGCAGCGCGCCGGGTGCCGGCCGAGCTGCTGCTCGTCGAGACCGACGCGCCGTTTCTTGCCCCGCAGTCACACCGTGGCAAGCCGAACCACCCGGCGCTGCTTCCGAACACAGTCGAAGCGCTCGCGGCAGCGCGTGCGATGCCCGTGCAGGCGCTGATCGAGCTCCTCGCGAGGAACACGCGTGCCGCCTTCCGGATCGACTGGTGAGCGAACGCGCGTTCGCTTGCGGCATCTTGCAGCGCCCGTGAGCCGCTGTTAGCGTCCCGACCAACCCATGGCGCAGCCCGCCCCAGTACTCGTCGCCCCTGCACGGGGTCGTCCGGTGCCGCTTCCCCCGCTTCATCAGCCGACGGCCGGGCCGGACCATGCGCCGGCGCCGCAGCTTGCGCCCGCAGCGAAGTGGCTGCTCCGGCTGCTGGTCATCGGCGTCGCCGTAGGCGCACCGGTGCTGGCTTTCGCCGGTCAGCGACGGGTGACGGTCGACGTCGAAGGCAAGGTCAAGCAGACCGCAACGTACGCAACCAGTGCAACGGAGCTCCTCGAACGAAAGGGAGTGACGGCGCGCCGCGCCGACCTCGTCACCCCGGGTCGCAAGAACATCGAGGACGGCGACCGTGTGGTGTTCCGGCGCGCGAAGAGCGTGCGGCTCGTCGTCGACGGCGACCCGCGGCGCGTGCTCGCTCGCGGATTGACGGTCGGCGAGGCGCTGCACGACCTCGGCCTCGTGCCCGGCCCCAAGGATCATGTGTTCCCCGAATCCGGTGAGAAGTTGCGACCGACCATGTCGATCTTCGTGCGCAACGCGATCCACGCAAAGGTCCGAGTTGACGGGCGTCTGCGCGACGTGGTCTCGAGTGCCGATACGGTTCGCAACCTGCTGACGCAGGCGGGCGTCGCGATCGGCAAGAACGATTACGTCTTCCCGGCCCGCGACACCGAACCCAGGGACGGCATGTGGATCCGCGTCGTGCGTGTGCGACGCATCGTCACCGAGCGCAGCGTCCGGCTGCCGTTCGAGGTGGTAACGCATCGCGACGCAAACATGGAGAGCGGCGTCCGCAAGATCATCCAACAGGGCGGGGAGGGGTTGAAGGTGCAGCGCTTCTCCGTGCTTCTCGAGGACGGACGGCGCGTTTCGAGCACCTTGCTGAGCGAACGAGTGCTGCGCCCCGTGCGGAATCACATCGTGCGCGTCGGCGTCAAAGAGCCGGCGTTCAAGGGCGGAGGCGGATCTCAGGAGGGCGTCGCCTCCTGGTATGCCGGCGACGGCATGGTCGCGGCGCACCGAACGCTGCCGATCGGCTCGATCGTGCGCGTCACCAACGTCGACAACGGCCGGGCTGTGAACGTTCGGATCACGAACCGCGGTCCGTTCATGGACGGACGATTGATCGACCTGGGCGACGACGCCTTCCAGCGGCTGGCGCCGCTCGGCAAGGGGACGATCAGGGTCAAGGTCCAGTCGTAGGAAGAAGGACAATGGTCGCGTGCTCAAGCACGTGACCCCTTCCATCGCCGCCGACATGCTCCGCCGCCACCGGCTGCGCGCCGGTCGGCGGTACGGTCAGCACTTCCTCGTCGACGCGAACACGGTCCGCAAGATCGTCAGGCTCGCGCGCGTTGCAAGCGACGACGCGGTTCTCGAGATCGGGCCGGGTCTCGGCTCCCTGACGGTCGTCCTGTCGGAAACGGCACGCCGCGTCGTCGCCGTCGAGATCGACGAGCAGGTCGCTGCCGCGCTTCGGGAGGTGACCGGCGATCTCCGCAATGTCGAGCTCGTCGTCGCAGATGCGATGCGGGCGGACATCTCCGCACTCGTCGGGGAGCCGGTCCGGCTCGTCGCCAACCTTCCGTACAACGTCGCCACGCCGCTCTTGCTGCGGATCCTCGATGAGGTACCGGAAGTAACCGGCGGGCTGGTCATGGTCCAAAAGGAGCTCGGCGAGCGTTGGACGGCCGCGCCGGGCGGCCGCGCCTACGGAGCCGCCACAGTCCATGTTGCGTTCCGTGCCGAGGCTCGCGTCGTCGGCGATGTACCGGCCACGGTATTTCTGCCGCCGCCGGACGTGAGCTCGGTCCTCGTCGAGTTCGTTCGTCGCGACTCGCCGCCCGTCGACGTTTCCGATCCCGAGGCGTTCTTCCGGTTCGTGCGGTCGGCGTTCGGACACCGGCGCAAGACGCTCCGCAACTCGCTCGGCGCGGGCGGCTACGCACGCGACGCGGTGGAGGCGGCTCTGGGTGCATGCCGTCTCGATGCCCGCGCGCGACCGGAAGACCTTTCGTTGGAAGACTTCGCGCGGCTGCACGCGGTACTCGGCGACGGAGCGGCCGCGTGACGAAGTCGCCGCCGCGGAAGGTTCGCGTCTACGGAGCCGCGAAGGTGAACATCGGCTGGCGGGTCGGCGAGCGTCGTCCGGACGGCTACCACGACGTGCGCGGAATGCTCCACACGATCTCGCTGACCGACCGGCTCGACATCGAGACGGGCGTCGGTGACGTTCCGGTGCGCGTCGTGGTTCCCGGACATCCGGGACTGCAGGACGACGCGAACATCGTTCACGCGGCCGCGGCGCTCCTCGCCGAGAAGGCCGAGCCGAGACCGACGACGATCGTCGTCCACAAGTCGATTCCGGTCGCCGCGGGTCTGGGCGGCGGGAGCGCCGACGCGGCGGCCGCGCTCGTCGGGCTCAATGCTGCATGGAACGCACGGCGCAGCGCGAAAGAGCTCGTCGAGCTTGCCGCCGAAGTCGGGTCCGACGTTCCCGGCATCATGCTCGGCGGGCTCGTGCACGTGACGGGACGAGGCGAACGCGTCCGCAATCGTGGTGGCGGAACCGACGGATGGTTCGTGCTCGGCGTCTCCAGCATCGGCGTGTCGGCTGCCGACGCCTACGAGGCATTCGACAGGCTTTCGACTGAAGATGCTCCGGCGACCTTGCATCACAACGACCTCCAGGCCGCGGCATGCGCGCTGGTGGACGGGCTCGAAGGGCGGCTCGACGCGATGCGTCGAGCCGCCGGTGTTGCCTTCGTGGCGGGCAGCGGCCCAACTGTGGTCGGGGTCACGAGCGACGAGGCGCACGCGCGCGACGTTGTCGCGCGCGTGCGCGACACCTTCGCCGACGTCATCGTTGCGCAGCCGATCACCTGGGGTGTTCGCCTGGCGGTTGGCGGCGAAGGCGGTGCCTAAACTGAGTGGGGTGGGAGGTCGTCCAACCGGCAGGACCCGGGACTTTGGATCCCGTTATGGCGGTTCGAATCCGCCCCTCCCAGCGTGACTGCACGAAGCGCGCGCCTGAGCGCCGTGGTTCTCGCGGCGGGTCGTTCGAAGCGGTTCCGCGGCGCCCGACCGAAGGTCCTGCAGCCGCTCGTCGGGCGGCCGATGGTGACGCACGTCCTCGAAACTCTGCGGCAGGTCCACCAAACGACGCCGATCTCGCAGGTGTGTCTCGTCGTCCCGCCGGGCAAACACATCGAGAAAGCGCTGGCCGGCGAGAAGTTTCCGTTCAAGGTCGTGCACGCCGTCCAAAGAGATCCGAAAGGCACCGGTGACGCGACGCGGCTCGCGTTGCGCAAGCTCGACGGCGTACTCGACGTCCTGGTCTGTGCGGCGGACATGCCGCTCATCGGCGCCGAGAGCTTGGCCGGTCTCGTTCGCGCGCGACGCGAGAACGACGCGGCGGCGTCGGTCCTCACCGCGATGGACGGACCGGCGTCCTTCGGGCGCGTCTTGCGAACGGGCGACTGGATCACCGGCGTCGTCGAGGTGCGCGACGCGACGCCGGAGCAGCTCGCAATCCGGGAGGTCAACACCTGCACCTACGCGTTCCGCCGCGACGCGCTTGAACGGGTGCTCCCGAAGCTCGGCCGGGACAACGCCCAGGGCGAGTACTACCTGACGGACGCCGTCGGCGAGCTCGTACGCGCCGGCGACGAGCTGACGAGCGCGGAGGCCGATGCCGAGGAAGTGTTCAGCGCGAACACCCGAGCAGAGTTCGCCGTGCTCGCGCGCGTGGCGCGCAGGAGAGTGGTCGGCGATCTGATGGACGCCGGCGTCACCGTGATCGACCCCGACACGACGTACGTCGACGCGGGTGTGGTGTGCGGTGCAGACACGGTGCTCCGGCCGAACACGTTCCTGGAAGGTCGCACGAAGATCGGCGAAGGGTGTGACATCGGTCCCAACGTCCGGCTCGTCGATACGGTCGTCTCCGACGGCGCGACCGTCACATTCGCCGTTGCACGAGAAGCGAAGATCGGGCCGGGCGCGAGCGTCGGCCCGTTCGCGAGTCTGCGCCCCGGCACCGTCCTCGCGAAAGACGCCAAGGCCGGTACGTTCGCCGAGATGAAGAACGCGCGCATCGGTGAAGGGGCGAAGGTCCCGCACTTCTCGTATCTGGGGGACGTCTCGGTCGGTCGCGGCTCCAACGTGGGGGCCGGAACGATCACCTCCAACTACGACGGTAAAGACAAGCACCGGACGACGATCGGCGACGACGTCTTCATCGGCTCCGACTCGATCCTCGTTGCACCGGTTCGCGTCGGGAGCGACGCCTACACTGGCGCCGGATCGGTCGTGACGAAGGACGTCCGTCCCGGCGAGCTCGTGTACGGAGTGCCGGCGACGCCGAGAAGGAAAAGGGCGAAGCCGGCGCGCAAGGCCAAGCCGAAGGCGGCGAAACGCTCGACGAAGAGAAGGGGGTCCAAGAGCTGATGGAGTTCGATCCGCGCCGAACACTCCTCTTGTATTCGGGGAGCTCCCACCCCGAGCTCGCCGATGAGGTCGCCAAGCACCTCGGTGTGACCCTGGGCGAGGTCGACATCCAGCACTTCGCGGACGGCGAGATCTACGCGCGCTTCCTGACGTCGGTGCGGGGTGCCGACGCCTTCGTGCTCCAGACGCACTCGCATCCGGTCAACGATCGCATCGTCGAGACCCTGATCATGATCGACGCGCTCAAGCGCGCATCCGCGCGGCGCATCACCGCCGTGCTCCCGTATTTCCCCTACTCGCGCCAGGACAAGAAACACCTCGCCCGGGAGCCGATTTCCGCCAAGCTCATGGCCGACCTCTTCGACGCCGCCGGAGCGAACCGAGTCATGTCGGTCGATTTGCACGCCGGGCAGATCCAAGGGTTCTTCGATGTTCCCTTCGATCACCTCACCGCGCTTCCGCTCCTCGTCGAGGCCGTGCGGGACGACGTCGGCTCCGATGTCGTCGTGGTCGCGCCGGATGCCGGCGAGGTGAAGGACGCAGAGAAGTTCCGGCGCAAGCTCGGCCCGGAGGCCGGGCTGGCGATCGCGCACAAGCGCCGCGACCCGCGGGTG
The DNA here is from genome assembly GCA_035640475.1 of Actinomycetota bacterium. Classification (GTDB taxonomy): domain Bacteria; phylum Actinomycetota; class JAICYB01; order JAICYB01; family JAICYB01; genus DASQWC01. The sequence continues at coordinate 14,858 of DASQWC010000020.1, read as the reverse complement.
CACGACGCCGTCGACACGCTGGGCATCGTCGGCGAGGTCGAGGGGCGGGTCTGCGTGCTCGTCGACGACAGCATCAGCACCGGCGGAACGCTCGTTGCGGCCGCCGAGACGATCGTCGCCAACGGTGCGTCCAAGGTGTACGCGGCGGCGACGCACGCAGTGTTCTCGGGCGGTGCCGCGGACCGGCTGCAGAACTCGCCGCTGAGCAAGGTGATCGTGACGAATTCGCTGCCGATCCCCCCGGAGAAGGGATTCCCGAAGCTGGCGGTCGTGTCGGTGGGCCGGATCATCGCCGACGCGATCCGCGCCGTCTTCGAAGACGAATCGGTCTCGGGCATCTTCGGCGGCGACAACTAACCGTAGGTTTCGTTCGGCCGTTGGTTACTCGTCAATTGCGCGCTCCCGCGCGCTCCCAGTTAGATCGGGGGGCTGCAGCGCTTCGCGCGGCGGCTCCGCTTCGCTCCGCGGCCCCCCGAACCCCCCAATGCTTTGCTAACGTGAGTCCTCTCCCATGGCGAAAGACATCGTGCTTTCAGTTGAGCCCCGCGACGCCCGCGGGCGCACCGAGGTCCGCAAGTTGCGGGCCGACGGTTTGCTGCCCGGCGTCATCTACGGCGCGGGCATCGAGCCCGTCGCGCTCGCCGTTCCACGCTCCGACCTGCTGCGTGTGCTGCACCAGCACGGCGCGCACCCGCTCGTGACCGTCAAGGTCAACGGCGGCCGCGACTACCTCGCCCTCGTGAAGGACCTTCAGATCGACCACGTGAAGCAAGTCGCGCTCCACGTCGACTTCCACCGCGTGCAAGAGGACAAGCCGGTTCAGACGGAGGTCGAAGTGACCATCGTCGGAACGGCGGCCGGCGTGAAGCTCGGCGGCATCCTCGAAGTGCAGCTGCGTATGGTCGCCATCGAAGCCCTGCCGCGCGACCTCCCCGAGCACATCGAGTTCGACGTCTCCGACATGGAGATCGGCTCGACGGCACGCATCGGCGAGCTCAGGGCGCCGAGCGGCGTCACGATCCTCACCGACCCGGAGCAGACGCTCTGCTCGGTGGTCGCACCGCGCGTCGAGGAGGAAGTCACGCTCTCCGTCGAGGAGGCCGAGGCGCTGGCCGCACTGTCGCCCGAAGACCTCGAGGCGCTCAAGGAGTACGCGGCCGCCGTGGAGGAAGCCGAACCGGCCGAAGGCGAGGCCGTCGAGGGCGAGGGCGGCGAAGCTCCCGCGGAAGCCAGCGAGGGCGGCGAAGAGGGCTAGTCGGTGGTCGCCCGGGGGCGGGGGGTATTCCCCGGACGAAGGGGCAATCGCCCGTCGTATCTCATCGTCGGAATCGGAAACCCCGGCCCTGCGTACGCACGCACGCGACACAACGTCGGGACACGTCTGGTCGAGCTGCTCGCGGAGCAGTCGGGGGCCGAGCTCAAGCGGACCCGCGGACAAGCGCGCGTTGCGGAGGCCGAGATCGACGGCCACGCCGTCGTCCTGGCCGTCCCGACGACGTACATGAACGAGTCGGGACGGCCCGTCGCGCGTCTTGTGCGCAAGCAGGGCATCTCACCGGATCGCCTCGTCGTCGTCCAGGACGAGCTCGATCTCTCGCCCGGGACCGTGAGGCTGAAGGTGGGCGGCGGTACGGCCGGCCACAACGGACTCGAGTCGATCCAGGCGGCGCTTCGTTCGCGCGATTTCCTCCGGCTGCGGATCGGCGTCGGCAAGCCGCCGTCGAAGGAAGAAGGCGCCGACCACGTGCTCTCGAGAATGCGACCCGAGGATGCGGAAGCGGTCGAGGGCGCGATCGAGCGGGGGCTCGAGGCGATGCGCGTCCTCGTTCGCGACGGCGTGGACGCCGCGCAGAACCTCCTGCACGCGCGCTAGACGCCGAGCCGCTTCGGTAGCACGCGCACGCCGTCGTCCACGATCGACTGCCGGCTCGTCTCGAGCCCGTAGAAGATTGCGTGAACCGATCCCATCCACGCGTAGAACTTGCAGCGTTCGCGGGCGGCCCCGTCGAACGCGGATCCGTACTCTTGCGCGATCCGCTCGACGAGCTCGTCACCGAACTCGATCTGAAGCCCGACGAAATCGATGACCGGATCGCCGACTCCAGCTTCCTCGAAATCGATGATCCCGGTGACGGACATCGACTCCCGGTCGACGAGGATGTGCTCCATTCCGAGATCGCGATGGACGAGCGCCGGTGAAAAGTCGAGATCAGTCAGGAACTGCTCGAAGCCGATCGTGACGGCGTTCCAGGTCGCGGCGTCGAGGAGCGGCCGCACTTGGATCTCGGCCTTCTCGCGCAGCCGGATGTAGTCATCGCGCCAGGCATCAACCGTGCCCGGGTCGCCGAAGACGTCCCGCGCGTCGGATGCGGGAAAATCGTGGAGCTCGCGAAGCGCCCGCGCAACGCCTTCGATGAGCCGGTCGTCGAGTTCGATCTCATCGAGCGCAACGCCCTCGATCTTCCGGTAGCCGGCGTACAGGCGGTCGTCGTAATAGCCGATGAACTCGAAGCGCGGAACGGCGAAGGACACCGCTCGAGCCAGCGAGGGCAGAAGCCGGATCTCGCGCTCGAGGGAGCGCGCGATCTCGTCGTTGCGGGGAAAGCGGAAGATCCACTCACCGTCGACCTCGAAGGTGTGCGACGCCCACCCGCCCTCGATCCGGACGATCTCGCGGGCTTCGATCCCTCGCGGGAGCAGGAGCTCGCGAACCGCATCGCTGTCCATGAGTCGTTCTACACTGACGTCTCGGAAGGGCCCGGTTTTCGAATCTGGCCCTTAGCGGCGTTGTACGAGAGGAACGATGACGGCACCACTGCGACATCTGCTCGAGCGATGGGAGGCAGATCCCGTCTTTCGCGACGTGCTCCACGGCGGCGGCGAAGGCGTGGCCGTCCCCGACGCCGTTCGCCCGTACTTCTGTGGCGGGCTGGCGCACGTGCTCGACCGATGCGTGCTAGTCGTCGTCCCGACGGAAGCCCAGGCCGAAGCGCTGCGAGCCGCGGCCGACGAGTTCGTACAGCCGACCGCGCTGCTCGCCGCCTGGGACGTCCTTCCGTACGAAGGACTGTCTCCCGACCCGCGCATCTCGGCTCACCGTCTCGAGGCGTTGCGCCTGCTCGCGCACGGCGCCGGACCGCGCGTCGTCGTCGCCTCGGCCCGGGGGTTCATCCAGAAGCCGGCGCCGGGATCGGCCGATCTCGAGCCGCGCAACGTCCGTGTCGGTGAGTCCGTCGACCGGGACGACCTCGCTCGCGGCCTCGTCGAGCTCGGCTACGTGCGCGAGGACGTCGCCGCCGATCCCGGTACGTTCGCCGTGCGCGGCGGCATCGTCGACGTGTTTCCCGCGCAATCCGATCGCGTAGCGCGCATCGAGCTGTTCGGTGACGAGGTCGAGTCGATCCGGCTGGTCGATCCGGCGACGCAGCGATCCGTAGGCGACGCCACCGGAGTCGTCATGGTGGCGCGCACGGAGCTGCCGCCGAGCGCGCTCGTCCGCGAGCGCGCCGGGTCGGCCGCCGTGCTCACGCGCGACAGGGCGTACCTGAACGACATCACGGACCGCCTCGAGCGGCTGGCCGACGGCGCCGTCCCGGAAGGAAGCGAATCGTTGCTCCCGCGATTGTGGGATCCGGCTCGGGACGACCTCGGCTCCCTGCTCCCCGAGGAGTGCACGGTCCTGATCCTGGATCCGCTGCGCGTCGCCGATGAGGCGGCGAGGGCCGTCGAGCAGGAGGAGGAGCTCGCGGCGTTGTGGGCCGACCCCGATCGCGTCGCGCGCGACATCACCGACCGGCCGGCAAGACACCGGGAGGAAGAGGGTGTGCTGCACCTCCCGCTCGAGCGTGTCGTCTCCGACATCCGGGCGTCGGGACGCGACGTGTGGCGGACGGAAGCGTTCGCTCCGGCGCCTTCCTCACCGGTGATCGACGCGCACGCGTGGGAGCCGATGTCACCGCGGACGCTTTTGGAACGGTGCCGCGTGCTTCGTGCGGACGGCTTCGATCTCGTCTTTTGTGCGTTGCCGCGTGAAGCGGCAGCGGTCCGCGCTCGGCTGACCGAGGAGGAGCTGGGTGGCGCCGACGTCGTCGCGTCGCAGCTCCACGGCGGTTTCATCTCGGCCCCCTTGCGTCTGGCCGTCGTCACGCATACCGAGTGGCACGCGCGGCCGCCCGCCCCGGCTCGCCCGAAGCGTCAGAAGCGTCCGGCTGCGCTCGGCGAATTGCGGCCGGGCGATGCCGTCGTCCACACCCACCACGGAATCGGCCGCTACGTGGGGATGGAAACCCGGGAGGTGGCCGGGTTCGTTCGCGAGTATCTGCTCATCGAGTACGCGGCCGGCGACCGGCTGTTCGTGCCGACGGATACGACTGAGTCGCTCCAGCGCTATATCGGATCGGACGAGCCCGCTCTCTCGCGGCTCGGCTCGGGCGACTGGGAACGCGCCAAGGCCCGCGTGCGCAAACGCGTTCGCGACATTGCCGCAGACCTCATCCGGCTGTACTCGGCGCGGCTGCACTCCAAAGGACACAGCTTTCCGCTCGACACCCCGTGGGAACGGGAGCTTGCCGAGTCATTCCCGTTCGACGAGACGCCGGATCAGCTCCGGGCGATCGACGAGGTCGGCCGTGACATGAACCGTGAAATCCCGATGGACCGCCTCGTGTGCGGCGACGTCGGCTTCGGAAAGACCGAGATCGCCGTGCGCGCGGCATTCAAAGCAGTCGTCGAAGGTAAGCAGGTCGCCGTGCTCGTTCCGACGACGTTGCTCGCACAGCAGCACCACGCGACATTTTCGGAGCGGTTCCGCCCGTTCCCGGTCAAGGTTGGGATGATGTCGCGGTTCATCGACGCGGGCGAGCAGCAAGAGGTTGTCGCCGAGCTCGCCACCGGCGAGATGGACGTCGTCGTCGGCACGCATCGGTTGCTCTCGAGCGACATCAAGTTCAAAGACCTCGGTCTGTTGGTCATCGACGAGGAGCACAGATTCGGCGTCGCGCAGAAGGAGCTCCTGCGCAAGATGCGTGTCGACGTCGACGTGCTCACGCTAACGGCGACACCGATCCCGCGCACGCTCGAGATGTCGCTGTCGAATATCAGGGACTTGTCGTTGATCGATACGGCGCCCGCAGACCGGCGGCCGGTACGCACATTCGTCGGGCCGTTCGACGAGCGACTGCTTGCCGCCGCGATTCGTCGAGAGCTCGGACGCGGCGGCCAAGTCTTCGTCGTCCACAACCGCGTGCAATCGATCGGGCGGGAGCTGCGGCGTCTGGAACGCCTCGTCCCCGAGGCTCGCGTCGCAATCGGTCACGGACAGATGGACGAAGATCGGCTCGAGCGGACGATGCTCGATTTTTGGGACCGCAAGATCGACGTCCTTCTGTGTACGACCATCATCGAGGCCGGTCTGGACATTCCGACGGTCAACACCCTGATCGTCGACCGTGCCGATCGACTCGGGCTCGCGCAGCTCTACCAGCTCCGCGGGCGTGTCGGGCGGGCCGGGGAGCAGGCGTACGCATACCTCTTCTTCCCGTCCAACCTTCGGCTTACGCCGGCTGCGCACGAGCGCTTGAAGACGCTCGCCCAGTACACCGAGCTCGGTTCCGGCATGGCGATTGCGATGCGCGATCTCGAGATCAGGGGCGCCGGCAACCTCTTGGGGGCCGAGCAACACGGGCACATCGAGGCCGTCGGCTTCGAGATGTATGTGCGGCTGCTCGAGGAGGCGGCGAAGGAGCTTCGCGGCATGAAGTCTGCGGAATTGCCCGAAGTTCGAATCGACCTTCCCGTCGATGCATATCTGCCGACGTCGTACATCGACCGAGAGCCGCTCCGGCTCGCCGCGTACCGCCGGATCGCTGAGACCGTGATGACGTCCGACGTGGACGACGCGACCGAGGAGCTGCGCGACCGTTACGGGCCGCTGCCGGCACCCGCACGCACGTTGCTCGAGGTGGCACGGCTGCGTGCGGATGCGCGCGAGATCGGCATCACCGATATCTCGGTCGCGCCGCACGAGCTCCACGGTCGCGTCGCGAAGCTCAGGCCGATCCATGTGGACGCCGAAATCGGCGGGCGCATCAAGGCGCTGCATCCCCGCGCGGTCGTATCCGAGGCGACGGAGACCTTGCTCCTCCCGCTCGGACCGCCGGCGGTCGATGAGAACATCGTCGAATGGCTGCGCGAAACGGTTATTCCGCTCTTTTCGCGTGATAGGGTCCCCGCCGAACCATGAAGCGACTCGCCGTTGTACCGTTCCTCCTGCTCGGCCTCGCGGGATCCGGATGCTCCACGTTTGCCGTCGCCGCCGCGACCGTCAACGGACAGAAGATCACCGAGTCGCAGGTCGAGTCGGAACTCGACCGCGTCCGGGCCGATCCGACGTTCCAGGACCTTCTGCAGCGGCAAGCCGATCAGCTGCGCGGTGTGGCGCGCCGAAACATCCTCACCGGACTGATCCGCCAGCAGGTTTTGTCACAGGAGGCGGAGCGGCGGGACATCACGGTGTCGCAACGACAGATCGACCGGCTCATCGCCCAAGAAGCACGACGCCAGGGCCTTTCCGTCGAGGACTTCCGAAAGGCGCAGAACCTCTCGGAGGCCGACGCCCGCGTCATCGGCGAACGCATCGTCCGGCAGTTCGAGTTGCGCGGCCGCGTCATCAAGGACGTACGTGTTGCGGAGAGCAAGATCCGCAGCGCGTACGACGCACAAAAGGAGGCGTTCGTCGAGTACCGCGTGTTCCGGATCACGGTTGAGTCGGCGGCCGACGCTCGCAGCGCCATCAGAGAGATCAATGGCGCCGCGACGTTCGAAGAGGTCGCGCGGCGCCGATCCACCGACAACCTCGCCGACGATGGCGGCGACATGGGCTTCGTACCGATGGCGTCGCTGCCGAGCCAGGCGCAGTCGGCGCTCGAGAATGCAGCGGACGGCGACGTCACGCAGCCCGTCGCGTCGGCGAACGGATTCGAGATCTACCGACGGACGGACAAGCGCTCTCAAGATCTGGCGGACGTCCGCGACGAGCTTCGCTCGCAACTGGTCGACCAGGCGCGGGAGCAGGAGTTCGAAACGTGGCTCGGCCGCCGGCTGCGTGACGCCGCGATCGTCGTGAACCCGAAGTACGGACGCTTCGATCGCCGAACCCTCCAAATCGTGCCCGGCGACGGGGAGCTGCGGCCCTAGGTTCGTGGATCCCGACGAGAAGGGTCTCGATCTCGAGGCCGCCGTGCGTGACCGGGTCGTCGAGCCGTCGGCCGACGCCTTCAAGCGCCTCGTTGCGGTGATGGCGAAGCTCCGGACGGACTGCCCGTGGGATCGCGAGCAAACCCATCAAACGCTCGCCCAGCATCTGCTCGAGGAAACCTACGAAACGCTGGAGGCAATCGACGCCGACGACCTCGATGCGCTCCGCGAGGAGCTCGGCGATCTCGTCCTTCAAGTGGTCTTCCACTCCAACATCGCCTACGAGGAAGGCGCTTTTACCGTGTCGGACGTGCTGGACGGCCTGCGCGCAAAGCTCATCCACCGGCACCCCCACGTCTTCGGCGACACCGAGGTGTCGGGACCGGACGACGTGAAGGCGAACTGGGAGCGCATCAAGCGGGACGAAAAGGGGACCGGCGTGCTCGACGGGATCCCGATTGCGCTCCCCGCCCTCGCGCGCGCGGCGAAGGTCTACCGGCGCGCCGTCGGCGTCGGGTTCTCGTTCGAGTCAGTCGAGGACGTCATCAAAGACCTCGAGGACGAAGTGGCCGAGCTCAGGGCCGAGGTCGTCGGAGAGACGCCGGATCTCGAGCGGGTGTCGTCTGAGATCGGAGATGTGCTGTTCTCCTCCGTTTGCGTCGCTCAGCGCATGGGAGTCGAGCCGGAAACGGCCCTTCGTCACATGCTCGAGCGGTTCACAAAGCGTTTCGTGGCATTGGAGTCGCTCGCATCATCCGACGGCCGCGAGCTCGAATCCTTGTCGAAGCAGGAGTGGGAGGAATACTGGAAACGAGCGAAAGAGCTGCAAGGATGACCGCGCCTTCCACCACGATCGATCATGTTCGCGCCCGAGAGATCCTCGACTCTCGCGGCAATCCCACCGTGGAAGTCGACGTCGTCCTTCGGTCCGGAGCGACCGGACGTGCCGCCGTGCCGTCCGGCGCGTCGACGGGTGCGCACGAAGCACACGAGCTGCGGGACTCCGATGAGCGGTTCGGAGGGAAGGGCGTCCGCCGTGCGGTGGGCGGGGTGGTCGAGCGCATCGCGCCCGAGATCATCGGGCGCGATGCGCTCGACCAGCGCGGACTGGACGAGGCGCTCAAACTCCTCGACGGCACGCCGAATCTCGCCGAGCTCGGCGCAAACGCCGTGCTCGGCGTGTCGCTCGCGACGGCGCACGCGGCGGCGGTGCAGCTGGACGTCCCGCTGTATCGGTTCCTCGGCGGCCCGGGCGCGAGCACGCTTCCGACACCCTTCTTCAACGTCATCAACGGCGGTGCGCACGCCGACAACTCGCTCGACGTGCAGGAGTTCTTCATCGTGCCCGGCGGATTCCCTTCGTATCGCGATGCTTTGCGCGCCGGTGCCGAGGTAAACGCGAGCCTGCGCAAGATCGCGGCGAGCCGGGGCTTCAGCACCAATGTCGGCGACGAGGGCGGAATCGCACCCGACCTCGACGGCACGCGCGCCGCCCTGGATCTGGCGAGCGAAGCGATCGAAGCGGCGGGCTACAAGGTCGGCGACGAGGTCGCTGTTGGGATCGACGTCGCCTCGACGGAGATCTACCACGACGACGGGTATCACCTGGACGGCAAGGTGCTCACGTCTGAAGCGATGACCGACGTCCTGGACGATCTCGCCGGCGCCTACTCGATCGTTTCCATTGAGGATGGCTGCGCCGAAGAGGATTGGGACGGCTGGAAGACGCTCACGTCTCGCATCGGCTCCCGTGTGCAACTCCTGGCCGACGATCTCACCGTGACGAACGCAACCAGACTGCGGCGGGCGATCGACGAGCGCTGTGGCAACGCGCTGCTCGTCAAGGTCAACCAGATCGGCACGCTGACCGACACACTCGACGCGATCGAGCTCGCGCGTCGGGCCGGCTGGGCGGCCCAGATGTCGCACCGCTCGGGAGAGACCGAGGACGTCACGATCGCGCACCTCGCCGTCGCCACGGGCGTCGGACAGATCAAGGCCGGAGCGACGACGAGAGGCGAGCGGACGGCCAAGTACAACGAGCTCCTTCGGATCGAGGAGCAGCTCGGCGCCGGCGCTCGGTTCGGGGGCTGGGAAGCCATCGGCGGCGGAGCATGAGCACGTCGCTCGGACGCAGGAGATTGTTCGTCGGTGTGACGGTTGTGGTCGCCGCGTTCATCTTGTTCTTCCCGGCCCGCGCCCTTGTGTCCCAACGCGATCGCATCGAACTGCTCGAGGAGCGGCGCGACGCCCTTCGCGCCGAGAACCGGCGTCTGGCCGCCGAGGCCTCCCGCCTGTCGGATCCGGCCGAGCTCGAGGTGCTCGCGCGCGACCGGCTCGGCCTCGTTCGTCCCGGCGAGCGTGCCTACTTCGTCGAGCCCACGAAGTCGCCGGACACCGCAACGGCCGAGGCGTCGCGCTCGATGTGGAGCCGGGCGTGGACGTGGCTGAAGACACTCGTCCGAGGGGACGGCTAGCCGGTCATGCGGCGCCTGGGTGCGGTCTTGTTCGTGCTCCTGTCCGTTTCGTGCAGCGGGAGGTCGAAGGGCGTCGTCCAGATCGAGGGCCCGTCCTTCGAGCCCAAACGAATCGCGATTCGAACGCTCGAGCCGGGGCCGAGCCCGAGCCCGTCCCCGACGCCATCGCCGACCCCGCTCGCGACGCCCACGCCGCTCCCGATCGGGCCCCCGCGCTCGGCCACGATCACCTCGGCCGCCGGAACCCAGAAAGGCAATGTCAGCTCGTTCTGCTGGAGCGACCAGGTCGGCGCGCCGGCCAAGTGCTACTCCCACGAGCAGAAACGCCAGGCCAAGGGGCTTGTCGTTCACAAGGGTGAGAAGGTCCTGCTTCGGATCGACGCCCAGATCGCGCCCGACGATGAGTCGGTGCGGCCGTTCCAGCACTCACGGTCGGGATACCCGTCCCAGCGAATCGATCCTGCCCTGGAGACCGAGCTGACCGTCGACCTCCCGGAGGGGGAGTGGTCGATGGACCTCTGTGCGACCTGGCACGGCCGTGGCCAGCCAATTTGCTGGTTGTTTGCGCTATCTGTCGCGCCTTAGCCCCAACGGCCGCGGGGGGTTCGGGGGGCCGCGGAGCGAAGCGGAGCCGCCGCGCGAAGCGCGGCAGCCCCCCGATCTAACTGGGAGCGCGCGGGGGCGCGCAGTTGCCCGCCGGGGCCGTGGGAGTTATCCACAGAGACCTTGACGACCGCCGGTCAGGGGCGTATAACCGGTTCATCAGCAGTACGGCGTTGACCACCCGTTGACGCCAGTGTAGGCATGCCGCTACACTGGCGTTTCTGCGTGCCCGGGACCTAGCAACCGCTCGACCGTCGATGCTTGTCCATTGGTGGCCGGCGGCTGCGTCCAGGATCGGCCGTCAGGCCGCCCCTGCGACTGGTGTGAAGAAGGGAGTGAGCATTGGCTGAGGCATCTAGCCTCGCAACGAACGGACGCCTCTCTTTCCAGAAGATCAAGGACATCATCGACCTCCCCGACCTGATCGGAATCCAGCGCACGTCCTTTGCCTGGTTCCGAGAGGAGGGACTCGCCGAAGCCTTCCGCGACGTCTCCCCGATCGAAGACTTCACCGGCAATCTCGCGCTCGAGTTCGCCGAGCACTGGTTCGAGCCGCCCAAGTACGACGTCGAAGAGTGCCGTGAGAAGGACATGACCTTCTCGGCTCCCTTGTTCGTCAAGGCCAGGTTCATCAACAAGCAGACCGGCGAGATTAAGGAGCAGCAGGTCTTCATGGGGGACTTCCCGATGATGACCGACAAGGGCACGTTCATCATCAACGGCACCGAACGCGTCGTCGTGTCGCAGCTCGTCCGTTCCCCGGGCATCTACTTCGACCGCGCGCTCGACAAGACCTCCGACCGCGAGCTCGTCTCGTGCCGGATCATCCCGGCCCGCGGTGCGTGGCTCGAGTTCGAGATGGACCGCCGCGACACCATGGGCGTCCGCATCGACCGCAAGCGCCGGCAGAGCGCGGCCGTCCTCATTCGCGCACTGCACGCGTTCAAGTTCAACCTGCGCACCGGCGAAGCGGAGATCGACCGCGACTCGCTCGAGAAGGAGATCTCCGACGAGGCGCTCTTCGAGATCCTCGGGCGCTCCGACGCAGTCCGCGAGACCCTCGAGCGCGACCAGATTCGCACGCCGGGCGAAGCGCTCATGGACATCTACCGCAAGCTCCGTCCGGGCGAGCCGCCGACCGCGGAGTCGGCCGCCGGGCTGTTGCACGGCATGTACTTCAACCCCAAGCGCTACGACCTGGCGAAGGTCGGCCGCTACAAGATCAACGCAAAGCTCGGCGTCACCCACTCCGACAAGATCACGATCATCACGCGTGAGGACCTGTTCGCCGCGCTGCGCTACCTCCTCGCGCTGCACGAAGGCGATCCAGAACACGACACAGACGACATCGACCACTTCGGCAATCGCCGCGTGCGCTCGGTCGGCGAGCTCATCGCGAACCAGATCCGCATCGGTCTGGCCCGCATGGAGCGGGTCATCAAGGAGCGCATGTCCACGCAGGACGCCGAAGCCATCACGCCGCAGTCGCTCGTGAACATCCGCCCACTCACTGCTTCGATCAAGGAGTTCTTCGGGACGTCCCAGCTCTCGCAGTTCATGCAGGAGACCAACCCGCTCGACCGGCTCACGCACCTGCGCCGGCTGTCGGCCCTCGGGCCCGGCGGTCTGTCGCGCGAGCGCGCCGGGGTCGAGGTTCGCGACGTCCACCCGTCCCACTACGGCCGCATGTGCCCGATCGAGACGCCGGAGGGACCGAACATCGGTCTCATCGGCTCACTCGCGAGCTTCGCGCGCGTGAACGACTACGGCTTCATCGAGACGCCGTACCGCAAGGTCGAGGGCGGCCGCGTGACCGAGCACATCGACTATCTGACGGCAGATCGCGAGGACAAATACGTCATCGCGCAGGCCAACGCGGCGCTCGACGACAGCGGGCGGTTCACCGACGATCACGTCCTGTGCCGCTCGAGGCGCGGCGAGGTCGTATACGTCGAGCCCGACCGAATCGAGTACATGGACGTCTCGCCGCGGCAGATCGTGTCGGTCTCGGCATCGCTCATTCCCTTCCTCGAGCACGACGACGCACCGCGGACGCTCATGGGCTCGAACATGCAGCGCCAGTCGGTTCCGCTCCTGCGAAGCGAGGCGCCGCTCATCGGCACCGGTGTCGAGACGCGTGCGGCCGCCGACGGCGGCGACATCTTGCTGTGCGAGAAGGCCGGAACCGTGCAGGAAGTCTGCGCCGATTTCGTGACGGTGCAGCACCGCGACGGCTCAGACCGCACCTACTACCTCAACAAGTTCGGCCGCTCCAACCAGGGCACGTGCATCAACCAGCGGCCGATCGTGTCCGAAGGCGATCACGTGTCTCAGGGCCAGGTGCTCGCCGACGGTCCGTGCACCGACAACGGCGAGCTGTCGCTCGGGCGCAACCTGCTCGTGGCGTTCATGTCGTGGGAAGGCCACAACTACGAGGACGCGATCATCCTGTCCGACCGCCTTGTGCGCGACGATGTGCTCACATCCGTGCACATCGAGGAGCACGAGGTCGAGGCGCGCGACACGAAGCTCGGCCCGGAAGAGATCACGCGCGACATCCCCAACGTCTCGGAGGAGCTGCTGAAAGACCTCGACGACCGCGGCATCGTCCGCGTGGGAGCCGAGGTCAACCCCGGGGACATCCTCGTCGGCAAGGTCACGCCCAAGGGCGAGTCGGAGCTCACCCCGGAAGAGCGCCTGTTGCGCGCGATCTTTGGTGAGAAGGCTCGCGACGTCCGCGACACCTCTCTCAAGGTTCCGCACGGCGAGTCCGGCACCGTGATCGGCGTAAAGGTCTTCACGCGCGAGGGCGGCGATGAGCTCGCGCCCGGCGTGAACCAGCTCGTCCGGGTATACGTCGCGCAAAAGCGGAAGATCTCCGACGGCGACAAGCTCGCCGGACGCCACGGCAACAAGGGCGTGATCTCGAAGATCCTGCCGCAGGAGGACATGCCGTACCTGGCCGACGGCACGCCGGTCGACATCATCCTCAACCCGCTGGGTGTGCCGTCCCGAATGAACCTCGGACAGATCCTCGAGACACACCTCGGCTGGGTCGCGCACACCGGCTGGCACTTCGACTCGGCCCCCGGCTGGATGCAGGGCATCGGATGGGGCAGCGACCACGCCTCGGTTCCCGGCGGCCAGCGCATTGCATCGCCCGTCTTCGACGGCGCCCGCGAGGAGGAGATCCGCGAGCTGCTGAACCACGCCCTCGACCCCGGCTTGCACGGGTCGTCGGCAACGGTCAACGAGCGACTCGTCGACGAGCACGGCCGCTCGATCCTCTGGGACGGGCGTACCGGGGAGCCGTTCGACCAGCCGATCTCGGTCGGCTACGTCTACATCCTGAAGCTGCTCCACCTGGTCGACGACAAGATCCACGCGCGATCGACGGGCCCGTACTCGATGATCACGCAGCAGCCGCTGGGAGGGAAGGCGCAGTTCGGCGGCCAGCGCTTCGGGGAGATGGAGGTGTGGGCGCTCGAAGCGTACGGCGCCGCCTTCGCGCTTCAGGAATTGCTCACCGTGAAGTCGGACGACGTGCTCGGCCGGGTAAAGGTCTACGAGGCCGTCGTAAAGGGGGAGAACATCCCCGAGCCCGGTATCCCCGAGTCGTTCAAGGTGCTCATTAAGGAGATGCAGTCGCTCTGCTTGAACGTCGAGGTGCTGTCGGCGGAAGGCAAGCAGATCGAGGTCAGGGAGACAGACGAGGACTACCGCGTGCAGGAAGAGCTTGGTATCGACCTGTCGCGGCCCGAACGCGCGAGTGCTGGAGAGGAGCTCTAAACGGTGACTGAAGCGACGCAACGCGTTCAGGACGTCAACGAGTTCGATCAGCTTCGGATCGGCCTCGCCACGCCGGAGCAGATCCGGATGTGGTCCAACGGTGAGGTCCGCAAGCCCGAGACGATCAACTACCGCACGCTCAAGCCCGAGCGGGACGGCCTGTTCTGCGAGCGCATCTTCGGTCCGACGAAGGACTGGGAGTGCGCCTGCGGAAAGTACAAGCGCGTCCGCTTCAAGGGGATCATCTGCGAGCGGTGCGGCGTCGAGGTGACCCGCGCCCGCGTTCGTCGCGAGCGGATGGGCTCGATCGAGCTCGCCGCCCCGGTGGCCCACATCTGGTTCTTCAAGGGCGTTCCGTCGCGCCTCGGTTACCTGCTCGATCTCGCGCCGAAGGACCTCGAGAAGATCATCTACTTCGCTTCGCACGTCGTGACGTGGGTCGACACCGACAAGCGCACGAAGGACATGGCGAAGCTCGAGTCCAACCTCCAGCGCGAGAAGGACGAACTCCAGGGCGAGGCCGAGGCCGCGAAGCAGAAGCGACAGAAGGACTACGAGAAGGCGGTCCGCGACCTCGAGAAGCAGGGCGCCCAGGGCGCGCCGCTGCGTGCGAAGAAGCGGGAGTACGACCAGTCCATCCGCGAGATCGACAAGCGCGTCACGACGCGCATCGAGCTCATGGAGCGCGCGTGGGAGGAGTTCAGCAAGCTCGCGCCCAAGCAGTTGATCTCGGAAGACATCTGGCGCCAGCTGCGCGACACGTACGGCGACTACTTCCGCGGTGGCATGGGAGCC